>CAZUUQ010000184.1:0-2575 GCA_964622625.1 uncultured Phycisphaeraceae bacterium | reverse complement strand
ACGCGGCTACGCCGTCCAGCGTTTGAGCACCAGGGCCGCGTTCTGACCGCCCAGGCCGGTGCTGTAACACAGCGCGTACTGGAGTTCACCCGTCGGCCGGGCCGCGGGGTTCAGTCCCTCCAGCGGCTGATCGCACGCGGCCGCGGTCGGCGCGTGCTGCTCGGCCAGCGCCCGCGCGGCCGTACACACGTCGATCGCGCCCGCTCCCGCGCCGCAGTTGCCCACCGCCTGCTTGCTGGTCAGCAGGGCAATCGCCGCCAGCCGCGGGCCGAACACCGCCCGCAGCGCCGCCGCCTCCGCCTGGTCGTAGGCCGGGATGCCCGACCCGAACGGCGCGATCAGGTCGATGCGCTGCGGCTCGACGCCGGCCTCGCGCAACGCGGCCGCGATCGCTCCGCGGATGGAGCGGCCCTCGACATCCGGCTCGCGATTGCGCGTCGCCGGGTTCACCGTCTGCGACGCGCCGAAACCCACGACCTCCGCATAGATCCGCGCCCCGGACCGCTGCCGGGCCGTGTCCAGCGCTTCGAGAATCACAATCGCCCCGCCTTCGCCCAGCACGACGCCCGCGGCCGAGCGGCAATACGGCCGCACCGCGTGCCCAGGTCGTTCGTTGTCGGCCGTGTTCAGCCGCCCCGTCAACTGCTGGCGCAGCAGCGCCATCGGGTTGATCTTGCTCTCCGTGCCGCCGCAGAAACACAGGTCCGCCTGCCCGCGTTGAATCACCCGCAGCGACTCGCCGATCGACAGCCCGCCCGACGCCTCGCCGCAGGTGATGGTGTTCGACGGCCCCTGCGCGTCGTGGATGATCGTCACGTGGCAGGCCAGCATGTTCGGCAGGTACTTGAGCAGCCACAGCGGCGTGAGATGGTTCATGCCGGCGCGGCCCCAGGCGTGCAGGTCGAGGCGGTGGGGATCGCCCTCCGCCGCCGCCTCAGCCAGCGCGGCGGTCAGTTCGTTCAGCTCGGCCGCGATCAGTCCCGCGCCGATATGCGCTCCCATGCGCGGGCCGGCATACGACAATGCCGCATCGCCGCCCGCTTCTTCCGCTTCGCCGTTGAGCGTGCCTTTGGTGCGCAGGGCCGCGTCGCGGGCCGCCAGGTGCGCCGCCGCCACCGCCAGCTCGATGTCGCGGGCCATCACCTTCGTGGCCTTGCGGTAGCTCTTGGGCACGTAGTCGCGGACGTTGAAGTCGCGCACTTCGGCCGCCAGGCGGCAGGCGAAGCCCGCGGGGTCGAAAGCCGTGATGGTGCCGATCGCGCTGCGCCGGTCGCACAGGCCGGCCCACAGCGCGTCGATGCCCGCGCCCAGGCCCGTGATGGGGCCCAATCCGGTGATCACCACACGCCGGGTCATGCTCGCGCTCGCCGTCGGTCCGTCAGATTTTGTCCGCTCACGCATCCGCCAGCCGCCGCCCGCCGCGCGGCGACCCAGCCCGTCGACCGCCGCCCAGCGTGGAGCCGACGCGTCACTCCTCGAACGAATCGTCCAGCTTCCGCAGGCTCAGGCCCACCTCGGCCAGCTTCGACTTGATCTCGACCAGGCTCGTGCTGCCGAAGTTCTTGATGCCCATGAGTTCCGCCTCGGTCTTGAGGCACAGGTCGCCGATGGTCGCCACGCCCAGCAGCGCCAGGGCCTTGCGCGAGCGGACGCTCAGGTCCAGCTCGTTGATGCCGCGGTAGAGCACTTCGTCGCTCGATCCGGTCTCGGTCTTGAGCTGGTCGTAGACCGCGGCCTTGGCGGCGTCATGCTGTCGGGCGGCCGCCTGGCCGAGCTTCATGCCGCGCTGCGCCAGCATGGCCTTGATCTCGGCCATGCTCGCCTCGCCGAAGTTGCGGTGGGCTGTCAGCTCGGCCTCGGTGATGCGCAGCAGATCGCCCAGCGTCCGCACGTCCATCTTGCGCAGGGCGTTGCGGGTCCGCACGGAAAGATCGAAGTCGGTCACGGGCGTGTCGAGCATCGCCTGCTGCTGCTCGACGCGCTTCTCCTTGTCGTCGTCAATGAGCATGCCGCGGCTGGCGGTGATGTCCTTGACGTAAAGCCGCGCCCGCGGGTGGTTGGGATTCGTCGCCAGCACCTGGCGCACGCAGCGTTCGGCCTGGGCGTACATGCCGCGGTCCTCGTAAAGCACCGCGAGGTTGAGCAGGGCGTTGAGCGGCGGCTGCGGCCGCTGGGCGCACTGCTCGTAGAGGTGCATGGCCTCGTCCTCCTCGCCGACGAGGTCGAGGTTGTACGCCAGCCGGAAGCAGACGTCGGCATCGTCGGGGTCGGCGGTGAATGCGGCCTCGTAGGCTTCGATGGCCTTGAGCCGGTTGCCCGCCTCCTCGGCAGCGCGGCCATTGGCCAGGTACTTCTGAGACGTCTGGGTGTCTCGTACATCGCCCAGCAGTGCGTTTTTTCCGTCAGCCATCGCTAGATCGCTCCCTCAATGCGCCCGCGTCCGCGTCCCCGGCCGAAGCCGTGCCGCCGCCCGCGGGCCGTGGTCGGCCGTTTCGTGGACAGACCCGCCATTATTCTCGACCCCGCCCCAAGTCGCAACCGGGCCGTCCGAAAGTTCACCACGCAGACGCGGAGG
>CAZUUQ010000183.1:0-2616 GCA_964622625.1 uncultured Phycisphaeraceae bacterium | reverse complement strand
TCGGCGCCCTGGCATTGATCCGCCGACGGGCCTGAACCATCGAGCCTGATCCATCGGGCCTGAGCGGATGGCTGCGGCAGCGGTTTGGACACGGTGTGTCATGCGTTTGATCGGGCGTCCGACGGCGGTTACAATGCTCGGCTTGCCCGCACGGCGGCTCCTGCGACGCACGGCAGCCCAACGATACCCCCGACGGAGACGGCACGTGGTCAGATTGCGACTCAAGCGTTTCGGCAGAACCCATCGGCCTTTCTATCGCATCTGTGCGATGGACAAGCGTGAAGCCCGCGACGGCAAGGCGATCGAGGAGATCGGCTTCTTCGACCCCATTGAGAAGGACGCGGCCAAGGCTCTGCGCGTGAACGGCGAGCGGGCCAAATACTGGCTGGGCGTGGGGGCGCAGCCATCGGACACGGTGCGGACGCTGCTGCAGCGGGCCGGCGTGCTTGAAGCGCCCACCAAGGCCAAGGGCTGACCGACCTTCGGGCGGCCGTTCTTCGCAGGCGATCGCGCCGGAAACACGGGAGCCGGCCTTGCGGATCGACGTTCTGACGCTGTTTCCCGACATGTTCTCGAGCGTGCTGGGCTCGAGCATACTCAAGCGGGCGGCCGACCCGGCACTCCAACCTTCGCAACCCGGCCTTCAGCCACCGCTGGTGCGCTATCAGCTCACGGACATCCGGGCCTACAGCAGTGACAAGCACGGGAAGGTGGACAAGCCGCCGTTCGGCGGCGGCCCGGGCATGGTCATGCAATGCCAGCCGATCTGGGATGCCGTCGCGGCCGTCGAGGCGCAGGAGCCGGACGTGCCCGCCACCCGCATTCTCATGACGCCGCAGGGGCAGCCGCTGCACCAGCCGCTGGTCGAGTCGCTGGCGACGCGGCCGCGGCTGCTGATCATCGCCGGCCACTACGAGGGCATCGACCAGCGGGTGATCGACGCGCTGGCGCCGATCGAGGAGATCAGCATCGGCGACTACGTGCTCAGCGGCGGGGAGCTGGCGGCGATGGTGCTGATCGACGCGGTGGTGCGTCTTGTGCCGGGCGTGCTGGGTGATGCCGAATCGGCGCATCACGAGAGTTTCGCGGCCGGCAGCGGCGGGCTGCTGGACTATCCGCACTACACGCGGCCGCAGATTTGGATGCAGCGACCGGTGCCGGACGTACTGCTCAGCGGCAATCACGCGCAGATCGAAGCCTGGCGGCGGGAGCAGGCGCGTCAGCGCACGGCCCAGCGCCGCCCCGACCTGCTCGACAAGGCATAGGAAAGCATGCCTGTGCTCCTTACGCGTGCGAGGGCTGCGAATGGCGACATACACTGGTGCGATGACGGACGCGGCAGACATGGCGAAGGGGGTGAGCGATCTGGACCTGGCCATGATGGCCCGTGCGTTGCGTGCGGCGCGGCGGGCGGCAGCGCTGGGCGAGGTGCCGGTGGGCGCGGTGATCTATCGCGGCGACGTGGTATTGGCTGAAGCCCATAATCTGCGCGAGGCGGCGGCGGACCCGACGGCCCATGCCGAGATGCTGGCCCTGCGCGAGGCGGCGCGAAAGCTGAGCACGTGGCGGCTGGACGGATGCAGCATCGCCGTGACGCTTGAGCCGTGTCCGATGTGCGCCGGCGCCCTGGTCAACGCGCGCGTGAGTCGGCTGCTTTACGGCCCTGATGACCCGAAGATGGGCTGCGTGCGCACGCTGCACGCGCTGTGCACCGACGCGCGATTCAACCACCGCCTTGAGGTGTACCCCGGCGTGCTGGCGGAGGAGGGCGCCGCCCTGCTGCGCGCGTTTTTCCGCCAGCGGCGTAACGGCGAGGCTCCGCCCAAGCCGCGGCCGGCGCCAGACTGATGCGTGCTTGACAAGCGGCCGCGTTGTGCGAACCTGCTGCCGTTGCGGCCGGCCAGGCCGCGGCTGGCGAGACTTTCAGCCCCCCTACCCCCCACCGTCGGAGAACGCGATGCGCATCAAACAGTCATTCTGCTACCCGATGTTCATGAGCAAAGGCGCGAGCATCGAGGACATTCTCAAGGCCGCGGCGAAGATCGGCTACAAGGCCGTAGAGCTCTGGCACCGTGACGCCAAACTGCACGGGGTGACGGTCGAACAACTGGTTGAATCAGCCAAGGCCAACGGCATGGTCGTCGCCAGCATGTGCGGCCACCAGTCGCTGCAGGACGGACTGAACAAGCCGGCCAACCACGACCGCATTGAGAAGGAATTGAAGGCTTCGATCGAGACGGCGGTGAAGCTTGGCATCCCCGGGCTGATCTGCTTTTCGGGCAATCGCAACGACGGCCAGAGTGACTACGAAGGCGCGATCGCATGTGCCCAGGTGCTGCGCCGCGTGGCTCCATACGCCGAGGACAAAGGCGTCAACCTCAACGTCGAACTGCTCAACAGCAAGGTGGACCACCCCGGCTACCAGTGCGATCACACCGACTGGGGCCTGGCCCTGATGGAGATGGTGCAAAGCCCGCGGGTGAAGCTGCTGTTCGACGTGTATCACATGCAGATCATGGAAGGCGACGTGATCCGCAACCTGCGCAAGGCCATGCCGTGGATCGGCCACATCCACACGGCCGGCAACCCCGGCCGCCAGGACATGGATGACGAACA
>CAZUUQ010000182.1:0-2816 GCA_964622625.1 uncultured Phycisphaeraceae bacterium | reverse complement strand
TCCATCGCCGCACGGACGTTGCCTACAGCGACGAACATGCCGACGTTCGCCGCATGGATGTGTTCATCCCCGCCGCGGGAGGCAACGGCGGCGCGATACTCTTCATCCACGGCGGCGGCTGGATCAGCGGCAAGCGGGCGCGGTGGCATGGTGTGATGGAGCACTTCTGCCGCCTCGGCTACGTCTGCGCGACGGCCGATTACCGCTCGGTCCCGCGGTGGACGTTTCCCGCGCAGCTTGAGGACGTCCGCGCTGCCATGACCTTTCTGCGCGGCAGGGCAGGGGAGTACGGCTTTGATGCCGCCCGCGTGGCCGCACTCGGCTCTTCGGCCGGCGGACATCTGGCGACGCTGCTGGCGTTGGCCGACGGAAGCCCGCCCGCCACGTGCCCCGCGGCCGTCGTCGCCCTGTGTGCGGTGCTGTCCCTGCGCGAACCCGCGCCCGACCCCCGCGTGCCGGGCATCTTCCACAGCCTCATGGGCGGCAGTGTGGAGCAGCTCCCCGACGCCTACGCCGCCGCCTCGCCGCTCGAACGGGTCCGCCCCGGACGGCCGCCGTTTCTGCTGATCGTCGGCGACGCCGACCCCACCACCCCCGCCGCCCACCACCAGGCCATGTGCGACAGACTGCGGGCCCACGGCAACCATGCCGAGCTGCTCATCCTCCCCGGCGTCGATCACGGCTTCGGCTACGGCGTCACAACCGCCGCCCAGCAGACCACCTTCGCCCGCGTGCAGGCGTTCCTGGCCGCGCAACTGCGGCCGCGTTGAGCCGCTCGTTCGCCCCTCGCGATATACTGCCGTGTCAATCAGCATGCACGCCGGGCCGCTCGACCCGGCCATTGCGGGTCATGCCCATGCAGACGTTGCTCATCGCCATCGCAGCCGGCGTCGCGTTTCTCGTCGCGTACCACACCTACGGACGATGGCTGGGGCGGCGCATCTTCAATCTCACAGCCGCGGCCGTCTGCCCGTCGCATCGGCTGCGCGACGACACGGACTACGTGCCCACTCACCGGTCCGTGGTATTCGGCCACCACTTCACCTCAATCGCCGGCACCGGGCCGATCGTCGGACCCGCCATCGCCGTCATGTGGGGCTGGCTGCCGGCCCTGCTGTGGGTGGTGCTCGGCTCGATTTTCATCGGCGCGGTGCATGACCTGGGTTCGCTTGTCGTGAGCCTGCGCAACAACGGCCAGACCGTCGGCGAAATCGCCGGCCGTGTGCTCAACCGCCGTGTGCGACTGCTGTTTCTGTTCGTGCTGTTCATGGCCCTCACCATTGTGCTGGCGATCTTCGGCCTGGTCATCGCCGCGGTGTTCCGCCAGTACCCGGCCGCGATCTTCCCGTGCATGGTGCAGATTCCCATTGCCGTGCTCATCGGCCTGTGGCTGCACCGCCGCGGGCGTGGCCTGCTGCTGCCGTCGATCATCGCTCTGACGCTGATGTATCTCAGCGTCATCTATGGTGACGTGACTTTCTTCCACGTCGGCGGCCATGACATCGGCCTGCACGCGATCAACGAATGGATGGCGAGCTGGCCCACGATCGTCTGGGTCGCCGTGCTGCTGATCTACTCCTACATCGCTTCCGTGCTGCCGGTCTGGATGCTGCTTCAGCCACGCGATTACATCAACAGTCTGCAACTGATCTCAGCCCTGGGGCTGATCGTCGCGGGCCTGGTGATGGCGGCGACGATGGGCGGCGCTCCGCCGGTCGAAGGGGCCGCATCGCCGCCGCTGACCATCGTCGCGCCGATGGTCGACTTCCATCCCGTCGGCGCGCCGGCCATCTTTCCGTTCCTGTTCATCACCATCGCCTGCGGGGCCATCAGTGGCTTTCACTGCCTGGTCTCCAGCGGCACCAGCAGCAAGCAGCTCTCGCGCGAAACCGATGCCCGCTTCGTCGGCTACGGGGCGATGCTGACCGAAGGCTTCCTGGCGACGCTGGTGATCCTCGCCTGCGTGGCCGGTCTGGGCCTGGGCATCCGTGCGGCCGACGGCGCGGTGCTGAGCGGCACCGCCGCGTGGGAGGCGAGATACACCTCGTGGGGCGCGTCCGGCGGACTGGCCAACACCGTCGGCGCGTTCGTCGACGGGGCGGCCAACTTCCTGGCCGCCGCCGGCATTCCCGCGACGGTCGGCGTGGCTCTGATGGGCGTGCTCGTCGCCTCCTTCGCCGGCACGACGCTCGACACCGCCTGCCGCCTCCAGCGCTACGTCGTGCAGGAGCTGGCCTCGCGCGCCGGCACCAGTGCAGCCGCGTCCGGTCCGACAGCGTTCCAGCCGGCCGCCCTGTGGGACGCGCCCCTGGCGCTGCTGCGCAACAAGCACGGGGCCACGCTCTTCGCCGTTACCATCGCCGCGTTGCTGGCCGCTCCCGCCCCGCCCGGCGCGGGCTGGTCGTTCGACAGTGCCGGCGGCGGCGGCTTGATCCTCTGGCCCATGTTCGGGGCGACGAATCAACTGCTCGGCGGGCTGGCGTTCCTGGTCATCGCCTTCCACCTCTGGCGTCGCCGCAAACCCGTCTGGTTCCTGCTGCTGCCGCTGGTCTTCATGCTCATCATGCCCGCGTGGGCCATGCTGCTGCAGTTGCCTCAGTGGTTCGCCGACGAGGTGAAGAACTGGCCGCTGATCGCCATCGCCGCCGCGACGCTGGTCCTCGAAGCCTGGATGATCGTCGAAGCGGCCCTGCTCTGGCCCCGCGTCCGCGGCCGGCTCGAACCGCAACTCGACGCGCTCACCACGCCGTCACCCGCCGCCGCGCCCGTGCCGGTGGAGGCGTGACGTCGGCAAGGGAGTGAACCGCCATGTCGCC
>CAZUUQ010000181.1:0-2830 GCA_964622625.1 uncultured Phycisphaeraceae bacterium | reverse complement strand
TGACTGAAGGCCTTCTGGAAGAAGGATGCGCCGTCCGGCCTGGAGGATTACCAGAAACAACACTTTCCTTCGACTCTTTCCCATCTGAGGGATGCGCCCATGCCCGTCACCGTCGAAGAGCGTTACCGCAGCCGGACCGTCAGCGGCGACGAGGCCGAGCTGGTCTACCTTGTGCGCGGCACCGAAGACGACGCCGAGGCTCGCACACAGCTTCTGGCCACAGCGCCCATGGCCGTCGGGGCGCTCAAGCGTGACAGCGGCACCACCCGCGTCGAGGAACTGCACACCGGCGTCTGGCTGGGCACCGTGCCCTATGCACGCAGCGCCATGACCCAGTCACTTCCGGCCACAGGTGACAGTGTCTACAGCTTCGACACCGGCGGCGGCACCCAGCACATCACCCAGTCGCTGGCCACCGCAGGCAGCTACGCCCCGTCGGGCAAGACCGCGCCCAACTACAAGGGCGCGATCGGCGTCACGGCCGGGGGCGTCGAGGGCGTGGACATCACCGTGCCGGTCTACCGCTTCAGTGAGACGCACATCCTCGACGACAACGACGTCACCGGCACGTACAAGGCCAAGCTCTATCACCTGACCGGCAAAGTGAACGCCGCCAGCTTCCGGGGATTGGCCGCCGGTGAGTGCCTGTTCCTGGGCGCGTCGGGTTCCAAGCGTGGCGGGCCCAGCGGCGAGGACTGGGAGATCAGCTTCAACTTCGCCGCCAGCCCCAACCGCACCAATCTCACCGTCGGCGACATCACCGCCATCGCCAAGAAGGGCTGGGAATACCTGTGGGTGCGCTACGAAGACGCTGAAGACGCGACCGCCAAAACCCTCGTGCAGCGACCCGTGGCCGCCTACGTCGAAAAGGTCTACGAAGAAGGCGATTTCAGCGACTTGGGAATCGGCACATGAACCCCGGCTCCCCACCCCGGCTGACCCCGGCCCCCGGCTACCCCGGCTGACCCGCCCCCCTCCGGCCATCCCGGCTCACGTAACTGACACATGAACGGTGACGCGCTCAAAAAAGTCCGATCCGGCGAGCCGCTGGCGATCCCCGCCAGGGCCTACAACGCCTTCGTCGACGCGGCCCTGGCGCACCGCGAGGCCGCTTCGTCGTTGCGGTCACGCGCACCGCATGGCCGCGCGTCGCGCCCAGACCACGCAGCTACGATCCTCGTCCGCAATGACAGCGGCGCTGACATCCCGCGCTTCGGCATCCTCGGCCTCGATAGCCCCGTCATCGGGCCCGACGACAACCTCGCCAGCTTCCAGAATCAACCCGCCTTCAGCGGCTCGACCCCGGCGGCGGGCACGCATGAAGGTCGCTTCGCCGTTGTCCAGCAGCCGCTGGCCAGCGGCGCGATCGGCCCGGCCGTCGTCGACGGCCTGAGCGTCGCGCGGATCAACGTCGCCGACGCATCGCACACCTATGCCGACGTCGCCGACGGCGACGCGACGCAGTTGCTCAGCAGCGCCGCCGGATCGGCCCGCATCCTCTGGATTGCTTCGGGCACTGGCACGCAGTGGGCCCTGGTGAGCCTGGGGCACACGCCAGCCGGGGGAGCTGGAGGGGGTGTGCGACAGATGATCATCACGGCGATCCACGACGACTACCTGGCCTGCCGCGATTGGGATGGCCAAGCGGAGGGCGAGACGGACGTCGAGGTCGCCCGACCCTGGGAACTGCAGCGAACCCCGTGGGACGGTGAGTCCCACACGATCGACGGCGTGATTTACAGCTACACCTACGCCGACGCCGAATCCCGTGTGAAATCCGCCGACGGCCAGGACGAGGACCAGGTGATCGTACCGCCTTACTTCGTGGGCGCGGTGATCCAGGCGGCGGCGCTGATCAGCGGCCATGCGGCAAGCCACGGCGATGATCCGGTCACGCTGGTGCGGCTGATCGACACCAACAACGCCGCCCGCGCATGGGCGCAGGTCGACCAGGAGGCCCAGCCATGACCGACGCGCTCGCTTCACCGATGCATGATTACGTGCAGTCGCCGATGCGCGATCGCATGGCGAGCGCGGTCAATGTGGTCGTGCCGCTGCCGTGTGGTTGCCTGTGCCGGTGTAAACCTGATCCGGACGTACCATTTTCCAATGCCTCAATTCACGTCCACGGCACGCTCAACTATGAGCCGTGCTGCTGGATGCGGAGCACTGTCAATCCTGGGACCTGGCCCAAGGCGATGACGCAGCCCGGCCCGATTGACCTGCAGGTGCGGGCCGGCTTTGAACCGTACCAGGAGGTCGGACAGTGGGTCTGGGCTGGGAACGTGGGAGCCAACGAGGACGCGCCGGGCTTCGTCCCGTCAACGCCCGAATGCGGCTGGCAGCCGCGGTTCTGGGACTTGTTGCCGGTCAAGAATCACGACAACAACGACGGGCCATGTGTGGGCGGGATTTTCAGTGAAGGGTTCTACTGGCTGCAGACCGAAGGCCGGTGCGGCAGTGACGGCGCATGGCTGGTGATGAGCACCAACAATTTCTTCGGCTCCGCTGGACCACACTCGCCCGTGTTCGTGGGCCGCTACAGCGGCGATCTGTGCGCCAGTACGGTGGTGATCGCCCACGCCTATGAGGGGGATTGTCCCGCGCCTCAACCAGGGGTGTTCCAGGGCCGGCTTATCGCCGGTGCGGTGCTTGTGTTGCACACCACGTGTGCGGAGTGATGCGATGGTGCCGGAACTTTCCATGCAGATCGATGATTCGCAGGTCATCACCATCCGTGCGCGGCTGGATGATCTCTACGTCGATCTGGTCATCGGGGCCGACAACAGGATTCGGCGGCAGGTGATCCGGCGCGGCGACGACGCGCGCC
>CAZUUQ010000180.1:0-2933 GCA_964622625.1 uncultured Phycisphaeraceae bacterium | reverse complement strand
CGAGGGCGTCGGCCAGACCACCCCAGCCGTGACCGGGCGCGGCCGCGTCACGCTGACGGGCGCGCTCGGCCGCCCGCAGGAGTTGTGCGGCATCCGCCTCGGCCAGTGCGGCCGCATGATCCGCGTGCCCGACATCTCCACCCTGGGATGCAACCGCGCCGCCCGGTTCCTCTTCCTGAATGATGATTGTCGGCTTGACCAGGATCAGCAGCGTTCGCTGGTCACGAGCGGCCCTGTCCTGCCCGAAGAGTTGGCCGAGCAGCGGAATCTTTGACAGCAGGGGTACGCCGCTGTCGCCTTCGGACCGCGTGGTCAACTGCTGGCCGCCGAGCAGCAGCGTGCCGCCGTCGGGCACCGACACCGTGGTGGACACGGATCGCAGGCCGAGCGGCGGCAGTTGCACCGAGCCGGCTCCATCGCCCTGTCCCGCGGCCGCCAGATTCAGATTGAGTGTGATGGATGGATTGACGTGCAGGGTCACATAGCGGCGGTCGGCGGTGATGATGGGCTGCACGTCAAGCTGAAGGCCGGTGTCGATCGTGCCGATCGCCGCGTCGGCCCCCTGCATGGGGAACACCGGCAGATTCGAGATCAACGGGACATCGCGGCCGGCGAGGATGTACCCGCGCCCTCCGCTGACCGTTGCGATGCGCGGCTGACTGAGAACGCCCACATCCTGTCGCGCCCCAAGGGCGGCCAGCGTCACCTGCAGGGTCAGATCGCTGAGGGACTGATAGAACGACGCGAACTGATACGCCCGCGCCTCGACCATCTCGGCCGGATCGGCCGGAGGCTCGGCCGCCGTCCCGGGGTCGCCGCCGCCGCCCGCCTGATCCGTGTCGGACAGGCGCCAGTCGATGCCGAGCGTCGCCAGCGTGAACCGGTTGATCTGCACGATCTGGGCCATCAACTGCACCTGGCGATACATGATGTACCCGCGCACCAGCGAATGGCTCGTGGCCAACTGCCACGTCGGCCAGGCCTCGCGCAGGAACTGCCGCGAACTAACCTGGGCGGCGGCGGGCTTTGCCGTCGCGAAGACCACGCACAGTCCCAGCAGAAGCGCCAGGGCGAAGCGCCCGCATCGGTGTTTCATCATCGGACTTCCTTTCACAGGTTCGCGCGTCGCGGCGCGATCAATAGCTGAACACAATGCCGGCTCCGATCACGCTCTGGTCGTACTCGAAGGTCGGCACGGTCGAATTGGCCAGCGTCAGGTCGTATTGCACATACAAGGTGGCATGGGCGCCGATCGGCCGCGTCAGACGGACCGTCAGGTAGTCGATGTCGTCGCTGCGCCGGCCGGCGAAGCCCAGAAAGCTCTGGTTGTTGTCCGACTCGAAGAACACGTGCGTCCACATGATCCGCCCGTCGATCCGGCACAGCAGCGGGTGGGCCGCCCCCAGGCTCACCGCGTGCAGATCGCCGTCGTAATCCGAGCCGTCGGCGTCGAAAGTCGTGAAGGTGTAACCGGCCTGAAGGTCCAGTTGCGTCTCGGGTACGCGAAGAAAGCCGGTGATCTGAACGCTGTGGGCGTCGTTATCACGATCGGAGACCGCGGGCGTGGGGAAGTAGTAATCGCTGGTGGTGAAAGCGTAAGCCAGCTCGGCCGCCAGGTGGTCGTTGACCTGATACAGCAGCGACGGCCGCACCATGATGCTGTTGCGGAAACTGTCGCCGTCGAGAATCAGGAAGGAGTCCCCCACCGTCAGGCCGACGGTCAGGGCGTCGGTGCACTGGTGCTGGTAATCGACATACCAGCCCTGGTCGACACGGTCACCGGTGTCGGCGCTGCGTTCGTAGAGTTCGGACTCGAGCACGTAACCGAGGGTCACGACGTCGCGCTCACCGCGGTGGACGTCATAGCTGCCGTCGAACCCGAAGCTCATGAAGGGTGCGCTGCGATTGGTGATGTCGGCCGGCAGAGCGAAGGTGTCGGGCAGGCCGATGACGTTGCTGCTGTATCCGCCGCCGAAGGACATCGCCAGATGCCACGGCTTTTCAGCCCCCGTGGCCGGCCGCGTGAGTTCCGCCGCCGTCACTGACTGCAAATCCAGGCGCATCGCGCGGGAGGCGGGGTTGCCGTCCGCAACGCCGGCGGCCGTGTTCAGGTGCGCGGCGCCCTGCTCCTGCCGTCCGCGACGCATGGCGATCTCCGCCAGGCCCAGGGCGGCCGTAGACTCCAAGCGAGGATCGCGCGCGACCGCCTGCTCGAAGTGCTGCTGGGCCTCGTTCAGTCGCCCCAGGGCCAGATGGCAGCGACCCAGAAACTCGCTGGTCTGTCCGCGCCCCGGACTGGCCTGCTCATAGCGCGTCAGGGCGATGATCGCCTGCTCATATTCACCCAGGCGCATGAGGGCCCAGCCGCGGTGGAAATCGGCTTCCAGATGCGCCGAACCAGACGTTGCACCGCGATTCAGATGTGCCAGCGCTTCATCGAAGCGCCCCAGATGGTTGAGCGCCGCGGCAGTGAAAAAGGCCGCCTGCGCGTCCGTGGGATCCGCCGCCATCGCCTGGTCAAACTTCTCAAGCGCCGCGGTCGCCTGATGCCGCTCCAGCAGCGCGGCTCCCTCCTGTACAAGCCGCTGCGATGCGGGCGATGCTGTTACGGCTAGCGCCACACCGCTCCAGATCGCCAGACCGAAGACCATGCGCAGTGCCCGCTGACCACGTTCGTGCTGTTTCATGTTGTCGCTGCTCCATTGGCGAAATGACCACCCGATCGCGGCGCGTCTGCCGGAGGCGCTCACGGATGTTCCTGCCCCGTCCGCGGCAAGCTACCCACCGGCTCGCCGCATAACAACCGATCGCATAGGCCTTTGATGCGCCCGCCCTTCACATGCCGTACTGTTCGACAGACTGGTCCCGCAGGCCCCGGGCGCGCAGCATATATTCGATCACCCCGCAGCCGGCGGCGTGGATCGGTTCGACGG
>CAZUUQ010000179.1:0-2983 GCA_964622625.1 uncultured Phycisphaeraceae bacterium | reverse complement strand
CGTCGATGTCCTGCATGAGGAACACGCCGCCGTCGCGCAGGGCGGTGCGGATCGCGGCCAGCACCTTGTCGGGCCGGGCCTGGTCGTGAATGGCGTCGAGCGCGGTGATCCAGTCGAACGCCCGCGGCTCGTGCCAGTCGGTCAGGTCGCGGACGGCGAAGTGGATGTTCATCAGCCCGGTCTCATGGGCCAGTTGACGCGCATGGGCGATCGCGGTCTCGCTCAGGTCGTAGCCGACGAAGCGGCTATCGGGATAGGCGCGGGCGAGCTGCATCAGCGCCCGGCCGCGGCCGCAACCGATGTCCAGCACGTCGATGCCTTCGGTCAGGCGCTCGTGCAGGCCGGCGATCATGGGCACGGCCTGGTCGACGATGATGGGCACGATCGATTGGCCGCTGTCTTCTTCCATCACGTCGTGGAAGCGCGGGTAGGCCGAGTAGGGCACGCCCCCGCCGCGGCGGAAGCACTCGAGCACCTGGTCCTCGACCGAGCCGAGGACCGACACGTACTGCGCGAACGCGGCCATGTTGCCGGTGGGGGAGCTGCGGGTGAGCGACGCGGCATGTTCGGGCGGCAGGCGGTGGGTGGCGGTGTCGGGATCGCGTTCGACGATGCGGGCCGCCACCATGCCGCCGAGCCACTCGCGGACGTAGCGCTCGTGCAGGCCGGTCTCCTGGGCAAGCTGGTCACTGGTCCGCGCCATCCCGTCGGCCATGGCGTCGAACAGGCCGGCGCGGTGGCCCAGCGAGACCATGAGGCTCGTGACGCCGTTGTTGAGCATCTGGAGCAGGCGGTCGGCGAAGGCGTCCTGGCGGGTGGTGTCGATGGCGGTGGCACAGGCGATACACATGACGGGTCTCCTTTCGTGGTGGTGTTGCTCCGTGTGATTCCGATACGGTTTGGTCTTAAAAGACAGACCGGTATGTCTGTCATACTGCGTAAAAAAACGGTCACCCGGCCTTGAGGCGAGCGTCCAGCGTGGCGATGGCGTGATGCACCGGCCAGGCGTCCTGGTAGGCGACAGCCAGGGGGATGGCTCCCTCGAGCAGGATAAGGTAGGTGTCGGTCACCTCGTCGATGTTCAGGGTGCTCATATTTTTGAGCCGCTTCTCAGCCCGCGCCAGTTCGGCTGTCAGGCCGCGGATGACGGTGCGGATCGTCTCGTGGTAGTTGCGGGCCACCTCGCGGACGCGCGGGTCGTCGGGCGGGGCCTCGCCGAGGATGTTCTGGAACGGGCAGCCGCGGTATCGGCTCGATTCGAACCAGGGAATCAGCATCCGCAGCGGGGCGAAGAAGCGGTCGCGGGCGGTCGGGGCGGCGTCCAGCAGCTTGCGGATCTCGGCCAGCTCGTTGCGGGCCGTCTGCTGGAGGTAGGCGTAGAGCAGGTCGTCCTTGGACGGGAAGTGGTCGTAGAACGAGGCCTTGGCCACGCCCGATTCGGCGATGACCTGGTTGATGCCCGTGGCCCGGTAGCCCTGGCGATAGAACAGGTCCGCAGCCGCGGCCATGATCCGCTCCTGCACGGGCGAACGGGCGGCGGTGATTCCGGGAGTGGCGGTGTCCATACCGGTACTATCGCATAGACAGACTGGTCTGTCAAGTTGGTGGGGAAGAATTTTTTTCGGGGTCCGGGGTCCGGGTTTCGGGGGCTGGAATGGGGGCGGCGGGGCTACAATGGGGGTATTCGGACCGCCCCTGTGCGGGCGGGCCAGGCTTCACAACACTTCTCAAAGGGGCTTGTCATGACTGCTCGACACGTTTCGTCAGGGGTGCTGCTGGCTGCGTTCGGGATTGTCGCGGGCATGTTCATCGCGCGGCAGGGCGAATCGCTGACAGCCTACGCGCAAACCCCGGCTACCCCGGCTGCACAAGCTCCGGCAACCAATACGGCCAACCCGACCTGGGCGCCCGGCGGGCGGCGTGAGCGGCTTACGCCGGACAACTGCGTCTTCGCGTTCATTGACCATCAGACCGGCCTGATGAACCTGGTCCACAACGCCCGGGCGACCGAGTTCAAGAGCATGGTGATCGCCCTGGCCAAGACGGCCAAGCTGCACGGCGTGCCGTCGGTCATCACCACCAGTGCCGAGGACGGCCCCAACGGCCCGTTCCTGCCGCAGGTGCTGGAGCTGCTGCCCGACGCGCCGCTCATCTCGCGCCCGGGCCAGATCAACGCATGGGACAACGCCGACTTCGTCGCCGCGATCGAGAAGACCGGCCGGCGCAAGATCGTCATGTCCGGGATCACGACCGACGTGTGCGTGGCCTTTGCCGCGCTGTCAGCCCTGGACGCGGGCTACGAGGTGTACGTCGTGGTCGACGCGTCCGGCTCGATGAACGCCGACACGCAGCAGGCGGCCCTGATGCGCATGGCCGACGCGGGCGCGACGATGGGCACCTGGTTCGCCATCGCCTGCGAACTGCTGTCCGACTGGCGCAACCCCGCCGGCCCGGGCACCGCCCAGCTCTTCATCGAACACATGCCGTCGTATGCCGAGGTGTATCACAGCCACCAGGCCCAGGCGGGGGGTGGGGATGCGAGTGAGTAGCCCTGTAGGGCGGGTAGAGCGGAGCGAAACCCGCCGTTTCTTCCTTCACTTCAAGCCTGTTCGAAGTAATCGGAATCGATCCGCTTGATCTCGAAGGTGCTCATTGGTGTGACACCGAGGTTGAAGTCGATCATGTACTCGGCCAGTTGCCGGCCGTCGATCAGGACGACTTTGGTGTCGATGCTGCTGGTGTATTCCACGGCAGGGGCCGCGAACCGTGAGGTGGTGATGAAGATGCCCTTGCGCGCCCGCACCCCTTGCAGAGCGCCGACAAAGGCCTGAATGGCGGGGCGACTCACGGGCTGATCGGTGTACCGTTTGGCCTGCAGATAGATCGTATCCAGCCCAAGCCGATCTTCCTTGATGATGCCATCAATGCCCAGGGCAATCGCATTTTCTGACCGGTCTTGCTGTTGATTGATCGCGGTGGCCGA
>CAZUUQ010000178.1:0-3051 GCA_964622625.1 uncultured Phycisphaeraceae bacterium | reverse complement strand
CGCGGCGGCGAAGGAGCGAGCCGTCGGGACGCTGGCGCAGGATGAAGTGCTTGGGCTTGTGGTCGAGTACGCGGAAGCCCGCTGCCGCGAGGTGCGTCTCCACACGCTGCGTCATGGCCTTGAGATCGTCGATGCTCAGCAGATTGCGTTCGAACATCTGCTCGGCATCGGCCCCGTCGACCCAGCCGAAGAGCAGGATGTAGTCCCGGTCGATCTCCAGCGTAATAGCGCGGGCGGGGCTGTGCGTGCGCTGCTCGAAGTCCTGATTGCGGCCGTGGGCGTAGTCGTAGGCGGCGAAGCGGCCGGTGGTCCGGCCCAGTTGCCAGAGGGGGAACCGCCCGGCCGGACGGTAGATCGCCAGCGGACGCTTGGTCCACACGCGGCCCAGGGCCGTCTGCCGCGAGCGCTGCCGCAGCGCTGCGATGTGGCCGAACTCCTCGAACGGGCTGTTGAACGCGGCGTTGTCGCGTGCGGCCTGGTCGACAGCGTGCAGGAACGTGGACATCACATGGAGAGGCACTTCCTGGGCGAAGCGGGAGAACTTCACGACCAGATCGCGCGGCCGCCCGGCCAGGCCCCGCGTCGGCACGCGGTAGACGTTGCCCGTCCCGCCCGACAGCCTCTCGCCCTGGTCGGCGAAGAGGCGGTGCTCGTACCATCGGCCGGGCATGAGGTGATCCAGCAGCGGCCAGCCGTGGGCGGTGACGTAGAGCGTCGAGCCGTCGGGCAGGTCGAGGCACTGATAGTCCACGCCGAAGGCCCGCCCCCGGCCGGCGGCGGGGGCGGCGGAGAAAGGCGCGGCCAGCAGCGTCCGCAGCGCATGGGCCGGGAGGTCCATGGACGCGCGGTCGGCCGACGATGATGCATCGTCATCGCCATCGCTGTCGGGATTCCGGTCGGGACGGGCACACATGGTCGGCAGATTCGTGAACGAGGCGGTGGAGGAAGTCTACCCTGTGCCGCCCGCGGGCGCGCAATGGATGCGGCGCGGCGCAGGCCTCGCATCAGCGGTTGAGCCACCAGATCGCGGCGTTGAGCAGGCCGGCAAAGCTGACCCAGACCAGGTAGACCAGCCACAGGCCCGCCGCGCCGAGATGGATCGGCCGCACGGTCACGACCATGGCGGCGATCATGGTCCACAGGATGACCAGGTCGACCAGCGCCAGTCCCGGCCGCTGCAGGCCGAAGAACAGCCAGGACCACGCGGCGTTGAAGATCAGGTGCACGCCGAAGAAAGTCAGCGGTACGGCCGCGCCGGCCCATCCGGCCTTGCGCCACGCCAGCCAGCCAGCCGTCGCCATGGCGACATAAAGAAACGTCCACACCGGCCCGAACACCCACGACGGCGGCGTGAACCAGGGTTTCTCGAGCGTCTGGTACCACGGTCCGGGCATGAACCGCGAGCCGATGCCCGCAGCCACGAAAGTGGCGGCCAGGAAAGCGGCCAGCACGAGAACGCCGCGCAGCATGGATGGACTCCGCGCCGGCGTGACATCGCGCGGCATGGTGGATTGTAGGCGGGCAGCGCTGCGACGGCGCTCAGAACTCCTCAATGACAGGGCGGCCTTCGAGCCAGCGGATCATGTTCAGCACCAGATAGTTCCAGTTCTGGAATCCGGGGTTGAGGATCGGCTCGCCGTTGTCGGGCTGGTAGTACTCATGCAGGGCGCCGTGGCGCTGCAGGTCGCTGGCGAAGAGGCGGACGGTTTTCTCGGCCAGGTCGCGGGCCTCGTCGTCGAGGCCGTAACGCACGAACCCGCGGAAGGTGAGGTAGTTGGCCACGCCCCAGACCGGGCCGAGCCAGGACGAGGGATTGCCCGAGGCGCGGACGTTGTACATCTTCTCCATGCGGGAGAGGGTGCGTACGCCGGCGGGGCAGTTGAAGGTCTTCTCGTCGCGGTAGTGCTCGTCGACGACGCGCCGCGCCTGCTGCGGCGTGGCGATGCCGGCCCAGAGGGCGAGGAAGCCGGACCACACGCCGATGCGCTGGATCAGGCAGGGCCAGTCGCGCGGCTGGCCGTGATGAAGCTGTTCGCCGGTGTACACGGGCACGGGCAGCAGGTTGAGATCGACGCTGTAGAAGAAGCCCAGCCACGGGTCCCAGCAGTACTCCTGCACCGCGGCCTTGAGGTCGTCGGCATCCTTGCGGAAGTGGGCGGCCACTTCGCCGAGGTTGAGCTGTTCGGCCAGGTACGCGGCCGCGAGCAGTTCACGGTACATCAGGCAGTTGAGGTAGATCGAGCCGGAGCTTCGCGGGGGGCGGAAGTAGGTGCAGGGATCGTTGTCGACGCCGATGGCGCAGTCGGTCTGCCAGAAGTACAGGCCGCACGGATGGCGATGGTGGTTGCGGTAGGTGTTGAGAAAGGTCTGGAGGTTGTAGAAGGGCACGCGCAGCCACGAGGCGTCGCCGCCGTCCTGCTTGACAAGGAAGGCCGCGTGCTGGGCGAGGCAGGGCTTGTGCATGTTCTGGGCGAAGGTGGGCTCGGGCGGCCAGGGGCCGTGGCGGTTGAGCGTGATCGGCACCCAGCCGGCCAGGCCGTGATGTTCGAGATAGTTGAGTACGCAGCCGCGCTCGTAGGGCAGGGCTTTCTTGTTGGCCCGCGGGTCGTTGACTTCCGCGAGCACCTGACGCAGGGCGACATCGCTGAGCCATGAGTCCCAGTCCCAGAGAATGTCGGGATACTGGGCGCTGCCGGGGGTGAGGAATGGGTGCTTGATGGCCTCACCAGGTTCGCGATACATCTGCTCGTAGTCGCGGCAGACGTGTCGGCGGATGATGTCAAAGGATTGCTGCAGGGGGTGGCTCACGGGTGGACTCCATGCCCGGACGCGCGGGCTGCAGAGAGCGGGCGTTAACTTATCACGTTGTCCATGGACCGGTGCGACACCGGGCGACGGCCGCGGCAGGACAAAGGCCGATGGCGACACGGCAGGGTTTGGGCACGCAAGCCGCCGCCGTTACAATCGCCAGCCGACGCGGGCGTAGCTCAATTGGTAGAGCGTCAGCCTTCCAAGCTGAATGTTGCCGGTTCGATCCCGGTCGCCCGCTTT
>CAZUUQ010000177.1:0-3057 GCA_964622625.1 uncultured Phycisphaeraceae bacterium | reverse complement strand
GTGCGGAGAATGTCATCGAGCCGCTGGATCAGGCTCGCCATCGAGCCGGGAAACGTCGCGAAATCCTGCCCCCGCAGGTTGAAGCGGCCGTCGTCGTTGGCGAAGCCGCGCACCGCCCCGTCGGTGAAGAGGATGTTCACACGCCGGGCGTCGTGGTTGGTGCGGTGGAGATTGAACGTTTCCGGGCCGAGGCTGTTGGAATCCATGGCCAGAGCGGTGGCGGGCAGGCCGGGCGCGCTTTCGCCCAGGTCTTCGAGCTGGTGTCCGGTGGCCGCGTGAAGCTGGCGGTAGAGATAGGAGCTGAATGCCATTTCGTTGGGGTCGCCGCGATTGAGTTTATCGAGTTCCTCGACCGGATCGTTGGTGTCGTCACCCGGGCAGAAGAGGACGGTGGGGTCGGACAGGTCGCTTTGCAGCAGGAGTCCCAGACCGACGTGGGTGCCGGGGGGCGCCCAGATCTGGCTGTTGGCCATCTGTGCGAAGGCGGCGTCGGGTCCGACGGGGATTCTGCCCTGGTGGCGGCCGGCGTAGGCGTGGATGGCGGTGCCGATCTGCTTGAGGTTGCTGGCGCAGGCGGTAAGGCGGGCCGAGTGACGGGCGGCGCCCAGAGCGGGCAGCAGCATGCCGATGAGCAGGCCGACGATTGAGATGACCACCAGCAGTTCGATGAGGGTGAATCCGCGGGTGTGTCGGGCGCGGCTCATATCGCCATCTCCGGCGCGGACGCGGGCCTGGCCGCCTGAAGCTGGTGCTGCGCCAGCAGGCGGTAATGCTCGCTGCGGGCCAGCAGATCATCGTGCGTGCCCTGGTCGACGATGCGGCCGTCGTGCATGACCGCGATCCGGTCGGCGTCGATCACCGTGCTCAGGCGGTGGGCGATGACGAAGACGGTGCGGCCCTGGCGGAAGCGGCGGACGGCCTGGTTGATCTTCGCCTCCGAGTCGGCGTCGATCTGGCTGGTGGCTTCGTCGAGAATCAGAATCGCCGGATCGCGCAGAATGGCGCGGGCGATGCACAGGCGCTGCCGCTGGCCGCCGGACAGGCCCGAGCCGTGCTCGCCCAGCACGGTGTCATAGCCGCGCGGCAGGGCGGTGATGAACTCGTCGGCAAAGGCGGCCCGGGCGGCGGCGACGATCTTCTCTCGCGGCTCCCAGGCGCGGCCGTAGGCGATATTGTTCGCGATCGTCCCCTGAAACAGGACCGACTGCTGCGTGACGATCGCCATCTGCTCGCGCAAAGCCCGCAGGTTCACGCCGGCGATATCCACGCTGTCGATCAGCACACGCCCGGTCTGCGGCTCCAGGAGGCGGGGCAGCATGTGCAGCAGCGTCGTCTTGCCCGAGCCGTTGCCGCCGACGATGGCCACGGTCTGGCCGTGCTCCACGCGCATGCTCACGTCATTGACCGCCGGCCGCTCGTGCGGCTCCTGCCCGGGGTAGCGGAAGGTGACATGCTCGAAAATCACGTCGCGCTGATGCCGCGGTGGCGCCGGCTGCGCCGCGCGCACGGCCGGCTCGATCGGTTCAATCGGCAGGGACGCGGCATGAAGAATGCGCTCAGCCGCGGCCTCGGCCTCCTTGAGATGGTTGTTCAGCCTCGTCAGCGGCTTGATGCTCAGGCCGGCGCCGATCAACGAAACCACCGCCAGGGTGAACAGGCTGCGATCCGCATCGGGATTCTGCACGAACACGTACCAGCCGGCGGCGGCCGCGACGGCCAGTACGCCCGTCAGCGTCACCGTGTCGATCACCGGCGAGGAGAGGGCGTCGGCCTGGCGGGCCCGCATCTGTTCGTTCAGCACCTGGCGATTGACCTGGCGAAAGCGGCGGCGCTCGAAACCCTCGGCGCTGTACGCCTTGACCACCGGCGTGGCCGAAAACGTCTCGCTGAGCACCCCCAGCAGCCGGCCGTGCTGCTGAAGCAGCCGTCGCGTGGCGCGGCGGATCACGCGACCGAAGCGGTTGAGAAGGATCGCGATCACCGGCGTGCCAAGCAGGGCCATGACCGTCAGCATCCAGTTGGCCATGAACGCGATGACGACAGCCGCCAGGCTGGTGACGATCTGCCGCACAGCCGTTGACAGAATGGCGCGGTAAGCGCGCAAAAGATGCGTCACATCCACAATCAGCCGACTCTTGTGGTCGGCCACGCCGTACTCCAGCGTATACGCCAGCGGCGCGTGCAGCAGCCGACAGAACAACCGCTCGCGCCAGATCAGCGCCGCCTTCAACGCCACGCTGATCGACAGAAGCTCATGCAGATACCGCCCGAACGCCCCGATGATCGACAACACCACCAGCGCGGCGAACGTCAGCAGCAGGCCGTAAAACGGCTCCTCCGGCAGCCGCGGAACCAGCCAGGCCGACACCTCCTGCAACCACTGCCAGCGCTTCGGATCGCCCAGATACCGCTCGACGATCGTCGGCAGATTCTGCCCGTCCTTGAAGAACAGATTGACCAGCGGCACGGTCAGGCCCAGCCCCGCGCCGAAGCTCAAAGCCGAGATGCCCACGCCCACCGCCGCCCCGGCAAGCTGCGGCTTGAAGCGAAGCAGGACGGCCGATGTTTTCCAGAACGCGCTGCGTCGGGCCATCCGGGTGCGTCCGTATCAGAGGGGAAGGGCGGCGGCGAAGTCGGCCGGTGGCCGCAGGATCTATTCGCCCGCCCGGCGAAAGACCGCCACGATGTTTTCCACCGGCACCACGAAAAGCCGGTTGTCACCCTCGAAGTCGACCGGGATCGCCTCCTTCGGGTTGAACAGCACGCGGTCGTACTGCTGGATCGGGTAATCCTCGTCGTGCTCCACCTGGGCCGACACCGCGACGATGCGCCCCGTGAGCGTGGGAATCTCGATCTTGTCCGGCAGGTGGATGCCGCTGCGGGTCTGCTTCTTGTCCTCGTCCTTGCGGATCAGCACGCGGTTGCCGATCGGCTCGACGGTTTCAAGCACAGGTTTTTGCGTCGTGCTCTTACTCATTGCGCATCATTCTAGTGGCCGGCGGCAGGAGGGTAAAACAATCCGACCCCGCGCCCGCCGACGACACGCCGCTTCTTGCC
>CAZUUQ010000176.1:0-3130 GCA_964622625.1 uncultured Phycisphaeraceae bacterium | reverse complement strand
CCTTCGCCTTCCGGCGCTGGTACTTCGACCTGCTGCGCAAGCGCCTGGCCGAGTGCCCCATCGAGCGGGCGACGGTCTATCACTTCGACGCCACAGCGGGCGACGACGAGACGGGCGACGGGTCGATCGACGCGCCCTTCAAGACCCTCGCCAAGGCACAGACCGTCCACGACGCCTGGCCGCAGGCCGATGGCGGCCTGGCGCTGCTCTTTCAGCGTGGTGGGCGGTGGCATGAGGCGTCGGGGCTGAGCATCAGCAAGAATTACGTCACGGTCGGGGCCTACGGCACGGGTGACCGGCCGCTATTCTCCAATTTTACCCAGCAGGTTCCCGCCGGATCAGCGTGGACGCAGGTATCGGGCAACCACTACAGGCTGGCCGAAGCGTCGACGGTCGCCTGGGTGCGGAAGGTGGCCGACCGCCTGACGCCGATCCACCGCGCGGCCAGCGCGACGGAGGTCGGGGCGAACGCCAACACCTGGTTCTACGATGCTGCCGGCGGCGAGCTGCACATCAACATCGGCGCCGATCCCAACGCCGTCAACCTTGAGTATGCGCTGAGCAACGATGTGGACGGTGTGCTGGTGACCGGCGACGGCTGCCGCATCGACTCGATCCGCTGCGACGGCTGGGGCATGAACCCGGCCAATGCGCTCAACCAGAACTACGGCATCAAGACGTCGGTGACCGGCTCGCAGGCGGTGGTGGTCTCCAACTGCGAGGTCTACTACTCCAGCGCCCACCCGCTGGCCCAGTACGCGGCGGCCGGGTCGGCCAGCGGGGGCATCGTCACCTTCATCGATTGCACTGCGGGTTTCGCCATCGGCAGTCCCACGGGGATTTTCAACAACTACATCACCCACGGCGACCAGGAGTGGATCTGCCATCAGTGCCATGTGCCCTACGGCGGCCTGCCCACGAGTGTGGCCTACACCAGCGGCGGCACAGCCTTCCAGAGCCACGGATCAACTTCGCCCGACAACCCCCTTCGGCTGATCGTGCTGTGGGGTTGCCGCACGGTGCCCGGTCGAAGCGACGGGCTGTACCGCTGCCGCCGTCCCTCGACGTGGGGCGCGTCGATGGTCGCCGGACGCGATGCGGGTTCAACGCTGGCCAGTCAGCGCATCTTCATCGTCGACGACGTGTTCGAGTCGATGGGCGAGGACACCACCTGCGAGATCTGGACCCCGGGCGTGGTGCGGATCAACCCGCACTACCGGCTGCGCACCAGCACGGCCCTGGCGCTGCACGGGGCGCGGACGGGCGGCTGGTGCCTCAACGGCGTGATCGACGCCGACTTCAGCGACGCCAGCGGCGGTGGTCAAATTCGTGGGTTCTGTCGCAACGCCGATCCCGAAGGTCAGCGGATCAACTGGCAGCGCAGCTACCACACGCAGATCGTCATGCGCAACACCGGCACGCGCCGGGTGGTGATCGATAACCGCGTCGAGAACGGTGACGACGTGAACAACGAGGCGGTTCGCTATGTGCACTGCATCTTCGACAACCAGTGCCGCGACGGACTGATCGTCCGACTGTGCATCCGCAATCACGCCGACAGCCTGGTGGCCAACGCCTACCGCCGCCTGCAGGACAGCGCCGACCCGCTCAAGGGTTACGACGCCGACGCGTGGGCAGCAGCGTTGAGCGATCCCGTGGCCACGCATGGGCGCGAGCTGATCGACGACCAATCGCCGCTGCAAGTCAATACGGAGCTGAACGCGGCGGTCAATCTGCAATTCGACCAGATCTGGCGGCCGCGTGATCCGCAGGGCCCGGCCTTCATCGGGCCCTACGCACCGTTCAGCGCCGTGGACAGCGATCAACTGGCCATCGCCCTGTCGGACATCGATTCTCTGCTGACGAAGGTGCAGACCGCCATGAACCACATGACCGACGCGACGGCGGCGACCGTCACGGCCGTGATCGCCGCTGACCAGATCGTGGTGACGTTGCCGGACTACCGGGGCGAGGCGTCGAACCTGGCCGGTCAACTGCTTCGTCTGCCCGACCAGTTGTTCGCCACACGCATCGTCGCTGCTGCCCCGGCTGCCCCGGCAGGCGGCGGCGGCACGCTGCTGCGTCTGCAGGAGGCTTTGCCCGCGTCGGTGAGTGTGGGCAGCGGCGTAATCGTCGAGGAGATTCGCGGGCGGCGCTACGCCACGGTGCTGACCCGCCTGGCTTGATGAGCGTGAGGTGTGAGCGGCGTGCGGCCTTGAGATTGCGGTCATGATCAATCTGGACGTCAAGCGTGTGTTCTTCGATCGCAAGGCGGTGATCGACCGCATGGACGCGACCACGCGCAAGGTGCTGTCGAAGTTCGGTGCCTTCGTGCGTCGCGCAGCCCGCTCGTCGATCCGCAAGCGTCGCAGCTCCGCGCCGCCCGGCTCGCCGCCCAGTTCGCACACGGGTCTGCTCAAACGCTTCATCTTCTTCGGCTACGACACGCAGGCCCGCAGTGTGGTGATCGGCCCGGCGCGACTGGACCAGCGGGGACGCACCCCGGCTACGGCTCAGGCCCCATCCCTGCTGGAGCACGGCGGCGTGGCGACGCTGACGCGACGCACCGGACGGCGACAGGCGCGCAGACAGGTGCGCTATCGGCCGCGTCCGTTCATGGGTCCGGCCTTCGAGAAGCAAATACCCCTGCTGGCGGCCATGTGGCGCGACAGCATCACCCGCAAGTAACCCCGGCCATCGGGCGGCCATTCGGAGTTCTCACAATGTCCCAAACCTTCCTGCTGGGCATGAACGCCAAGATTTACCAGGGCGCGGCCGGGGCGGCCCTCAGCGCACTCGATGAGATGGGCAACGTCCGCGACGTCACCCTCACCCTCGAAGCCGGTGAGGCCGACGTGACCACCCGCGCCAACGCGGGCTGGCGGGCCACCGCGCCGACGCTGCGCGAGTGCACCGCCGAGTTCGAGATGCTCTGGCAGCCGGGCGACGCGGGCTTCGAGGCGGTCAAGACCGCGTTCCTCAGCGCCGGAACCATTCGCCTGGCGGTGCTCACCGGCGCACGCGACGCCTCGGGCGCCGAAGGGCCGCTGGGCGACTTCAGCATCACCAACTTCAGCCGCAGCGAGCCGCTGGAAGAGGGAGTCACCGTGTCGGTCACCGCCAAGCTGGC
>CAZUUQ010000175.1:0-3185 GCA_964622625.1 uncultured Phycisphaeraceae bacterium | reverse complement strand
GCGGCCCAGGCGTTTGCGGACAGGAGCGCGGCACCGACTGTCGCAGCCAGCAACGATTGAACTTTCATTTCGCTTCTCCTCGCGATAACGGGCCGATGCGAATCAGAAAATGCGGCTTCCATCGTCCCGATGGGTGATCCCCCCGAACGACCAAACGCTTCAGGGCAGGACTGGTGCGCAACAACGCCCCGCCCGGCCAGCATAACCCTACACCAAGAACCATGCCGCTCCTAGGTCGATTTGCGCACAAAACTTTGCCGGACGCGCGACAAGGATGCCGCTTCAACTCACGGTACAGCGGGGCGCTGGCGGCGGGGGAATCCGAGCACCATGGCCCCGGCCCATGCGGCGACTGAGGCGGGCTCGGGGATCACCGCGGGGCTCCCAATGGCCGCCAGATGGGCGACAAGATGGTTGATATCTTCTGTGTTGATCAGCCCGTCGCCGTTGAAATCGCCGCTCCGCCGGGCCCAGACGCGGTCGTAGGCCGCGTCATAGGCTGCCGGGTTGACCATCGCCAGAACCCACGGGTCGATGTCTGCGGCACCGAATTCGCCGTCATCGTTCATGTCGCCCAGCAGCCAGGGATAGACGGACCGGCCGTCGCTCACGAAGGCGTCGAAAACGAAATGGGCCATGTATTCAGCTCCATCCGGCGAAAAGTGCAGGTTGTCGTGGTACAGGTAGCCGTTGGACAGCCATTCGGCGCGCGTGCCAGCAGTGGCGTAGAGGTTGACGAAGCCCGCGTCCAGCGCCTCGGCCACGCGCTGCTGGCTGTCCATGACCGAAGGCAGGTACCAGCGTGAGGAGTTGTAGCTGCCCAGCAGCAGCACGTCCGCCCCGACCGCCTGTGCGCGGCGGACGATGTTCGACAGTCGGCTTTCAAACGCGGGCCCGCCTCCGTTCCATTCGTTCTGTCCGAGCATGATGATGACCAGGTCGGTTTCCAGCAGGGCCATCTGGTCATCGAAGCTGCCGTCGCGGCGGGCGTAGTTCGTCGTGTTCCAGCCGCTGTTGCTGGCGCGGTGAACGCGCACGCCGCCGGCGCCAGGATCGGGCGCGAGGTTGTTGTAGCCCAGAATGGAGAAGGCGCCTGACGTGATCGACTCTATGCGCAGCGTGTGATTCCCGGAGCTGAATGTGTGCGTCCATGCGGCCGCGCCGGGTTGCGGGGCATAGCCGTTGAGCGTGGTCAGCAGGGTTCCGGCACCGTCGCGCACCTCGGCTATGCCGCCGTCCGGCCCAACGTGGTAATGCAGTTCAACGTGATCGGCGAATGCTGTGAAGTTCGCGGTGGTGCCCGGCGACGCCAACCCGATCCACAGGCCGTCAAGCGCCCGCCAGGGCGGCAGATCGACATTCACGCCGCTACCGATGATGTCCCCGCCATCCACGACCGTGCCGCCCAGCAGATGATTGAACGACTGGTAGCCGTGCCCTGCATCGCCGTACTGCTGCCGCATCAGGTCGCGGAATGTCGGCACCCAGCTTGCCCAGCCCATGCCTTCGAAAGACAGGGAATCGCCGAGGATGAGGATGTTGGCCTGCTGGCCGGCGGCGAGGCGCGCCTTCGTGGCGGCAAGGGTCTCGGGCACCTGGAGGGTTTCAATAGCTGCCGGCGCGGGCGATGCGAACGCCGCCAACAGGCAGGCGCCCAGAACACACAACCCGCCACGGCCGGACGGCGAACGGAAGGCGGTCATATTCACAACTTCTCCAGGTGCAGCATACCAGCGCCAGAACGGCCGCCAAGATAAAAAGGTGGACGACCATAAAAAAACAAGACCGCTTCCGGGGTGGAAGCGGTCTTCGCCGCGGGCCGGGATGCGGCGTTGGCTTGTGGCGGTCGACGGTTCGCCTGTCCTTGAACCAGTACGATCGACTTTACATTGCGGGCCAGCCACCTAAACTACAATGCTCGAACGCGTGCGGAATAGACGTACACACCTACCTGTGCGCATCTGTCTGTGAGCGTAACGCGGCATTGCGGCCGAACAAGGCGGGCTTGCGAAACACAATCTCCGTTTTGCGCATGCGGGTCTTGGCGGCCGCATCGACCTGGGCCGATGTGCGGTAGAGATCACCTTAAATCCAGGGTGATCGCAGGGATCGCGATGTTGGATGGCGCTGCGTGCGAGCGCCTTGGCTTATATGCGGACATATTCGATCCTCATCGCGGCGGAGACGGGGCTGGCCTATGGCCGCGGCGTGGCCAAGGGCGCGGTGAATTACGCGAAGGTCGCGGGCGGCTGGAACATCGGCCTGTCGCCTGAGGTGAGCGTGGCCGAAGTCCTTCGGAACATCAGTCACGTCGATGGGATCGTGGTGCAGGCCACCCGGCGCGAGGCCATCGCACAGATCCAGGCCATGCGTCTGCCGGCCGTGAACGTCTCCGACACCTTCGATGAATACCCGATGCCCACGGTGTGCAGCGACCACTGGGCGGTGGCGGCCTGTGCGGTGGAACATCTGCGCAGCCGCGGCCTGAAGCACCTGGCCTTCAGCGGGCCGTCATCCGGCTGGTACGTGTCGCAGCGCCGGACGGGCTTTGTGGCGGCCGTCGAAAGCGCGGGTCAGGGTCCGCCCATCTTTGTCCACGAAGCGGGCGGCCGGGGCTTGGGCGATCTGAGCCGACTGCTGCGGCGCGGCCCGCTGCCGCTGGGGGTGTTCGCGGCGCACGATCACTGGGCGAGGCTGGTGGTCTCGGCGGCGCTCGCCATCGGCCTGCGCGTGCCGGAGGATGTCGCGGTCGTGGGCGTGGACAACGATGAGCTGGTTTGCGAGACCAGCCCGGTGCCGCTGTCGAGCGTCGCCGTATCGGCCGAGCGCATCGGCTTCGAGGCCGCGTCCCTGCTGCATCGCCTGATGAAGGGCGAGGTGGTGGAGGCCAGGCGCACGGCACTGCCGCCGCAGGGCGTGGTGGTGCGGCAGTCCTCGGACGTGCTGGCGATCGAAGACCGGAATGTGGCCGACGCCTTGCGCTACATCGCGGAGAACGCGCATCGGCAGATCGGCGTGGAGGACATTCTCGACCATCTGACTATCTCGCGGCGCCAACTGGAGAAGCGATTCCGCACCGTGCTGGGGCGCTCGCCGGCGGCTGAGATCCGCCGGGTGCGCATCGAGAAGGCCAAGCATCTGATGGACACCACGAATCTGCCGCTGTCACGCATCGCCGAACGCAG
>CAZUUQ010000174.1:0-3255 GCA_964622625.1 uncultured Phycisphaeraceae bacterium | reverse complement strand
CGTCAGCGTGTTGCCGCCGTTGTTCACGGCGCCGCCGACGTTCAGCGTGTTGCCCGCGCCGGCCGTCCACGTCGAATCGTCGGCCATGAGGATGCTCACGCCGCCGTCGATCGCGTTCGTGCCCGCGCCGGCCGAGTCAATGCCCCCGGCCCCGACGGTCAGTGTGCTGCCGCCGTTGAGCGACCAGCCCACATCGGTGAAGTTGACGCCGGCCACGGAACGGTCGGTATCGAGCGTCGGATCGTTGAGCACGCCCTTGACGCCGAACACAGCCGTGTCCGTGGTCGCATCGTCAGTCGGGGCGGTGTCGCCGTCCCAGTTGGCGTCGGTGGTCCAGTTGGTGTCGGGGTCGGCGTCGTTGTCCCAGGCCACGTCCACTGCCAGGACCGGTCCCGCGCCCAGCATGAAAGTGGCCGCCAGTGACGCGCCGACCAGCGAACGCCGGCCGTATGCCGACCACGGACCGATAGCATTGCGACTTGTCATGACCTTAACCCCTTGGGCTGGAGGAATGGCGAACCCGGACTGGACCACGCGTCATCGAATTTCGCACATGAAATTCCCGTGCCGGCACGGCTCCGTGATGCCGGACGCCCCGTTTGGAACCGGGATCAGAAACGCCGGCAACACGTGCGAACCTCAGCAGACAGCACGAGTCTAATAGCCGCTGATGACGCCCGCAACCTCGCGAGGATCGCAGCGAATCACCTTTTCTTGAACTGTGCGCGAGGATGCACGCCGGCGACCGGGATCAAACCGACAGCGTCCGGCCTGGTCCGCGCTGCGCAAGGATGCCGCCGACAGCGCGCCGGCTTCAGATCGCCTTGCCCCCGCGTTCCTCGGTGCGGATGCGGATGCACTCTTCCAGGGGCGTGATGAAGATCTTGCCGTCCCCGATTTCACCGTGGCCATGTCGGGCGGCCTTGAGGATCGCCGCCACCGTGACTTCCACGAATTGTTCGTTGCAGGCGATGTCCAGGCGCACCTTCGCGTGCAGGTTGGGCACGACAGCCTGGCCCCGGTAGACCTCTTCGCCTTCCTGCCGGCCGTGACCGGTGCAGCGGCTGACCGTGATGCGGGTGATCTCCGCCTTGATCAGGGCGTCGCGCACATCGTCGAGCTTGTCCGGTTGAATGATCGCGGTGATCAGCTTCATGGCTTTTCGAGTCCGTTGTGACGGGGTCTGTTCATGTTCGCTCGGTGCGTGAGCGGATGCCCGCCCTGCCTCCGCGGGCGGTCCGGGGCCGCGCCGATCCCATCAATTCAGATTCAGCAGGCCGTAACCCTGCTCTCCATGCAGGCTGTGGTCCATGCCCGCCATTTCACGTTTCTCATCCAGGCGCATGCCCAGCGTCTTGTCCACCAGCACGATCAGCACCAGAGACATCACGGCCGCATACGCCAGCGCGATGCCCACCGCCGTGGCCTGGATCTGCAACTGGCCCAGCAGCGTCCAGGCGGGATCACCCTCCTGGAAGTCCACGACCGTCGCCGGCCGCAGGAAGAAGGTCAGGCCCACCGCCCCGATGATGCCCGCCACCCCGTGGATGCCGAACACGTCCAGGCTGTCGTCGTAGCCCAGCCTGCTCTTGAGAATGATCGCGAAATAGCAGACCAGCGACGCCAGCGCGCCCAGGGCGATGGCCCCGTGGACGTTCACCACCCCGGCCGCCGGCGTGATCGCCACCAGACCGGCCAGGATGCCCGAACACAGACCCAGGCTGGTGGCCTTGCGGTAGTGCAGCCCTTCGATCAGCATCCAGGCCAGCGCGCCGCTGGCCGCGGCCATCTGCGTGACCGTCAGCGCCCGGGCCGTCACGTCGTTGCTGTTGACCGAACTGCCGGCATTGAACCCGAACCAGCCCACCCACAGCAGGCCCGCGCCCATCATGGTCATCACCAGGTTGTTGGGCTGCATGGCCGTGGCCGGATAGCCGCGACGGGATCCGAGGTATATCGCCCCCACCAGAGCGCTGATCCCCGCGCTGATGTGCACCACCGTTCCGCCCGCGAAGTCCACAGCCCCCATCTTGAAAAGGAAACCGTCGCCGGCCCACACCCAGTGGCACAGCGGGTTGTAGACCACCAGGCTCCACAGCGCGATGAACACGCAGTAGCCCCGGAAGCGCACGCGCTCGGCCAACGCCCCGGCGATCAGGGCCGGCGTGATGATCGCGAACTTGCCCTGGAACATCGCGAACACCCACTCCGGTATCGTCGTGCCGTTCATGGGGTGCGGCGTGTCAAGACGGTCCAGAAACAGAAGCTGCGGATCCCACCCCGTCCAGCCGCCCAGGACGTTGGGGCCGAAGGCCATGGCATAACCCACCACGCCCCACAGCACGCCGACGATCGCCATCGCCGCGAAACTGTGCATCATCGTGCCCAGCACATTCTTGGTGCGCACCAGGCCGCCATAGAACATCGCCAGGCCGGGAATCATCAGCAGCACCAGGGCGGTGGACGTGAGCATCCAGGCGGTGATGCCGGGATTGACCGCGTTGTCCTGCCCCCAGGCCGGCCCGGCCGAGACCATAAGCCACGCCGCCGCTCCCACACACGACCACAACCGCAATCTCCGGGCTCTGCGCATCACCTCTTGCCTCCTGTGTTGGCCCCGCCTGATCGACAGCCGCAAACCACGACATGGCCCCCATCCCCGCGACGGCCCGGTCGCTCGTCGCGTCGGCGCAGCCACCGCGCCGGGGAACCAACAGCAAAACCTCTATCCAAAAAGCGTGCCATGCGCAGGAGAATGCGCAATTACATAGAAATAGCAGACTTACGATAAAGTCCCCCCAATCCAGCCTGCCTGAAAATTCATCGACAACCCGATGGATCCCCCTCGCATGCCTAAAAGTTCAGCAAAGAGATCGCGCCTTCCCATCGCGATCGGGACATGGCAGCGCGGCCGGCGACGCGGCAGCGGCCCATCCTGGCGCGGCCGCCAGCCATCCGGTATCCTCACGCTTCACCACAAGCCATCGGATGCCGCGCGAATGCCCACGCTCGACTGGATCGGCAAGCAGGCCGTCGTCAACCACCATCACCAGGTGCCCTTCCGCCTGCTGCAATGCGACCCCGCGCTCTCCGCCGGCGACCCCGACGCCGGCAACCTGCTCGTTCAGGGCGACAACCTCGAAGCCCTCAAAGCCCTGCTGCCCTACTACGCCGGACAGGTCAAGTGCATCTACATCGACCCGCCCTACAACACCGGCAACGAGGGCTGGGCCTACAACGACAACGTCAACAGCC
>CAZUUQ010000173.1:0-3276 GCA_964622625.1 uncultured Phycisphaeraceae bacterium | reverse complement strand
GAAGTACTCGTCCATCGTCGGTCGGCCATCGGCTTCAGGCATGGGGCGGTCTCCGCATATCGGCAGGACATGTCGCAGCGGACCAGATGCGCGACGATGCGACGCGGCCCACGGCCATGCGGACAAGGATACTTGACGTACTCACAGGACGCATCACAGCTCAGCGGGCGCGGTTGTCGCCGGCGCGACGTCCGGCCAGCCACGCACCTGGCGCGGGTCGAGGGCCATCGACTCAGCCAGTTTCCACGCCCAGTGGTAGCCGACCCAGTTGGGCCGCGTCTGCTGCAGCACCTCGGCCAGCAGGGCCGTCGCTTCTTCGGTTCGCTCCAGCCGCCACAGGGCGTCGGCGAGCATGAGTTTCGACCAGTGCTGCATGTCCGTGCCGGTGCGGACGGCCAGTTCGCCGCAGCCGTCGATCGGCAGGGCGTCGGCGTCACCCGCCCACGCCGCGGCGACGGCGTTGAACATCTCCACGCAACGCTTCCACTGGTTGCTCTCACAATCCGCCAGCAGGCGCGCCATCAATGCGTCGCGCCGCTCCGTGTCGCCCAACTGCTGGCACACCGTCGCCGCCATCAGCCCGTACCACAGTTCCTTGGGGCTTGTATACGCCGCCTCCGCCGCGGCCGCGACGGATCGCATGTCGCCGTCGTAAAGCTGCACGCTGATGCGATCCGCGTCATCCAGCGCATAAGCCTGATCGCCGTCGCGCACGGCCGCCAGATGTTCGGCCGCGTAAGCCGCCGCCGCCTTCACATCGCCGTGACCGGTGCGCCGGCACCACACGTACCAATTCAGCGCCGACGCTTCGTAACGTTGCGACACACGGGCCACCCACTGCTCCGCCTCGTCGAGCCGGCCCAGCCCTTCACAGCAGACCGCCAGCGTGCTCATGGACCAGCCGGACCATGATTGGGCCGCCTCCCGCGCCCACGGCAGGGCGGCTTCAAAATCACCTCGCCGCATGTGGTGCCACGCGATCCGGTCACGCGTCCGCGCGTGGGCGAGGCTGTGGTCGGGGAAAGCGAGGCGGCGTTGCATGGTCGTCAGCCAGAGCGCGTCGTCGCCCCGCTTTGCGTGGATATCCGCCAGTCGTTCGATCGGCTCGCTCTCGGGCGCGATGGTGATCCAGTGTTCGAGCAGGTCGATGGCGTCGGCTTCGCGGTCGCGTTGCAGCAGGACGGCCACGAGGGCTTCGAGGACGGCTGGATGTTCGCGGTAATCTCGCATCCACTGGTCGAGATGGGCGTCGATTTCCTCGGTCGGGGCGTGATGCAGGAGCATCCGCACGGTCGTCGGGCGATCCGGTCCGATGCCGCGCAGCCAGCCCATCAGCCAGCGCTGCCCCTCGGCGTTGCTCCATATTTCTGTTGCCGCCCACAGATCGCGTTCGGTTGCGTCGGTGTTGCGGAGGCGACGATTCCAGAGCGGGGCGATGGTGTCGGTCAGGCCCAGCCCGCCGGCGCGCCAGAACAGATACTGCGCATAGTTGCCGATGTCCGGGGCGTCGATGGCGCGGAACAACGCGGCCGCCTCGTCGCGCTGCCGTGGCAGGTCGAGCGTGTGGCTGTTGAAGTAGGCGGCGTAGCGGTGGTGCTGTACGGCCGGCAGAACATGCTCGGTGAAATCGCGCACCGCCTCCCGGCCCCAGGCCAGGTCATGGGCCTCAAAATGCAGCCGTCGGGCGATCTGTACGACATTCACCTCGTCGATCATCGTGCCCAGCACCGCCCAGCTCACACCCGATGCGCCGAAGTCCGACGTCGCCATGTCGGTCTGCTGCGCGTCGGCCTCGCGCGTGGCGTCGATCAGAGCGGTTGCGAGCGCGTGCCGCGTGCGGGCTCGGCGATAATCCTCGTGCCGCTGCGGCAAATGCTGCCGCACCGTGGTCGGCAAACCCGCCATCTCTCCCAGCCGCTCACGCAGCATCGCGGCCAGCAGTTCCGGACCCTCCATCGTCACCTGATGGCCGAGCCTCACGCCCGCCGCGCCCGCCATCACGTCCACCAGCCAGAGACATTGAGGCGCCGCCTGCCGCGCCCGGCTCGTCACCGACACTGTCAGGCTCTGGCCCGCGTGATGCTCGACCGTCCACACTGCCAGCACACCCGCCAGGGCCGCGTTCGCTTCACCTCGATCCATGCTCGCCCACATACCCGCGTAATCGCCGGCCACCGCCAGGCGCAGCAGCGGCAGCCACGTCGGCTCATCGATCCGCACTTCACCCGCAAGGACATCCGCCGCTTCAAGATCGCGCTGCGCCGCCAGCGGCACGCCCACGGCCGACCACGCGTATGCCCGGTGCCACAGCGGCTCTGGCCGCTCCGGTTCGCGGACCGCCCAGCGCTGCGCGTACAGCAGCGAACGGCCCCCCATCGCTTTGTGCATGGGTGACCAGAAGCGATCGGTCAGCATCGCCAGGTTCGCATACGCCCGCACCAGCGCGCCCAGCATCGCCGGTGATTCGCCGCTCTCACGCATCACCGTGTGGGCCGCCCGCGCCGCTTCGAACTGACTGAACAGGTCCATGCGACCCAGCAGCGATTCCAGTGCGGCGGGCAACTGCCGCTCATCAGCCACCCCGTTCCCCTGGCCTTCGAAACGCGCGCGACGCAGCAGCTTGACCATCTCCGTGCGTGAATGCGCCTCCGCAGCTTCTAAAAGCCGCTGCCACGCGTCGGCCGGATCCTGGGGCTGCCACACGATGTCCGCAAGCCGCATCTGCTGCTCGCGTTCGTCGCCATCACCGCGCGTCAGCAGTGTCAGCCGGCAGCGATCGCCGCGCACGGCATGGACGCGCAGGTTCATCACCGGTCGACCCGCGATGGTCGGTTCGCCCAAGGCGGTGTCGCGCGTCGCCAGACCCAACTCGTCGCGGGCCGCAACCAGCAGCGCCTGGCGCAGCACTTCGCGCAGCAGCACCCCGCTGTCGAACCATTCGCCTTCGTCGGCCGGCCGGGTGTCGAGCACCAGCACAGCCCCTGCCTGTCCCGCCGCCCGGCCCGAAGCCGTGAACAGCAACGCAAACACCGTGCCCATCATCACCAGACGCAGACCGCCAACCCGCGGCTTTGCCAGCAACATGTTTCACCTCCGGACCAGTGGATCGCCCCGCGCAGCCTCGCGCACACGAACGGTGCGCGGGCCATGGTACGGACAGGGGCGGCGGGCGTGCAAGCGATGACGCCTCATGGCGAGGACGGGGGCGTCGGCTTGTCGCCCGCGTGCGGATTGCGGCCCAGCCGCCGGCGGATTTCCTGTTTCAGGCCGTCGAGC
>CAZUUQ010000172.1:0-3402 GCA_964622625.1 uncultured Phycisphaeraceae bacterium | reverse complement strand
CGGTCAGCATCCACGTCCGCCCGCCGCGCGCCGGCAGGCCGACGTAGCCTGAGCCGTAGGCCGCCAGGGACAGACGATACGTCCGCTCGAACAGCGGCGAGGGGCGGCGCTCCTCGATGGGCGTGGTGTTGACCAGGATTTTCAGTGAGCCGTCGGGCTGGCGCGCGACCATCTCCTCGCGGAAGTCGCCGACGAAATCGCCGATGCACATGGTGATCCACGCGTGGTCGCCCATCTTGTAGTGCGGCGGCTGGCCGTAGTTGTAGATCTCACCGTTGGGGGAAATGATCTGAAGCGTCGGGCCGCCATCCCACTGGATCGTCTTGGGCATGTGGAAGTCTTCTTCGATGACGGTCCCGTCGCTGCGGCAGAGGCGGCGCAGCGAGCCGTCGGACTCGCAGTAGTGGATTTCCCAGCCGGGGGAGTCGGGATCGTCGATGACGTCGGCGACGCCGGCGGCTTCGAGGCTTTTGGCCCCGCTGTAGATCCAGTGCGGCGTGCCGTCGGGTTCGACGAGGACCGCGCCCTTGCGGTGGTCGGGTTCATTCCAGCCGTAGAGAGCGGCCGCATTCTGGTGCTCGGTCACGTAGTAGACCTGCGGCCCGGCCAGGTCGGGGCGGACCATGCCGAAGCCGACGTGGTCGACGTGTCCGATGGTGTACGCGTCTTCATGGCCGGGGGCCCAGACGGCCCACTTGACGCGTGCGGCGTCGCCGTCGCCGTCGAAGCAGACGCAGCCCCAGAAGAACTCGTCCTTGCCGTCGCCGTCGATGTCGGCCACGAGGGTCGCGTGCCCGCCGCTGCCGGCATACTTGCCCATGCCTTCGTCGAGCGTGCTCCAGGCCCAGAGCCGCATGAGTTGCGGGCCTTCATCGGTGGTGTCGAAATGCCAGGCCTCCCACTTGCCGGTGATGTAGGTACCGCGGTTGACGAGAATGGCCGGGCGCTTGCCGTCGAGATAGGCGATGGCCAGCAGGTGACGGTTGAAGTGGTTGTATCCGCTGTATCCCGTGCGGCGCGGCCACGCGGCGGTTGCGCGCACCTCTCCGCTCATCCCGTCGAGCACGGTCAGGTACTCCATTCCGCCGCGGACTTTCAGGCCGTCCTTCGCCTGGCCGAACACGGGCTTCGGCAGCGTTCGTGTGACGACTTCGGCCCGGCCGTCGCCGTCGAGGTCGTAGGCGACAAACGGCGAGTACCACACGCCCTGTTCGATGCCCGGGCCCATGTCAAAAACCCACATGACCTGTCCGCTGCGGCCGTTGATGGCGCGGAGCTTGAGCGTCTCGACGCTGGGCTTCCAGTAATAGGGGTCCACATAATTCTTGGGCGAGATGATGACGTAGTCGAGCACGCCGTCGCCGTCCAGGTCGGCTGGCACGCAGCGGTCGACGTGGCGGCGGGCGTCCACGGTGCGGACCTCCGGCTCGATGTCCGTGGTCAGGGGAATGCCGTCGGCCGCTTCGGCCTGGGGCGTGACGGCGAACGTTTCCGACGCGGCGGTCGCGCGGCCGTCGAGCACGACGCGGACGTGGTAGTGGACGGGCTGGTCCACGGTCAGGCCCTGTCCGTCGGGGCCGGCATCGAGGTAACTGGTCCAGGGCGTCTCGGCGACGAGGGTGAACGGCCCGGCGGGGTCGGCGGCGCGGTAAATGCGGAACAGTGTGTCGTCATGATCGTCCGGGAAGAATCGCCATGACAGGAAAACACGGCCATTTTCCCGGGGCAGGGCGATCAGCCCGCGGTTCTGGGACGCCGGCGGCAACGGGTCCGCCGCTGGGGTCGGGCCCCCACCGAGCAGAAAGGGCAGAGACAGGACTGCAAAGCACATGTGGCGAAGCATCGGAAGGCTCCATGATCCGAACCCAGCGGGCGAAACGGCAGAAGCAGGCATCTTACCCACGGGTCAGTCCGCTGCCCGAACCGTGGGTTGCGGTCGGGCGTAGGAATGGCCGATATACCATAGGGCAGGCCGTCGGCCGCGCCATTCACGGCGCCGGCGGTTGGAGAATCAGCTTTGAGCGACAAGCCCGAACCGTCACATGACCCGGCCAAGTGCTTCGTCCTGGACACCAATGTCCTGCTGCACAATGCCGCGTCGCTGTTCATGTTCGGCGACAACGAGGTGGTGATCCCCTTCACCGTCCTCGAGGAGCTGGACAAGTTCAAGAAGCAGAACGACGACGTCGGCCGCAACGCCCGCCAGACCATCCGCCACCTCGACCGCCTGCGCACGCAGGGCCGACTCACCGAGGGCGTGCCCTGGAACGGCAACGGCGGGCGCGTCCGCGTGGTGTTCAGTCCGGAAAACCGCCCGACCTGGATCGCCGAGGACAAGCCGGACAACCGCATCATCGGCGTGGCCCTGCAGCTCCAGAGCGAGGGGCGGCGGACCATCCTCATCAGCAAGGATGTCAACGTCCGCATCAAGAGCGATTCGCTGGGCATCCACACCGAGGACTTCGAGGCCCAGAAGGTCAACCCCGATCTGCTCTATGACGGATACGAGACGCTCACCGTGCCCGGCGAGCTGATCGACGATCTGTACAAGGAAAAGTTCCTCGAGGTGGAGCGCCTGCGGCCGTATCTCGTGCGTGAAGACGACCGCGGGGAGAAGCACGACATCGAGATCGTGGCCAATCAGTTCGTGCAGCTTCGCGACCTGGCGGACGATTCGCACACCGGCCTGGGTCGGCGGCTGGCGGACACCGGTCAGCTCATTCCCATCCACGGTCCGCGCAAGCCGGTGTTCGGCATCATGGCCCGCAACGTGCAGCAGACCATGGCCCTGGACCTGCTGCTGGACGACGAGGTCAAGCTCATCACGCTGCTGGGCTCGGCCGGCACGGGCAAGACCCTGCTGGCCCTGGCGGCGGGCATGGCCAAGGTCATCAGCGAGCAGCGCTACGACAAGCTGCTGGTGGCCCGGCCCATCATGCCCCTGGGCCGCGACATCGGCTACCTGCCCGGCGACAAGGACGAAAAACTTTCGGCCTGGATGCAGCCGATCTTCGACAACCTCGCGTACCTCTTCAGCACCCGCGGCGGGGGATCGCAGCATGCCGAGAGCCGCACACCGGAGCAGCGCATCAACGAGATGGTCAACTCCGGCAAGGTGGTGCTCGAACCGCTGACCTACATCCGCGGCCGCAGCATCCCCAACCAGTTCATCATCATCGACGAGGCCCAGAACCTCACGCCGCACGAGACGCGCACCATCGTCAGTCGCGTGGGTGAAGGCACCAAGATCGTGCTCACCGGCGACGTCGGGCAGATCGACAACCCGTACCTCGATTCGTCGAGCAACGGCCTGTCGTATGTCGTCGAGCAGCTCAAGGGCAGCGGCCTGGTGGGGCACGTCACCCTCGCCCGCAGCGAACGCAGCGAACTGGCGAGTCTCGC
>CAZUUQ010000171.1:0-3428 GCA_964622625.1 uncultured Phycisphaeraceae bacterium | reverse complement strand
TGGCGCAACTTCGCGGATCATTCACCGCCGCCAGCCAGCACCTGGGCGGGCCGAGCCCCACGCCACTGATGCCTGACACGATCGAGACGCGTGCTGACTTTGAGAAGACGATCCGCGGCTACGACACGGAGATTCACTACACCGATCATCACGTGGGCCAGGTGCTTGAGGAACTCGATCGCCAGGGCGTGCTCGACGAGACGGCGATCATCATCAGCGCGGACCACGGCGACGCGTTCGGCGAGCATGGGATCTACACGGATCACGTCTGCGCCCATGAGCCGGTGCATCGGATTCCGCTGATCGTGCACTGGCCGGGTGTGACATCGCCGCGCTCGCGGTGCGATTCGATGCTGTACCACGTTGACCTGAGCGCAACGCTGCTGGAATTGGCGGGCGGGAAGATACCCGCACGCTACGACGGACGGTCGTTCGCCAGCCACCTGCGCAACGGCGGACGGGGCGACTTCGACCGCGACCACCTGGTATGGGGCCACGGCCTGTATACACTCCAGCGGGCCGTGCGAACCCGCGACCACCTGTTCCTCCGCACCTACTGGCCGCATAACTACGAACACTTTCCCCCGCGGCTGCTCTACGATATGACCGCCGACCCGCACATGACGCGCGACCTGGTCGATGACCGCCCGGACCTGGCCGACGGCATGGACGCGCTGCTGGCGGACTGGACGCGCGAGCAGTTGGACAGGCCGGGAGCGATCGCGGATCCGATGCAGCGGGTGCTGGCCGACCGCCGGGCGGCTGCGGGATGCACAGGCTGACGGCAGCGGGTGGCGATGGGGCGGGGTGGCTTATGGGTTGTCGATCCCCCGGCGGACCGGGGGGCTGGTGGGTGGGAGTTGTCGCGCGGGGGTTGATCGTCGGGTGCGAGTGTCGTAGTGTTGCGTTGGCGGCTGTGGGTTCCGCATGCGCCAGCCTATGGTGGCGCCGAGAATGAGGATCGCGGCCGGCCAGAGCTCTTTACATGAGGAACCGCCATGCGATACGTGACCACGTTCCTTGCGTTGACATTTCTGGTGATGTGCCTGATGACGCAGCCGGCTTGGGCGACGGAGCTGGTGGACGGCGAGCCATCGTCCTGGGTTCTGGCACTGTCGGACAGCGATGGCAGCAGCGCCGGCGGCGACGGCGCGAACGGTGATCCTTTCGCGCAGGGAAGCTGGGTGTTTCAGACCTATGGCTCGGCGGCACTGGGTGACACGGCCGGCGAGCTGTACACGGGGCACGTCGGGGTGGGCTACCACTTTTTCGATGATGTGTCAGTGAATGTGGATCTGGCGCTGGGGTACATGGACATCGCCGACCGTGGCGGGTCTTCGGGAGGCGAGTCGGTGTTCGGCGGGGTGGACGTGCTGTTCCGCGGACACTTCTGGCGCGGCCGAGGATGGTCGCTTTATGCGGAAGGCGGCGGCGGTCTGATGCAGAGCAACGAGAGCTATCCGGCACACGGCACGCACTTCAATTTCCGCACGCACATCGGTATGGGCGCGACCGTCCAGCTCGCTGACAATCTGCTGCTGATGGGCGGCGCCCGCTGGCTGCATGTGTCCAACGGCTACCTGCTCGGCGACGACAATCCCGGGGCTGACATGGCCATGCTCTACCTCGGTGTGATGATGCCGTTCTGACACCCGTGGACTTCAGCCAGCCGCTCTCGATGGCCAAGGGCTGCAATCGGCAGTTCCGATCAGCCCCGCGGCATCTCGATAATGCGGATCGCCACCGGCTTGCCGTCAATCACATCCAGCGCCTCGATCTTCGCCAGCGCGCCGCGCAGGGCGCCGGCCTGGGCGTCGTGGGTGGTGATGATCACCGGCACGAACTTGTCGACCGCCTGCTCGTGCTGCACCACGCCCGAGATGCTGATACCCGCATCGCCGAGGATGGCCGTCACCTTCGCCAGCGTGGCCGGCCGATCCATCATGTTGATGCGCAGATAGAAGCGGCTGACCTGCTGGTCGGGGTCGATGAGCTTCGCCGGCTGCTGCTGATCCGGCCAGGTGTGCCGCTGGGCGAAGGCGTGGGCATACCAGCCGTCCGCGATGTTCATCACATCGGCGACGACGGCGCTGGCGGTGGGGTCCTGCCCCGCGCCGCGGCCGTAGAACATCGTGTGCCCCACCGCATGTCCGTAAACCGACAGGGCGTTGAACGAGCCGCGTACCTGGGCCAGCGGCTCCTCGGCATGGATGAAGCACGGCTCGACCGCCAGGCTCACCGGCGTGCCGGGGCCATCGGGCTGCTCGGCGATGCCCAGCAGCTTGATGTCGTAGCCCATCTCCGCGCCGAAGCGGATGTCCAGCAGATCGAGCGTGTCGATGCCGCGCCTGCTCACCTGCTCGTCCGTGGCCGCGATGCCGAACGCCAGCGACGCCAGAATCGCCACTTTGTGGGCCGTGTCGCCGCCTGTCACGTCCAGCGTCGGGTCCGCCTCGGCGTAGCCGGCCTGCTGCGCTTCCTTCAACGCGGTGGCGTAGTCCTTGCCCTCGCGCGTCATCTCCGTGAGGATGTAGTTGCACGTACCGTTGAGGATGCCGTACAGCCCGCGGATGCGGTTGGACATCAGGCCCATCGTCAGCGCGAGGATGCACGGGATACCGCCGCCGCACGAAGCTTCGAAGCCGATCGACACGTGATGCTGCCGCGCGAGCCTGAACAGCTCCGGCCCTTCGGCCGCGAGCAGGGCCTTGTTCGCGGTGACCACGTGCTTGCCGGCCTTGAGGGCGCGCTGCACGAACTGGCTGACGATGCCGCGCCCGCCCGCCAGTTCGATGACGATGTCCATGTCCGGCGTGTTGAAGAAGTCGTCGATGTCCTGCGTGAGCCGGTCGTGCGGCACGACGCCGTCGGGGTCGTCGAAGCTGGTCCGCTTGTCGACGATGCGCACCAGCCGCAGCGGCCGGCCCAGACGCCGGGCGTACAGGTCCGCCTCGCGCTCCAGCAGTTTCACCACGCCGTAACCGATTGTGCCGCAGCCGATGAGCCCGACGCCCACGGGTCTGTTGTCCGTTTGCTTGCTCACGTGTTGGCCTCGCCTTTCCCGCGTTTGCCTTGCCCTGGTCAACAGGGAACGTCAGCATAACAATTGCATCGCGGCCCGGCCGTCCCCACCGACAATGCCTGACCCGCGGGGATACAATGATTTCATGCTCGCCCGCAATCCGTCCCAGCCCCAGCCCGCGTTCGCCGTCGGAGACGACCTGCCCTTCGCGCCGCCGATGTGCGCGATCTTTCGACGGTTCCTCAAGCGCCAGGGCCTGAAGTTCACGGCCGAGCGGGCGATGATCCTCGAAGCGGTGCTCGGCCGCGAGGGCGTGTTCGAGGCTGAAAACCTGCTCTACGAAATGCGCCAGGCCGGCCACCGCGTGTCCAAGGCGACGATCTATCGCACGCTCAAGCACCTGCTC
>CAZUUQ010000170.1:0-3457 GCA_964622625.1 uncultured Phycisphaeraceae bacterium | reverse complement strand
GACGTCGAATCATTTGTGGGGCCTCCGCTTTCGGTGCGATTTTACGGCAATGATCATGTGTATCCCTCCATCAGTGGTGATCGCGTGGTTTGGCAGGGCGGCGGCTGGCGTGTGATGCATGCAAATGTGGACGGCAGCGGATTGACATCACTCGGCGGCGGAGGCGGTGCTCTGCCGCAGATTTCCGGCGATACGCTTGTCTGGTCCAGCGGCTCAGCAGGAGCCTGGATTTATCACCACGATCTGACGACGCGCCAGACCCGTGTGATTTTTCAGGCCTCCCCCTTGCAGGACCCGCGCGCGCCGGTGACCGATGGCCGCTATGTCGCCTGGTCCATGCGCGACCTGACCAGCGGCCGCAACATTGTGAGCATCATGGCTTACGACCTGTTGACGGGCGAGCTGGTCACCGTGCTCGAACACACCAGCAGCATGGAGCATCGCTCCAATGTGGCCATCAGCAATGGCGTGGTGGTCTGGGAAGACTGGCGCAACAACGCGGATGAATTTGAGCGCTACGACCTCGATGTATGGGGCTATGACCTGACGACCCGAACGGCTTTCCCGATCGCGACCGGCCCGGGCAATCAGCACGAGCCGTGGATCGACGGCGATATGGTGGTCTGGGTGGATGACTCGAACGGCCAGCGGATGATAGGCTGGACTCTTCTGATGCCTGAGCCATCGGTCGGGCTGATTTTGCTGGCCCTGGCCGCGGCGGCGCTGTATAAAAGAGATCGTTGGGCCGGAAGCCGCCGGCGCTGAGTCGGCATGAAAGGGAGTATCTCATGCAGCGCATGAAGCGGCGGGCGGTCATCGCCCCGGTTGTGTTTTTGGTCGCCCTGTGGGTCATGTCAGCTAGCCCGGTGGCGGCGGGGGTTGTGCATGAGGTGCCGACCCAGGGCCGCGTCGTGCATCGGGCAGTGATCGGGGGCGACTGGATCGCATGGGGCGAGCTGGGCCTCTCCGACGCCACCGGCAGTATCTACATTCAGCAGATTTCCACGAACCAGATCACCCAGATCGGCATCGACCCCAATCCCATCTACGGCCCGCGGGCGCGGCTCAACGCCTGGGCGCCGTGGCACCCGGCCATCGGCATCGGCGGCGATTACGTGGTCTGGTCTGACAGCCGGCGAACCTCGCCTCAGCAGGCCACCGCTCATATCCGCAGCTACAACCTGACCACCGGCGAGGAGACGATCCTGTCTTCGTTGACGACCAGCGATGGCTCGGAGCATCAGTTGCCCGCGATCGCCAATGGGCAAGTGGTGTGGCAGACGTGGAACGCGGGAGGTGGCGGCACGATGGCGATTCAGACGGCGGCGGCCGACGGCAGCGGTGGTTGGTCGACATTTCAGTCGTTCCCCAATGCGCCTTGGCCGATCGCCCACATCGGCGCCGACTGGGTGGTGTGGAAGAACGACAGCGACCGGGGCATCTACGGTAAGCGGCTGACCGACGCGACGACGACGGTGATTCACGCAGGTGTCCTGACCGAATCGCCGCGAGCGCCGGTGACCAACGGAACGTATGTGGTCTGGTCGGTGCGCGACGAGGGCGGACCGCAGTTCGTCAACCGCATTATGGCCTACGACCTGCAGACCAGCACCGAGTTCGTCATCCTCGCCGACACCGGCAGCCCGGAACACAAGTCCAACGTCGCCATCAGCGACCGCTATGTCGTTTGGGAAGACTGGCGGCAGAACCCGGAGGGCGTGATCGACCGCATCGACCTGGACGTGTGGGCCTACGACCTGCTGACCGGCCAGGCGTTCGCCGTGGCGTCGGGTCCGGGCGTACAGCATGAGCCGTGGATCGACGGCAACCGCGTGGTCTGGATCGACGAGGCCGGCGGAACCCGCCGCATCATGTGGACCGTGATCCCCGAGCCCACGGGCGCGACGGCCCTGCTGCTGGGCGCGGCGCTGGGCCTGACGCGCCGTCGCCGCTGAGGTCGGGCGGGGACGCGGACGGTCATGCGTGCGCAGCGGACCAGATCCGGACGACAGCACCCATGATGACACGCATACGCCGCCCCACGGCGGTGTTTTTGCATGCCGCCATTTGACACATAGAGTCATTACAGTCAACCTTGTTGAATCGCCTATGGAGTCGAAGGCCATCCAGCTTGGGGCACGGATTCGCCGACTGCGTCGTCGGGCGGGGCTGACGCTGCAGACGGTGGCTGAGGCAGCGGCCCTGAGCCGCAGCATGCTTTCGAAGATCGAGACCGCCAAGTCGGCGCCGTCGGTCGCCACGCTGCTGCGCATCGCCGCGGCCCTGGGGACCACCGCGGCGGCGCTGCTGGAGCAGACGACCGATGGCGGCACGATCTTCACGCCCGCGGACCGGACCACCGGGCCGGCCATGCAGCGCAGCGACGCGGGATACAGTTTCGTCACGGTGGCGGCCCAGCGCGATCACAAGCTGGTGCAGCCGTTCATCTTCGAGGCCGCGGCGGGGCAACGGTCGCCCCGGGGCCGGGCGCAGCCGCTGATGCATGCCGGCGAGGAGTTCGTTTTCGTACTCAACGGCCGCATGCGCTACCGCGTGGGGCCGACGCAATACACACTCGGCCCGGGTGACAGCCTGTATTTCGATGCCGAGCAGGAGCACGAACTGTGGCCGCTGACGAAGACGGTGCGATTCCTGGCGGTGTTCACCGAAGCGCCGGCCGCGCGGCCGCCGGGTCGGCGGGCTGCGGGCAGGGGCGCTTCGACGCCATCGCGGGGAAAGGGACCATGAGCATCATGGACCAGGCTTTACGATCAGCGGCTCTGGCCGAGGCGGCGAGAGTCGAGGCCCCTTGGGGCAGTCTCAATTGGCTGGCCGGCGGGGCAATCGGCAACGCCCGCGGACTGACACTCGGCCGCGTGGTGATCAAGGCCGGTCAATGCAATCCGCGGCACCGGCATCCGGGCTGCGAGGAGATTCTGCACCTGCTGACGGGCCGGTTGCGCCACACCTTGGGCGATGCATACTGCGAAATGGGGCCGGGCGACACGATCACCATCCCAGTCGGCGTGTTTCACAACGCGACTAATGTCGGCCGCGGCGACGCGGAGATGATCGTGGTTTTCGATTCGCAGCATCGTGACTTCGAACTGGAGGAGGCGGGCCGCGGGTCGGCCTGAATGACGCCCATGAACCAGGTGACGGCGACAGGTCTGGACATCAGCGGCCGGCCATGCGATGCGCCGCGGCTGCGCGTGGGCTTCATCGGCTGTGGCAGTCACGCCTTTCGCAACATCTACCCGACGCTGCGGTTTCTGCCCGTGGAGCTGACGGCCGTCTGCGATATGGACGCGACCCGCGCTGCCGCGTTTGCCCGGCAGTTCGGTGCACTGCGACACTACACGGACCATCGGCAGATGCTGGCGACCGAGACGCTGGAGGCGGTGCTCCTCGTGACCAGCTACGGCGATCGCAACCGCCCGAGATATCCGGCGCTGGC
>CAZUUQ010000169.1:0-3547 GCA_964622625.1 uncultured Phycisphaeraceae bacterium | reverse complement strand
GCCGGCGTCATGGAGCACATCGAGGAGGCCGGCATCCACTCCGGCGACAGCGCCTGCGCCATCCCGCCCTACAGCCTGCCTCCGCGCGTGGTCGAGCAGCTCAAAGTCCAGTCGCGCCGACTGGCCGAAGCCCTGCACGTCCGCGGGCTGATGAACGTGCAGTGGGCCATCCGCCGACCGAACGATGGGGTCGACGGCCGGGGAAGCGATTACGAAATCTACGTGCTCGAGGTCAATCCCCGCGCGTCGCGCACCGTGCCGTTTGTCAGCAAGGCCACCGGCGTGTCGTGGGCCCGCATCGCCGCGAAAGTGATGGCCGGCCGGCAGCTTGCCGACATGGGCATCACCGACGAAGTCACGCCGGAACACACATCCGTCAAGGAATCGGTCTTCCCGTTCAGCAAGTTTCCCGGCGTGGACGTGATCCTCGGGCCGGAGATGCGTTCGACCGGCGAGGTCATGGGCATCGACGCGGACTTCGCCATCGCCTTCGCCAAGAGCCAGATGGCGGCCGGCACCATGCTGCCGGTCAGCGGCAAGGTGTTCATGACGCTGCGGGACGCGGACAAGGCGGCGATGGTCGAGGTCGCCCGCCAGCTCGCGGCCATGGGCCTGGAGTTGATCACCACCGGCGGCACCGGGCGCTACCTGGCTGAACACGGCATCACGACCACGCGCGTCAACAAACTCAGCGAAGGACGTCCCAACGCGCTGGACCTGATGAAGAATCACGAAGTCGCGCTCATCATCATCACCCCGACGCGCAAGGGCATCGCCAGCGACGAAGGCCGCCTGCGGTCCGCGGCCGTCCGCTTCAACGTGCCGATCATCACCACCGTCACGGCCGCCCGGGCCGCCACCCGCGCGATCGAAGCCCTGCGACACGGCGACTGGTGCGTGCGGGCCCTGCAGGACTACTTCCCCCAGCCCGCCGGCTCCGCGGTCGTGACTCAGGCGTCGCTCACGTCGTAGCCGTCACCGGGAACAAAGAAAAACGGCAGCCCGAAAGCTGCCGTGCGTCACTCTTTCACCGCGTGGGCGGCGGTGGGATCAGATTCGGCCCGCCGCGCCATGCCGCTGCTTACGGAATCGGAATGCGGCCCATCGGATCGGGTTCATCGAGCATCATGATGCGGTAGAAGTCTTCCTGAGCTCCGCGGAAGTTGGTGTGGGCCGTGCGGAAGACCTTGTTCCACTGCTGGCCGGACGTGTCGTTCATCGTCTGCAGTTCGGGCGCGGGATTCATCCGCACATCCCAGGCGGAGATGCGGTCCGAACAGCCGACCATCAGCACGATGGCCGCGACGCCGATGCCGCACACGCAGGCAACCCGGTTGGTTCTCATCAGCCTGACCTCTGGTTCACGGGAATAAAGGCGGGGTTACTACGCACGCATTCTGGTGGTCACAGCGTGGGCTGTCAATCGCCCATCACTTGAGAACATCCGGCTCGCGGCGGGTGGGCTGCTCCACGGGCTGCGCCTGCTGCGGTGCGGCAACGGCCGGAGCGGCCTGCGCCGCGGCGGCGACACTGGCGGGCATCGGCACCAGGTAGATTTCGACGCGGCGGTTGGCCTGGTTGCCCGTGCGGGCCGCGTTGGGTGCGATCGGGCGATACTCGCCGGCTCCCGCCACCAGGATGCGGGGATTGCCCACGCCCGCGGCCACCAGCACGTCTTTGACCGCGATGGACCGGTGGGCCGACAGATGCCAGTTCGTCGGGTGCTTGGCCTTCGTGTCAGGCCGGGAGATCGGCACATTGTCGGTGTGACCGATGACGCGCACCTCATACTTCGCCGCCGCCTGGCTGTTGAGAATCTCCGCCAGCCGTCGCAGGCTCGCGACCGCGTTGGGCTGCACCTCGACGCTGCCGAGCGCGAAAGTCAGGTCGCTCTGGAAACGAACCATGCCCAGCTCGGGGTCATACGTCATCAGGTCCGGGTAGCGGCGCGCCAGCTCCATCAGGGCCGCGTCCGTCTCCGGATCGAGTACCGGCCCACCCAGGCGACCCAGTTGCCGCAGGGCGTTCTCCGCCTCCGCCAGCGCCGCCAGGGCCGCGTCGCGCTCCGCCAGGGCCTTCTCCAACTCGGACATCATCGCCGGATCGGGGGCCATGCCCGCGGCCGTCATGGCCGCAATCCGGGCATTCGCCTCATCGAGCTGGGCCCGCAGGTATTCCACCTGTTCCTGGCTCTTGCGATAGAGGCTCTGCAACTGGTCGTACTTTTCCTGCGAAGCGCAGCCGCCGAGCAGCAGCAGCGACGCCACGGCCAACACCATCACGGTCATGTGCCTGGTCACGGTTGAGTCCTTTCCCAAAGCGGTCGCTCACGGGGTCGGTTGGGAGCGTGTGTCCCCACAAGCTATCGTGTATCGCCTGAAAATCAATTGCCGCAGGCCCCGGATGGTCCCCCCTCACGCGTCATGAACCCACTGCCGCCGCCCGCCGCCGATGCCGCCCCGCTGCGCCTGCTGGTCGCCGCGGCCGTCCGCGACGCCGCCGGCCGCGACCTGCGGCCCGGCGCCGTCGCCCTCATCGGCCAACGCATCCTCGCCGTCGGCCCACCGGACATGTTACGCAGGCAACTGCCGCGGCGGCCCGACGCGGTTACAGAATTGCCCGACCGCCTGCTGCTGCCGGCCCTGGTCAACGCCCACGCCCACCTCGATCTGGCGGGGATCGGTCCCCGGCCGTTCGACGGCGACTTCCCCGCCTGGCTGCGGGCCGTCTCCCTCGCCCGCCCGCGCGACGATCAGGCCGTCGCCGAGGCCGTCCGCCTCGGGCTGCAGCAGTCCCGGCAACAGGGCGTCGGCGTCGTAGGCGACATCGCCTTCAGCATCGCGGCCGTGCTGGCCCGCCTCGACGACGGCACGTCCGGCATCAGCTACGTCGAGTGCTTCGGCCCCGTCGGCCACTTCGAAAAATACCGCGACCGACTCGACCACATGCTCCAGCGCGTCGATGACGCTCGCCCATCATCATCACGGGATGCGGCCGATGTGCGCATCGGCATCAGCCCGCATGCGCCTTACACCACCAGCCACGATATGTATGCGCATGTCCTGCATCACCGCGACCGGGCCGGCTACCCCTTGACGACGCATCTGGCCGAGACGCCCGACGAGGACCAGTTCATCCGCAGCGCGGCCGGCTTCTTCGTCGAACATCTCAAGCACTACAAACAGTGGTCCGATGCGACGCCGGCGCACGGCTGCCATTCCATTGACTGGATGACTCCGCACCTCGCGGCCGCTCCGTGGCTGCTGGCGCACTGCAACTACGTCGAGGATGAGCACCTGGCCGCGCTCGCCCGCCACCACGCTTCGGTCGTCTACTGTCCGATTGCCAGCGCCTACTTCGGCCACCCGCGCCGCGGTTTCCGCGGAAGCGACGGTCGCCACCGTTACCGCGACATGCTCGACGCCGGCGTCAACGTCTGTCTGGGCACCGACTCGATTCTCTGTCAGCCGCCCGACGCCGCGCAGCCGCACAGCATTCTGGCGCAGATGCGATTCCTGTTTCAGCGCGACCGCACCGATCCCGACAC
>CAZUUQ010000168.1:0-3599 GCA_964622625.1 uncultured Phycisphaeraceae bacterium | reverse complement strand
CGATGCTGTATCCCACGATCGGCTACGCACCGATCGCCACGCTGCTGCTGTTCACCCCGCCGCGGGGAAAGGCGGCTGATCGGAAGGGGTAGACACAACCATTTCCCAATTACCGGAGTCAAGCATGTCCATACTCACAGAACTGATCAGGTTTGTCGTGTGTCTCGTCGTGGTTTTCATGTTCAGCGCGGCCGCGCTGCTTGCGGCCGAAAGCGAGGAGGCGGGCAGCCACGTCGTCATCCAGCCGGATCAGGAGACCGGCGACATCGCGGCCGCGCGGGCGCGGGTGGCGGCACAGATCGAAGTTGTGCCCATCGAGCGTTTCGTGCCGGCAACCTATGCGCACACCGACGGCCGGGTGCTGCCGTATCGGTTGTTCACGCCGGACGATATCGAAGACGGCCGACTCTATCCGCTGGTGTTCTTCCTGCACGGCGCGGGCGGGCGCGGCGACGATAACGTCAAGCCGGTGATGGCCGGCGACGCCTTCGGCTCACGACGCTGGGCGACCGACGACGTGCAGGCAGCGCACCCATGCTTCGTGCTTGTGCCGCAATGTCCTGAAGGCAGCCGATGGATCGCCCATGAATCGGATGAATCGGATGAGGAGGATCAATACGGACCGCTGCTGGGTCTTCTGGAGCAGAAGTTGGCGGAGCTGCCGATCGACCGTACACGCGTTTATGTCACGGGCCTGTCGATGGGCGGCTTCGCGTCCATCACGCTGGCGCAGCGCCGGCCGGATCAGTTCGCCGCGGCCGTGTCGGTCTGCGGCGGGGGCGAGCCCGCCATCGCCGCACAGATCGCGCACGTGCCCATCTGGTTATTTCATGGTTTGAAAGACAGGATCGTCTCGCCGGAGCACTCCCGATCGTTGCATACCGCCCTGGTCGAAGCCGGCGCCAGCGGCACGCGGCTGTATGAGTATGAAGGCGTCGGCCACAACGTGTGGGTTAACGCCTACACCGAGCCGCAACTGCCCGACTGGCTTTTCGCCCAGCGGGCGACGGGTAATGCACCGGGCTTGGCACGTTAACCGGCGGCACAGTCGCCGGCCCGGATCAGGTGGTCGTGTGATGGCCCGGCCCGTGCGCACGCATTCACGAAGTTTCACGCCGCAATATAAATGCCGTCTCGCAGAATAGGACACGTCGTGCTGACATTATGTTCGGCCGCGCAGGCGACGTCGGCTGCGTACCCCATGTCGATCAGCTCGCGTCCGCTGCTGCATGCGGCCAGGCGATGAACGAGTTCGGCGCGTGCTTCGTTTAACGCAGCAGCCGCAGCCACGGATTCGGGAGATTGCGTGCCGTTGAGGGCGGCGATGATCGCTCCGGCACCGAGCCAGTCTTCAACCGCCGGCCGCAGCGAAGCATCATCATGCCAGCGTTCACCGGCCGGAATCACCGCGATACGCCGGCCCATCGCCATTGCCTGCCGGGCCACCGCGGCCGCGTTGCGCAGGCAGCCGCACAGCGTCGGCTTGTCGCCGGTGCTGAGGGTGAGCGTCGATCCGTTGGGCGAGGGCAGCACCACGCGATCCCCCGCGCTTAGCCGCATCATTGAAGGAGGCGACAGCGACAGTTCGCTGCTGCCTCGACGACCGGCCAGTTTCGCCTTCCGCTCGGCTGCGAAAGTCGCCGCAGACGCGTCCTTCCATCGGTATGGCAGCACCCGCGCGCCGCGCCCGACGGCGACATCCACGCAGGTCGAGAACGACAGCACATCCACAATGACGACCACGTCGCTGATCGGCGCAAGCACCTCGACGCCGCGCAGCCCCCATTCGCAGCGGATATCAAAACTCGCCTGATCGTGCTGACCGTATGCCATAGACTTCACGCCAGTTTCGCCATGCGGGGGAACTCGTCTTTGAGGGCGTGGTAGAGGCGTTGGTATTGGGCGTGATGGCGGGCGTAGAGGTCGGCCAGTTTTTTGCGGGGCGGGAGGGTCTGGGTTTCGCGGATGACGGCGGCGCAGGCTTCGGGGACGGATTTCCAGATGCCGGTGCCCACGCCGGCGAGGATCGCCACGCCGTAGGCTGGGCCTTCGTCGCTGTTGATGGTGGCGACCTTGCGGTTGTAGACGTCGGCCTGGAGCTGTCGCCAGAACGGGCTGCGCGCGCCGCCGCCGGAGAGGCGGACGGTGCGGATGGCGATGCCCATCTGGTCCATGATCTGCAGGGCGTCGCCCATGCCGTAGGTGACGCCTTCGAGCAGTGAGCGGATGAGGGCGGGTCGATCGTGGCGGGCGGTGAGGCCGACCCATCCGCCGCGGGCGGCCGGATCGGGATGCGGACAGCGTTCGCCGGTCAGATAGGGCAGGAAGAAGAGACCTTCGCAGCCGGGGGCGGCCTTCTCAGCCTCGGCGACGAGCAGTTCGTAGGGATCGATCTTGCGGCGTTTCGCGGCCGCGACCTCTGCCTGGCCGAGCGTGTTGCGCAGCCACTGGAAGCTGCCCCCGGCCGAGAGCATGCAGCCGAACACGCACCACTTGCCGGCGACGGCCGAGCACATGGTGTGCACGCGGCCATGGGGGTCGTAGGTCGGCTCATCGCTGTGAACGAAGACGACGCCGCTGGTGCCGAGCGTGGCGGAGGCGATGCCGCTGGTGACGATGCCGTTGCCCACCGCCCCGGCCGGCTGATCACCGCTGCCGCCGACGACGGGCGTGCCGGGTTGTAGGCCGAGCGCTTTCGCGGCGGCCTTGTGCAGTGAGCCGGAGACTTCGTGGGATTCATAGCAGCGTGGCAGCAGAGCGGGGTCGATATCCAGCAGGTCGAGAAGTTTGCGGTTCCAGGCCCGCTTCCTGACATCCAGCAGCAGCGTGCCGGAGGCGTCGCCGACTTCGGTGGCGTACTCGCCGGTCATGCAATAGCGGATGTAGTCCTTGGGCAGCAGGATGTGGTGGGTTTTCTCGTAGACGCGCGGTTCATGCTGGCGGACCCAGAGAATCTTCGGCGCGGTGAAGCCGGTGAGGGCCGGGTTGCCCACCATGCTGATGAGCTTCTTTCGCCCGCCAGCCTTTGCCTCGATCTGCCCGCACTGCTCGGCCGTGCGCTGATCGTTCCAGAGCAGGGCGGGGCGCAGGGGGGTTTGGTCGTCGGCGAGGAAGACCGAGCCGTGCATCTGGCCGGACAGGCCGACGGCGGTGACCTGCTCGCCCTTGATGGCTGCTTTCTTAAGCACGGCCTTGGTGGCCTTGACGGTGGCGGCCCACCATTGGCGTGGGTCCTGCTCCGACCAGCCGGGCCTGGGGGAGCTGAGGTCGTGCTCGGCCATGGCGGTGGCCAGCACCTTGCCCTTGTGGTCGCAGATCAGCGTCTTGGTTCCCGATGTGCCGATGTCGATGCCGAGCAGGTGGGACATGAAATAGCTCCGAGCAGATGTTGGGCCTGATCGTGGCAGGCGCTTTGCGGACGTGCTGACTTTACAGGGCGGTGGGTCGATCGCCAAGACGCATGACGAGGATGACGATGCGTAGCCGCTCTCTCGCCGTGGGCGATGCATCGGCCCATGTGGTGCCTGAATCTCGCGGTCGAATCCCGCGGCTATCGGGCGGGTTCGAGGCGGTAGATGCGGCCGTCGGATGAACAGATG
>CAZUUQ010000167.1:2222-3650 GCA_964622625.1 uncultured Phycisphaeraceae bacterium | reverse complement strand
GCGGTCACCAGTCCAGCGGGCTGCGCCACGTGCCGCGCAGTGCGTCAAGCGGCTCGCACAGTACCTCGCCGCCGCGTGCCGTCCGTGCGGTGAGAGATTGCCCGTCCGTGAATCGACCGACGTGGGCGAAGGGGACGTTCGCCTGACGCAGCGTATGCACCACGGCATCGAGCTGGTCGGGCGCGATCTCCAGCAGGAAGCGCGAGGGCGACTCGGCGAAGCACGCGGCCGACAGAGGCGGGGCCGCGTCGGCCGGCAGGGCGTCGAGGCCGAGTTCCAGCCCCACCCGCCCGGCAAACGCCATCTCCGCCGCCGCGACGAGCAGCCCGCCGTCGCTGCAGTCGTGCGCCGATGCGACCAGGCCGCGTTCGATCGCTGCCGCGACGGCGCCGGCGATGCGCGGTCCATGGCGCAGGTCGACGCGCGGGATGCGATGATCGACGCTGGGATCGTCGAAGCACATCAGGTAATGCGAACCGCCCAGCCGCGCGTCGGTCGCTCCGACCAGCAGCAGCAGATTGCCCGCCGCCTTGGCGTCCATCGACCGGCAGCGCATGACATCGGGCACGATGCCCAGGCCGCTGATCAGCAGCGTCGGCGGAATCGCGATCACCCGGCCGTCGTCGGTGGTGAACTGATTGTTCAGCGAATCCTTGCCCGACACGAACGGCGTGCCGTACGCCAGCGCGCCGTCGTAGCACGCCTGCGCAGCCCGCACCAGCGTGGCAAGGTTGCGCGGATCATCACACGAGGGCCAGCAGAAGTTGTCGAGGATGGCAATGCGGCGCGGGTCGGCCCCGACGCACACGAGGTTGCGCACCACTTCGTCGATGGCGGCAAGCGTCATCCAGTAGCTGTCGCCGTCGATCGCCGTGCCGTCGGCCGTGGCCGCTTCACCGATGGGTGTGGCCAGGCCGCAGGCGATTGCCACGCCGCGGCGGCTGTCGAGCTTGGGGCGGATCACGGCCGCGTCCGATGGGCCGTCCTGTCCCGGCCCGACCAGCGGCTTGATCGTCGAGCCGCCCTGCACTTCATGGTCGTACTGACGGATGATCCAGTGCTTGCTGGCGATGTTCGGATGCGCCAGCAGCGTGTGCAGCGCCTGGCCGAGGTCGCGCGGCGGGGCGGGGCGAGCGCGGCCCATCGCGGCCGGCTGCGGCGCTGACCAGTGCGCCTGCCGCGTCGGCTGGGGAATGCCCTCGTGCAGCAGGTGCATCGGCAGCCGCCCGACTTCCTGACCGCGATACGTCAGCACCAGCAGCGGCTCACCCTGGCCGGGGCCGTCGGCATGCCAGCCGAACTGCCCAAGGTCGCAGAAGCCCACGTCCTCAGCCGCGCACATCGCGCGCAGGCGTTCGACATTGTGCGGCGGCACAGCCAGCACCATGCGCTCCTGCGCTTCGCTGATCCAGATTTCCGTGTACGACA
>CAZUUQ010000167.1:0-2122 GCA_964622625.1 uncultured Phycisphaeraceae bacterium | reverse complement strand
AGGGCGATGATGCGGTCGCCGGGCCGCGCTTCACCAAAGCATTTGTCCAGCGGAATAAGCCCCAGGCAGCCGGCGAACACCAGCGGATTGCCCAGATACCGATCGTGGAACGCCACCGCCCCGGCCACGGTGGGGATGCCCTTGCGGTTGCCGTAGTCGCGCACGCCCGCGACCACCTGCTGCAGCACACGCCGCGGGTGAATCACGCCCTTGGGCAGCGATGTCTCATCGTGGTTGGGATCCGCCACGCAGAACACGTCGGTGTTGGCGATCGGCCGGGCCGCCAGTCCGGTGCCCAGCACGTCGCGGATGCACCCGCCGATACCCGTGGCCGCGCCGCCGTAAGGCTCGATGGCGCTGGGGTGGTTGTGCGTCTCGACCTTGATGCACACCGCATCTTCGTCGTCGAACTTCACGATGCCCGCGTTGTCTTTGAACACGCTCACGCACCAGTCGTCGTAGCCGTGCTCGGCCATGAGCTTGTGCGTGGCCGCGGCAATGGTGCTCCGCAGCAGATTGTCGATCTCGATCGCCCCGTCGTCGGTCAGCGTGTGGCCCGGTCGGTCGGCCCAGTCACGCGGGCCGGGGGTAAGGCCGGGGGTCAGGCCGCCATCTTGCGGGGGCTGGGTGTAGCGGATGCGGCTCTTGAGCGTCTTGTGGACGCAATGCTCGCTCCAGGTCTGCGCCAGCGTCTCCAGCTCAATGTCCGTCGGATCGCGGTCCGCCTCGCGGTAGTAGCTCTGGATTGTCCGCATCTCGTCGAGCGACAGGAACAGGTGCCCCTCGCGCGAGAGCCTGCGCAGCCCGTCGTCGTCCAGCTCGCGCATGGGCACATGGACGAGCCGGAACTGGTAGGTGTGCGCCTGCGGAAAACGATCTGGGAAGAATGGCTCGGCATGGATGTCCTGAATGACCGGGTTGGCCAGATGCGTTTCGGCAAAGCGCCGCAGCGCAGCCGCGTCCAGCGACGAACCTTGACTCACGAAGTCGTAGCGGAAGCCCGTGCGGACCCGCACCTGGTCAGCCGACAGGTGCGGACACATCTCCACGATGGCGTCGGCCGTGGACTGCGCGACCGGGTCCATGACGCCCGGCTGATAGTGCACTTCGATGACGGCACGTGCGTGCGCATCGCTGATACCCATCACCGCCCGCTGACTGACCGGGTCGGCCAGCAGTTCGTCAGCCACGCGCTGCACAGCCGCTTGGTCCAGCGGCGCTTCGATCAGGTACACGCGGGCGGTATGCACAGCCCCGACTTGTGGCAACGAAGCCTGCACGTCGCGCAGCGTGCCCGCGGCCAGCGGATCGGGCTGGTCGTCGCGGGGGTACACCTCGACGCGGTGGACGGACAGGGCGGCGAAGGCGGCGGCGTCAATGGAGCTGGCGAGCGTCGTCATGGGTTGGGTCTGGGGTTGAGGGTCTGGGGTTCTCTAGAGTACGTCCAGATCGCGCAGGTGGCGGCGAATCTGGTCCGCGGGGCTGTGGGTCGGGCAGCCGGGGTCGCAGCCGGGGTCGATCTGGAAAGCATGCCAGCCGCAGACACGGGCGCCGGCGACGTTGTCGGGCGAGTCGTCGAAGAACACGATATTCCCCGCCGCGACGCCTGTCTGCCGTTCGACGGCACGGTGGATGGCCGCGTCCGGCTTGCGCAGGCCCAGCAGGTGGCTGGCGAAGCGGTGGTCGAGCCGGCTCATGTTAGCGGCATACGGGCCGGCCGCGTCGTGCATGATCGACCAGTGGCTGTCGTTGGTGTTCGACAGGCATGCGGTGGTGACGCCCCGGCCGCGTAGTTCGTCCAGCAGTTCGCCGATGCCGACGTAAGGCTCAACCAGCCAGGCGTCGCTGATGGCCGACAGGTGCTCCTGCTTCAGACGGACCATCTCAGCCGACGCCCGGCAGAAGGCGGACTGGCTCATCCGCCCCATCTCGTGCTCGGCGACCAGCGGCTCCCACTGTTCGCGGAACGTGTCCACGTGAAAGTCGTCCGGCAGCGATACGCCCGTTCGTCGGCACGCATCGTCAAAACCGTCGCACAGACGGATCATCACCCCGCCGATGTCCAGGCAGACAAGCTGAATATCGGGACCGGTCATCACCCGATTGTAACCGCGCCATGCGG
>CAZUUQ010000166.1:0-3768 GCA_964622625.1 uncultured Phycisphaeraceae bacterium | reverse complement strand
ACGCTGCACCAGTCGTGGCCGCACATGGCGCAGAAGTCGGTGTCCACGTCGAGGTCTTCGTCGTGGTACGCGCGGGCAAGCTCGGGATCGAAGCTCAGTTCGAAGTGCTTCTCCCAGTTGAGGGCGGCCCGGGCCTTGGTCAGCTCGTCATCGCGGTCGCGCGAGCCGGGGATGCCCAGGGCCACGTCGGCCGCGTGGGCGGCGATCTTGTAGGCGATGCAGCCCTGCTTCACGTCGTCCTTCTTCGGCAGGCCCAGGTGCTCCTTGGGCGTGACGTAGCAAAGCATGGCCGCGCCGTGCCAGGCCGCGGCCGTGGCGCCGATGCAACTGGTGATGTGGTCGTAGCCCGGGAAAATATCGGTGACCAGCGGTCCCAGCACGTAGAACGGCGCGCCGTGGCAGAGCGTGCGCTGCAGCTTCATGTTGTATTCGATCTGGTCGAAAGGCACGTGGCCGGGGCCTTCGATCATGACCTGCACGCCCTTGCGCCAGGCGCGTTCGGTCAGTTCGCCGAGGGTGCAGAGTTCGGCAAGCTGGGCGCGGTCGGTGGCGTCCGCCAGCCCGCCGGGACGCAGACCGTCGCCGATGCTGAAGGTCACGTCGTGCTCGCGCAGCACGTCGCAGATCGCTTCCCAGTGTTCGTACATCGGGTTCTGGGCGTTGTGCGTGATCATCCACTTGGCCAGCAGCGACCCGCCGCGGCTGACGATGCCGATGAGCCGGTCCTTCACCAGCGGCAGATGCTCGCGCAGCACGCCGGCATGCACGGTGAAGTAGTCCACGCCCTGCCGCGCCTGATGACGCAACGTGTCGAGGATGATGTCGATCGACAGGTCTTCGAGTTTGCGGCCGATGATCATGGAGTAGATGGGCACGGTGCCGATGGGCACGTGGCTGTTGCGGATGATGGCCTGGCGGCAGGCGTCGAGGTCGCCGCCGGTGGACAGGTCCATGACCGTGTCGGCTCCCCACTTCTCGGCCCAGCGGAGTTTCTCGACTTCCTCGCTGGTGCCCGAGGAGATGGGCGACGCGCCCATGTTGGCGTTGACCTTGGTCTTGCTGGCCCGGCCGATGGCCATGGGATCGAGCTGGTATCGCAGGTGGTTGACGTTGGCGGGGATGACCATGCGGCCGGCGGCGACCTCGTCGCGCACCTGCTCGGCGGTGAGATGCGGCTCGCGCTGGGCGACGCGGATCATCTGCGGCGTGACGCGGCCGAGGCGCGCGTGCTCAAGCTGTGTGCGCGGTTCGAAGTCGGCCGGGTGAATGACGGTGCGCGTCGAGCCGTCGGCCTGGATGAAGATGGTGGTTTGCCGACCATCGCCCGGCGTGGATGGCGTTACGGGAAGGGCCGCTCCCTCACGGTCGCGGCTCGTTGAGGCGCTTTCCTGGGTGGACCAGCCATCGGGCAGGAAGTCCCAGGCGGTTTTGTCGGACGGCGCGGGCATGCCCGGGGTGTCGGGCGAGCTGAAAGTCAGCGAGCCGCGCAGCCCGGGGGCGATGCGAGGCCCGTTGGCCATCGAGCCGGGCGTCGGGGCCGGGCCGTTGCCGGGGTTGTGTCCCAGCGGGGGGAGCGTGTACGAACGGCCGCTGTGGGTGTACGTGGTGTTCGTCGTCGTGGTGGCCATGGCCATGCGTCCTCGTTTGTGTCGAGGCGCGGGGCGGGGAACGCGGTCTGCGGGTTCACGTGTGAATGTGACGGGCAGTGTGCATCGCGTTCGCCTCCCTACGCAGCTCGGCCGCGGGTGCGGGCTTGCTGATCAGGTTCCAAGGGTTTTGTCTCAGCCTGCCGCGACGGTCGGCGGCACGCTCGCGCGTGCTTCCGGGGCAGGCACCCCTGGCGAACAGCCACACAATAGGAGCCGGCCGCCGCGAGGGCAAGGGTGGGTGCGAACGGGGTCGCAAAGCAAAGCCGCAGGCGCGGAACCTGCGGCGGTGGTTTCAAGAGCAATGGCGTGGTTTACCTGTCTGGCTTACTTGACTTCGATGCGGCGGGGCTTGACCTCTTCACGCTTGTGCAGCGTCAGATGCAGCACGCCGTCAGCCAGTTTGGCATCGACCTTCTGCTCATCCACGGTGCTGGGCACGGTGAAGCTGCGGGCCACGCGGGTGTAGCGGCGCTCCAGCAGGTGGGCCCGCTCGCCTTCGGCCGGTTCGGTCATCTTGCGTTCGGCCTGAATGGTGAGCATGCCGTTTTCCAGCGTGATTTCCACTTCCTCGCGCTTGAAGCCGGGCATTTCCGCGTCCACGTAGATCTTGTCCTGGTCCTCGCGGATATCGACGGGGTAACTGCCCAGGCCGCCGTTGTCCACCTCGCCGCCCCAGCCGCGGAACACGCGGTCGATTTCACTGTGCAGGGCCTCAAAGGGATCCTCTAGACGAACTCGGCGCAGTCTGGTGGGAAGCATGGCTATGTCTCCTTTCTTGCGTGTGCCTGGTGGCGGTTGTGCCTGTTTTCGTCGCCGCTCCGGCGGCGGGCTGTCCGTAGGGGCGTAGATGCAGCGTCCGTGCCAGGGATGAATATCGTAAGTCGTTGTATAACATTGTATAATAACGATACACATCACGCGGAAAATGCCAATATGGCAGTTTAGTGCGATAGTCGGGATGGGCCGGTGCCAGCACGACGCGGAGTCGCGCTGCCGTGGGCAGGATCGCGCACGGCGGCTGCGCGATCATTTGGCATTCTTGCGTGCATCTCTGACAATGCCGCCCATGAGCCAGCCGCCTTCACCCAGTCCGACCATCCCCGTGGCCATCGTCGGCCCGACGAGCTACACCGGGCTGTTCCTGATCCGCTGGCTGCACCGCCATCCGCAGGCGAAGGTCACCTATCTGGCCTCGCAGCGCGACCAGTTGCCGCACATCGCCGAGGAGTTCCCGCAGCTTCGGGGCGTGTGTGATCTGCAGTGTCGGCCGATCGATCCGGCCGCGATCGCCGACGAGGCCGAGGTGGTCTTCACCTGCCTGCCGCACGTCGCGGCGATGCAGCATGTGCCCCCCCTGCTGGACGCGGGGCTGCGGGTCATCGACCTGTCGGGCGACTACCGGCTCAAGGACGCGGCTGTGTATGAGCGGTACTACAAGCACGCGCACACCGATGCGGGGCGACTGGCGGAGGCGGTCTACGGCCTGCCGGAGTTTTTCGCCGACGACATCGCGGGGGCGGACCTGGTGTCGAACCCGGGCTGCTATCCCACGGCCGCGGCGCTGGCGATCGCGCCGCTGCTGAAGGCGGGGCTGGTCAAGCCCGCGGGCATCGTGGTCAACGCGGCCACGGGCGTGACCGGCGGCGGGCGCCGGCCGTCGGAAGCCTTCCACTTTCCCGAGGCCAACGAAGCCTTCGGCCCGTACAACGTGCCCGGCTTCCACCGCCATCAGCCGGAGATGGAGCAGACCATCGCGACGGTCGCGGGCAGGCAGGCCCAGGTGCTTTTCGTCCCGCACCTGCTGCCGGTCAACCAGGGCATCCTGGAGACGATCTACCTCGATCCCGTGGACGCCGGCGATCCCGGCTCAGGAGGCGAGGGTCTGACCGCCGACGCGGTGTATGACGTGTTCGAGCAGGCCTACGACGGCGAGCCTTTCATCCGCATCCGCAACGAGCTGCCCAACATCAGCCACGTGCGCGACACGAATTACTGCGACCTGTCCGCCCGCGTGGCCGGCGGCAAGGTGATCGTCTTCGCCGCGATCGACAACATGGTCAAGGGCGCCTCCGGCCAGGCGATCCAGAACATGAACCTGATGTTCGGGTTGGACCAGACG
>CAZUUQ010000165.1:0-3778 GCA_964622625.1 uncultured Phycisphaeraceae bacterium | reverse complement strand
GTCAAAGGCCAACGCGCGGACCAAAGCCCCGGCATGGCCATGCCGGGGTTTCTGTTGCGGGCAGCGCACACCTTGTGCGATTCGCTACTTCACCGCGGCGCAGAGCATCGCGAGCATGGTGCCGACGGGGTGCGGGTCTTCGGGCATGGTGTCGAAGGGCGTGTCGTTCCACGCGGCGACGAGACCGAGCGAGGGGATGATCGCCATGCCGCGTTTGCCGTTGCCGTGGCCGAGGCACGCGGCCGCGTCGGCGGGCACGCCGGGCCAGTAACGCTGCCCGTTTCGCCGCACGCCGTTGACCCACCACAGCCAGGAGTAGCAGCCCTCGTGGTCGTTGTGATCGTCGGGGATCAATCGTGAGCCGTGGCTGCGCTGGCCTTCGAGCATCTTCGCCTCGACGGCCCGGGTGCGCGGGATCGACAGCGGCAGCGGATCGCTGATCGCCTGGCGGGCGAGGCTGGCGTCGAGCAGTTGCCGGTCGCCCCAGCGGCCACGGTTGACGTACAGCCAGCCGAAGCGGGCGAAGTCGCGCGGGCTGATCGCCAGCCGCCCGGGGCGATCGTCGAGACCGAACGCGAGCATCGTCGGATCATCCTCGCAGCCGAGAGGATCGGTGATCACCGGGTGCAGCAGCCTGGCGTCGACTTCGGCCAGCGGCGTGTTCCAGACTTTGGGGATCAACAGGTCGACGAACAGGGCCATCTGCCAGTCGTTGTAGCAGTAGGCTTCGCCGGGCCGCTCGCCCACGCCGTAGCAGGAGGTCTGCGTGGCGAAGTGGCGGAAGGTGATGTCGCGGTCCTTGCAGCCCAGTTCCGCGTTGAGCCGGGCCAGGCGCGGCTCGAAATCGACGGCCAGGGTGTCCACGCTGGGGAGTCGCTCTTCCTCGACGGCCTTGAACAGCAGATGGGTGTACCAGGGCTTGCAGGCGGACGCGACGTCGCCGCGCCGGGCGATATCGCCCCAGGAGAAGACCAGCCGGCCGTGGCGGATGATGCACCCCCGGCCGCCCCGATCCGCGCCGGCGTGGTCGGGGATGGGCTTGAGCTTGTCGGCATCGAGCCCGACGGCGGCAGGAGCATCTTCCAGCCACCGATTGTCTGGAAATAGTGCCTTCATGTCTTCAGTGTAGCGGCGAACCAGCTCCCGATCATCGGCCGATGTGGATAAATAGATGCCCATTGTAACTGAGACTGAGTCGCAGTATGATTCACGCAATCATACGCATCCGTCCGCTTCCACAGCGGTCAAGTGAAGGAGAACCTGCCCATGACGCCCGCAACCTCAACGCGCCTGCCCGGGGTACGGCACGCGTCCCGCCGCGGTTTCACCTTGATCGAGCTCCTGGTCGTGATCTCGATCATCGCACTGCTGATCGGCATCCTGCTGCCGTCGCTCGGATCGGCCAAAGCGTCGGCGCGGTCGGCGGCATCGCTGTCCAACCTAAAGCAACTGGGTACGGGCCTGGTGCTTTACACCAACAGCCATCGCGGCCAGTTCCCCGTGCATTCTTCGCCCAGCTCGACTTCGCCGCGCACGCGCTGGGCTGACTACATCTTTCCCTATGTCGATTCCCCGGACGTGTTCCTCAGCCCGAACCTCGACATGCACGAGCTGCACCCGTCGTTCCAGAAGCCGTTCGCCCACAACACGAAGGTGTACTACGGCGGGTACGGCTACAACTTCCAGTACATGGGCAACAGCCGCACACCCGGCGGGGTGGCGCCGTTCACCGCGACGATCGAGGGCCACATCCACGTCACCAGCCAGACGGTGACGATCGCCGACACAGCCGGCTCGCGCAAGGGCAATGCGTCGGCTGATCCAGGCTCGGGCGGCGCGGCGGTGTATGTGATTGATCCGCCGCTCGGATCGGTCGAGCTGGGATCACGCGGCAGCCGCAAGGCATCGCCGCAGCCGGGAGGGGGCAACGCCTACTACGAAGGCGGCAACGATGAGCCGGAGGGCGATCCGGACACCTACCTCTATCGCGCATGCCCCAAGCCGCGGAACAACGGCACGGTCGCGGCCGCGTTCGCTGACGGACATGCCGAACTCATGAAGCTCGATGACCTGGACGACAGCAACGGCGACGGGATCAAGGACAACGGCTACTGGAACGGCCACGGCGACGCGGGCCGACGGTGAATGCCCTGACTTCTGCGGGCTTCATAAACCCACTCAATACGACTTGGCCCAGACCATGCGTTTGGCGCTGGGCTGGCCGGTGAAGATGCACTTGCCCGGCCCGCCGGCTTCTTCCGTGCCGTCGTCGGGGATGCAGCGGACGGTGACGCCCAGGTCGCGGGCGATGCGATCTTCGAGGGCCGGGTCGCCGTTGTAGTGGGCCAGAGCGAAGCCGCCGTGGATGGGCGTCGGGCCGTCCGACCCCCCGCCGTTTGCGTTCCCCGCCCCTTTGCCGCCGGTCGGCGGTGTGAAGAACCGTTCAAACGCATCCTTGCTGTCGATGGCGCGGGTGTGCTCGGCCCGGAAGGCCCGCGCGCGTTCGAACAGGTTGGTCTGCATCTGGCCGAGGATGTCGGCGCAGGTGTCGATGAACTGCTGACGGGGCACAGCCTGCTTGTCCTTGGGGCTCTGGTCGCGTCGGGCCATGAAGACGGCATCGTCGGCCATATCGCGCGGGCCGACTTCGAGACGGATGGGTACGCCCTTCTTGACCCAGCTCCACACCTTGTCCCCGCCGCGAAGGTCGCGGTCGTCGATCTCGACTTCGATGGGCCGATCGCCGAAGCTGCGACGGCGCAGCTCGTCGCGGATGCCCAGGCAGTAGTTCATCACGGCCTGCGGATCGTCGGCCTTGAAGGTGATGGGCATGATGACCACGTGGGCCGGCGCGAGCATGGGTGGCAGAACCAGGCCGTCGTCGTCGCCGTGGGTCATGACCATGCCGCCGATGAGGCGCGTGCTCACGCCCCAGCTCGTGGTCCAGGCGTACTGCTGCGAGCCGTTTTCGTCGAGGAACTTGATGTCGCTGGCTTTCGCGAAGTTCTGGCCCAGGAAGTGGCTGGTTCCGGCCTGCAGGGCTTTGCGGTCCTGCATCATGGCTTCGATGCAGTGGGTGTCGACGGCTCCGGGGAAGCGTTCGGCATCGGTCTTGCGGCCGGTGAGCACGGGCATGGCCATGTAGCGCTCGGCGAACTGCTGGTAGACGCCGAGCATTTTGAGTGTTTCTTCGCGGGCCTCGGCCTCGGTGGCGTGGGCAGTGTGACCCTCCTGCCAGAGGAACTCGGTGGTGCGCAGGAACAGGCGCGTGCGCAGCTCCCAGCGGACGACGTTGGCCCACTGGTTGATGAGGATGGGCAGGTCGCGGTAGCTCTGAACCCACTTGGCGTACATGGCGCCGATGATGGTTTCGCTGGTGGGACGGACGATCAGCGGCTCCTCGAGCTTCGCGGCCGGGTCGGGGATCAGCCCGCCGTCAGGGCCGGCCACCAGGCGATGGTGTGTGACGACGGCGCACTCCTTGGCGAAGCCCTCGACGTGCTGGGCTTCTTTTTCCAGGAAGCTCTTGGGGATGAACAGCGGGAAGTAGGCGTTGCGGTGGCCGGTGTCCTTGAACATGCGGTCCAAAGCCCGCTGCATGTTCTCCCACAGGGCGCAGCCCCACGGGCGGATCACCATGCACCCGCGCACGGGCGAAGCCTCGGCCAGTTCGGCCTCACGGACCACCTGCTGATACCACTCGGGATAGTTCTCCTCCCGCGTGGGTGAAATCGCGTTCTTCGCTTGTTTGGCCATGGGGGGAGAATTTACCACAGAG
>CAZUUQ010000164.1:0-3801 GCA_964622625.1 uncultured Phycisphaeraceae bacterium | reverse complement strand
TTGGCACTGCCGATGCCGGGTATTGGGGGTGCAACCGCTGCGTGGGGCCTGATGTTTCCGGCCGCGTGCCTGCGTATCGCAATTGCCGGGTCAGTCGATTGCCACACGGCGTAGCCTGACTGACCCGCACTGAAATATGGGAGCCTTGCCTCATGCGATCTTCACCAACGGCCGTTGCGATGCCGCGATACATTGCCTTGTTCGCCACCTTGGTCAGTTGTGCGTCCTCCGGCTGTCGGGTAGAGCAGGCCACGCAGGTGTTTGACGTGCTGGATCGCCCCCGTACGCCGGCGGCGCGGGTCGTGGCGGTGGCGGTCACCGAGCAGCACGAGCAGGGCAGCCGCATTGAGGCGATCGTCGAGCTGAGCAACCGCAATGCCATTGCGTTGCCCCTGCGCGACATGAGCTACACGCTGACGGTCCACGGCTACGACGCGTTTCGCCTCACCGAGCCAGCCAACCGGACCATCCCGGCCGAGGGCATGCAGACGCTGCGGCTGGTCGGGGCGTTTCCCGGACCGGTAAGCGGCCGATCATGGCGCGTCGGTGGATCGGTGCAGTACGAGCCGCCCAAGACCTTCGTCGAGAACCTGGCTGAGGAGAGTCTGCCTCTGCCCAGGGCACGGTTTTCGGAATCCGGCACGTTTGAGTGAGGCTGCGCGTGTGACGCCCCCGTCGCTGACGGTACACTTCATGTCCGCAGCTTGATGACGCTGCTGGATACGACCTTTCACGGGACAGCCCATGCACCCGGCCATCGACGAGCGGCGATATCTCATTCCCTTCCGCGCGGCGCTGCTGCCGCAGATCTTCACAGATGTGCTGGTGATCGGCGGGGGCGTGGCGGGCTTGCGCGCGGCACTGGCGGCGGCCGAGCACGGCGAGGTTATCGTCACACTCAAGGCTGACCTGAAACACTCGAACACCTACTGGGCCCAGGGCGGCATCGCGGCTGTACTGGCTGAGGACGACAGCGTCGAGCAGCACGTGGCCGACACGCTCGACGCCGGCGGCGACCTCTGCGATGAAGCGACCGTCCGCCAGGTTGTCGAAGCCGGCCCGGCTGCGATCCGTGAACTGATCGACTGGGGCATGCCCGCCGACCGCGCGGCCGACACCACCCTGGCCCTCGGCCGCGAGGGCGGGCACGGCCGCCACCGCATTCTCCACGCGCATGGCGACGCCACGGGCAGGGCCCTGGCCGTCACCCTCGATCGGCTGGCCCGTCGCAGCGAGCGCATCCGACTCTTCGACAACTGCTTCGTGCTCGACCTGATCACCGACGGCAGCGCCTACGGACACTGCCTCGGGGCAATCACGCACCATCCCCAGTATGGCCTGCAGGTGATCTGGGCCAAGGCGATCATCCTGGCCACAGGCGGCTGCGGGCAGGTCTACCGCGAGTCGACCAACCCGGCCGTGGCGACCGGCGATGGCCTGGCGATGGCCTACCGGGCCGGGGCGCAGCTCGCGGACATGGCGTTCATGCAGTTTCACCCGACGACGCTCTACGTCGCCGGGGCGGCGCGTTCACTGATCACCGAGGCTGTGCGCGGCGAAGGGGCCTACCTGATCGACCGCACCGGCCAGCGCTTCATGCCCGAATATCACCCGCTGGCCGAGTTGGCGCCGCGCGACGTCGTCGCCCGGGCGATCCTCGACCGCATGGCCCGCACGGCCTACACGCACGTCTATCTCGACTGCCGCCACATCCCGGCCGATCGCTTCGCCCAGCGGTTCCCCGGCATCCTGGAAATGCTGAGCAAGTTCGACCTCGACCCCGCCCGCCAGCCGATACCGATTCATCCGTCGGCCCACTACATGGTCGGCGGCGTGCTGACCGATCACGAGGGCCGCACCAGCGTACCCGGCCTGTACGCGTGTGGGGAGGTGGCATGTACCGGCCTGCACGGGGCCAACCGGCTGGCCAGCAACAGTCTGCTCGAAGGGCTTGTCTTCGGCCGCGCGGCCGGGCAGGCGTCCATCGAACAGCTCGACGGCAAACCGGCCGGGCCGGCGCGGATCGTTTCTGACATTCGCCCGTCGGACCGGGCCGAACTGGATCTGGCCGACGTGCGTTCGAGCCTGCGCTCGGTGATGTGGCGACAGGTGGGCATTGAGCGGCACGGCGATCGGCTCGACGAAGTGGCCGAGATGATCGAGTTCTGGAGCCGATACACGCTCGACAAAATTTTCGACGACCGGGCCGGCTGGGAAGTGCAGAACCTGCTGGTGGTCGGCGCGTTGATGACGCAGGCCGCCCGCTGGCGCCGCGAAAGCCGCGGCACGCACTATCGCGCGGACTATCCGGCCGCGGATCCTGCCCTTCGCGGCCATGATGTGTGGGTCAAAGGCCGGCCGACACCCGGCCTGCTGCCGCCGGATTTCACGGGCGACGAGCCAGCCGATGTCTCACCCCACGCCTTTCGTCACCACTGGGGTTTGTAGCCCCCGTCGGTGATTCGCTTTTCCCGCCCAACTCTGGACGCAGCCGCCCGCGCCGTTTATGATCGTGTCGTCTGCGGGTGTAACTCAGTTGGTAGAGTGACAGCTTCCCAAGCTGTTTGTCGCGGGTTCGAATCCCGTCACCCGCTTTGAAACCCCCATATCTCACCGTGTTCGCGGGCTGCCAATGCGGCTTGGCGGACCAACTTCGTGCCAATGCCGCGTCGCCTGAACTCGGGATGAACGGTCGGGTCGAGCACAAACGCGTGCGATCCGCCGTCCCATGCGAGATGTTAACTGGTATCGTCAGGCTACATTGACCTGCCGGCGCAGGTTACAGGCCTTCCGCCAGACAGCCAGAGTTGCAGAACCCAGAAGCCATAGCGAAGTCAGACATAAACCACCGAGACTTCCGCTGTAAGTTGCCATCATGGGTGTCGTAATGGGGAACAGGAGCCACATCTTAAAAAAGCTGTCGATCTGCTTGGCTTCCAGGAATCTCCCCCCGGACGGCGCCATTCCGACAGCCATCGCCAAGGGACCGAACATCCAGATGCCGAGAAGCATGCACAGGGGAAGCCCAACGGCATAGCGAACATGCGGTGGACGTTGCATAAGCAAGTACCAAGCGACGGCGACAATGGTCGAAGGGAGAACCGTCAGCAATCCGATCCACAGCACGTCAGGCGACAGTACGTCAGGCGAATGTAGCCATTGCACCAAGGTGTCAGGCACCCAGTACACACCCGCGCCGATCAGCACATGTAGCACGTAATGTCTGGCTCGCTCCACAAATCGGACTGCTATGGGTGCCCGTTCTGTCATCGTGAATTGCTCCGGATGGACCGCCACGTACATCTCGACATGACGTAGATGGCCGCATCCCAGCGTCGGCCGGCCCGAAACAAGGCGTTCGGATTCAGTCGCTCGAACGCAAATCCCAGCCGCTGCGCGACGGCCACACTCGCCAGATTCCCAGGGCACACGCCGATAGTGATCCGTTCCACGTGCGGCCGCTGAAACACATGATCAAGCAGCGTCCGCGCACATCGCGTGATGATGCCTTGCCCGCGCGCTTCGGGAAACAGCCAGTAGCCCAGATCGCCCGCGGTGCTGTCGGGTGAGAGTCCCGCCACACGACAAGAGCCGACGATCCGGCCTTTCATCACCACCGCCCCGCCGCGTCGCTTGCCTTCATCCAGCAATGCTCGCACACGGGCAAACTCGGCAAGCAGGTCGTCCATCGTTCGCATCCGGTCGATGCTGTCGATCCACCACAACCCCGCGGTGCGGTTGGCCATCAATTGGGGAAACAGCTCCGCCGCGTCTTCCTCGACGTAGGGGCGAATGAGCAGT
>CAZUUQ010000163.1:0-3970 GCA_964622625.1 uncultured Phycisphaeraceae bacterium | reverse complement strand
CTTACCGGATTGAAGATGCGGAAATACGGGGCCGCATCCGCGCCGCACCCGGCAATCCACTGCCAACCCAGCGTGTTGTTGGCCAGGTCCGCGTCCACCAGTGCGTCCCAGAACCAGGCCGCCCCCTGCCGCCAATGGAGCAGCAGATCCTTGACCAGAAACGATCCGACCACCATTCGCGCCCGGTTGTGCATCCATCCCGTGGCCCAGAGCTGTCGCATGCCCGCGTCCACCAATGGGTAGCCTGTCCGCCCGCGCTGCCAGGCCTTCAGGGCCGCGTCGTCGCACCGCCACGGAAAGGCCGCGAACCTCTGCCGCAGCGGCTGCGTCGGCAGGTGGGGGAAATGCACCAGCAGGTGGTGGGCGAACTCGCGCCACAGCAGTTGCCGCAGCCATGCCGCCCGCCCGGCATCGAGTTGACCGATGCGCCCCCCGGCCGCCTGCCGCAGTGCGTGCCAGATGCGCCGCACGCTGATCTGACCATGATGCAGGTAAGGCGAAAGCCGACTCGTGGCGTCCCTGTCCGGGCGATCGCGGTGCTTGTCGTAGTCCGCGGCCGCGCCTGCAATGAATGCCGCCAGGCATTCGTGGGCCGCCCGCTCGGTCATGTCCCACGCCGCCAGGATCGGCCGCGGCCAATCGTGTTGCGGTCGCAGTCTGAGCGCGTCGATGGTCATGCCCTCAGCCTGGCGCGGCGGGGCCTGCAGTCGCGCCGGCGCCGGCATCGGCTCGTCGGGTTGCGGCATGGCCATGCAGCGGCGGTGGAAGGGCGTAAAGACCTTGAAAGGCCCGCCCCCGGTCGTGCGAACTTCGTCCGGGTCGAACAACAGGGCGCCCGGCAGCAGGCGCAGCTCGATGCCCGCACGCTTGAGGGCCGCGCCCACACAGTTTTCCTGCCGGATCGCGGCCGGCTCATAACGCCGCAGGGCGTACACGACATCGGCGCCCACGTGCCGCGCGACATGCGTCAACTCGTCAGCCGCGGCCCCTGCCCGCACGGTGAGACGTGCATCAAGCCGACGCAGCGATGCATCCAGGTCGTGAAGTGCGCGGTCGATCCACACACGGGCCGCGGCGCCCGGAGGCCAGTCGCCTTCTTCATCGGGCGACCAGACATACACCGCCGCAACGCCGCCCCGCGTCGCGGCTGCGGAAAGAGCAGCGTGATCGTCCACGCGCAGATCCTGGCGATACCAGACCAGCGACACCGCAGCCATCGGCCACCTTTCCACGGGCTTGTTCCGCCCCGACTCAGTCCGACCAGATTCCCACGCGGCGCGACCTGGCCTGCTCTTCGAGCGTCAGGTATCGCTGCAGGTGTCGGTGGGGAAAACGCTGATCCGCCCGCGCCCATCCTTCAAGCAGCAAGCTTTCATTGAACACGCCGGCATCGACCAGCTCCACGTAAGCGAGCAGTCGGCCGTGACGGTCCCGCGTCGAGTGCGGCTCAAGGTGCAATCGCACACGCCGGCCGTCCAGCAATTGCCACGCATATGCCGTCGCCTCCTCGGCCCACGGCTCCGGATGCGCCTGGCCCTGGTCGTCGTAGTGCATCTCCGGGCAGTCCACGCCCCACAGGCGGATCCGCGTGTGCGGGTAATCGCCGTCACGGATATCCACGTCCAGCGTGTCGCCGTCGAGCACGCGCACCACGGTGAACCACTTTTCATGGTAGCGCCGCTGGTCGCCGCCTTCACGCGACAGCAGGCCGCCGCGATCCAGCAGGACGAGGGCGGCCAGCCCCAGCAGCACCGCGGCCGTCACCACCCGTGACCGCCGCCGCGAGCGGTGTAAAAACGTCGCCAGCGGAACCGGCGTCGTCGCGGCGCGTCGGCCTCGTCGAGCGGGGTGTGCCACGCTGGGCCGCGTCATCCGCCGAGCGTCGCGGCCCGGGCGGCATCAGACAGGTAATCAAGCCGGTGGTAACGCAGGACCGCCCCCAGCAGAATCACGATCGCCCCCAGGTGCAGGTTGATCATAAGCCACATCCGCGGCCGCCCGCCCTGGATGAGCTTCAGCGCCCGACCCCAGGCGATCACGAACATGATCAGGGCCACCAGCACTTTCGTGCCGATCAGGGCGTTGCCGATCGGTCCCATGTCGAGATAGGTGCCCGCCAGACGGATCCAGTTGTAGATGCCGCTGACAAGCAGGCCCGCGATCGCCACGTGCAGCAGCCGCGAGAATCTTCGTTCCGTCAGTTCCAGGATCGCCGTCCGGAACGTGTCGTCCACCAGTCGCATGGATGGCCAGAGGCACACGAGGATGTACGCCATACCGCCGACCGCGATGATGGCGCTGCTGATGTGCACGTACCGCATGAGTATGTCGAGGATCATCATGCCCACAGCCTACGCCTCGCGGCCGCGCCCGCAAGTTGAGTGTGCGGCTGGTCTAGGCATACAGATCAATGTGCCTGCCTTTGAGCGCGTCGATCGGCCAGGGTTGATGGGCGTGCGGCTGGGGCCGGGGGATCTTCACAAGCTCCGGTATGGCGTATGCCCGCGAGGCGTCGATCATCGGCAGGCCCGCGGGCATGGGGGTGTCGTAGGGCCAGGCTTTGGGTTTCCAGCAGTCCAGCGGCTGGGGGAGGCAGGCGGTCCGCCGGCCAGCGGGCGGCACCAGTCGCAGGCGGTCGGCCGCATGCATACGAGCGACCGCCGGGCCGCACCGTACGCGCGGGCGGTCGAAGCGGCCGGGGCCGAACTGGCAGAACTGCAGGCGATAGACCGTCAGGTTGTGGCACGCGGGCGTCTTCATGCATGGGCCGCGTCAAAGCCCACGCCGCAGCCGCTGTGACGGGGCGCCTGCGCCTAAGCCCGTATGCCGCCGCCGCTTGGCTGCCCGCACAACGGCGTAGGGCTGTGCCGATGTTGCCGGATGTTGCCCGCTTTCGACAACGCGATGGCCGGGCGGGTGCTCGGGGGCTACGATCGCCGGCCATGCGTGTGGCCGACCTGGACTATCACCTGCCGCCCCACCTGATCGCCGCCGAGCCGGCCGAGCCGCGCGACGCCGCCCGGCTCATGGTCATCGAGCGCGCCACCGGCCGGGTCGAACACCGCCATGTGCGCGAACTGCCCGACGTGCCCGGGGGACCGCGCCGCGGCGACCTGCTGGTGTTCAACGACAGCCGCGTGATTCCTGCCAGCTTTCATGCCATCCGCGCCGGCACCGGCGGGCGCGTCGGCGGGCTGTATATCGAGCAGGCGGAAGCCGATGCGGCAGCGGGGCGGCCGATGTGGCGCGTCATGCTCGAATCCCGCGGCTCGCTGCGACCGGGGGAGATCATCACCCTGGGCGACGGCAGCCGACTGATTCTGCGCGCCCGGGACGAGGATGCCGAACATCTGGCCGTCTGGACGGCGGAACTGCACAGCCCGCTGGACACGCTGGCCCTGTTGGCACGGATCGGCTCACCACCGCTTCCCCCCTACATCCGCAAGACCCGCCGACGGCTTGGGCGTGCGGAAATCGAGGACGCCGACGCCGATCGCTACAACACTGTCTACGCAGCCGCCCCCGGCTCCGTGGCCGCGCCGACGGCGGGGCTGCACTTCACGCAGGCACTGTTGTGCGCGCTCGATCGGCGCGGGGTCATGCGCACAACCGTCACCCTGCACGTCGGACCCGGCACGTTTGCGCCCGTCCGCTGCGATGATCTCAACGACCATCCCATGCACGAAGAGTGGGTCAGCGTGCCACCCGCCACGCTCGCCGCCCTGGCCGAAACCCGCGGCCGCGGCCGGCGAATCATCCCCGTGGGCACCACATCCGTGCGCGCGCTCGAGTCGCTTGACGACCGGATGGTGCGCACAAACATGTCAAATCAGCCCTTCGTGACGCGAACGCGCCTGTTGATCCAGCCTGGAGCGTCAAACGAGCCCTTTCCCTACCGGTTCACCGATGCTTTGATGACCAATTTCCACCTGCCGCGTTCGACGCTGCTGGCCCTGGTCGCCGCCCTGCC
>CAZUUQ010000162.1:0-3973 GCA_964622625.1 uncultured Phycisphaeraceae bacterium | reverse complement strand
CCCCCGCGATTGCACAGGATATGGCAATATGCGCATAATGTGCCGCGCGTGGGCATATGACCGGAAGCAAGCGATCCGCATGCAGGCCGCGCTTAACCGCGAGCCTTCGCGCCGATGCGGGAACGGGACGGTGCAGCCATGGCGGTGGATCGACTGCGGGTCGTGGTGGACTGGGCGACGGTCTACGGCCGCGAGGTATTGCGCGGCGCCAGCGCCTATGCCCGACAACGGGGCGGGTGGTCCATCCGGGCCGGCTCCACACAGAGTCTGACTTCCGCAGGCAATGACGAAACCGACGTGGGTACGGTCATTCAGGCGATGCAGTCATCGCTGTCGGACGAACTGGTCCGTGTGGGCAAGCCGGCGGTAAACGTCGGCGACGCCTCCTGGCCTCACGCGCTGCCCTCGGTGATATCCAACCACCGTGAAATCGGCCGGCTCGGGGCTGAACACTTCCTGCAGCGCGGTTACCGTCACCTGGCGTTCTACGGCGTACCCAGCATGAGGGAGGCAGGACAGCCGCAGTACTTCGCCCAGCAGCGTTGGCTTGGTTTCCAGCAGGCCGCCCGCGCCGGCGACGTCGAACCCACCGTCCACTGGGGATATGAAGGCGTACAACGCGAGTCCGACGCCCAATTGGCCAAGTGGATCACCTCGCTGCCCAAACCCGTGGGTCTGATGGCGGCGTATGACGGCCTGGCGCGCCGCGCGGTCGATATATGCATGCAGGTGCGCTGCCGTGTGCCCGACCAGGTGGCCGCGCTAGGCGTAGATAATGATGAAGTGGTCTGTGAGATGGCCGAGGTTCCGGTTTCGAGCGTCGCCATCGCGGCCCAGCGCATCGGCTACGAAGCAGCCGCGCTGGTCGACCGGCTTCTTCAGGGCCGTTCCCGCGACATCCGCGTCATCGAAGTGCCGCCGTTGAGCGTCGTCACGCGCATGTCCACCGATCACCTGGCCGTTTCCGATCCCCTCGTGGCCCAGGCCATCCGCTACATACGCCACCATGCCGATCATCCCATCAACGTCGAGGACGTTGCCGGCGCGGTGCATGTCTCCCGCCGCAATCTCGAACAGCGCTTCCACCAGGCCCTGCGACGCTCGCCGGCGGCCGAGATTCGCCGCGCCCACATCGAACGCGCCTGCAATCTGCTGGAAACCACCGACACGCCTCTCGGACAGGTCGCCACGCTCAGCGGCTTGGCCGACGGCCCGTCGCTCAGCCGCTTCTTCAAACGCGAGATGGGCATGAACCCCTCGCAGTACCGCAGCCGACGAAGGCTGGGCGTCTGATGACGCCGGCCTGCCGCTTTCAAGTTGTGTAGTCGGCGTTGATGCGGACATACTCGCGCGAGAGGTCGCAACCCAGCCACTCGACTTCCGATCGCCCCTGGCCCAGCTCCAGAGCGAAAACGACTTCACGGGCCCTCATGAGCTTTTCCAGGCCCCGCTGGGTCGCCGCGTCGCGCGGCACAGGCGTACCGCGATGGAATACCGCGATCGATCCACCGGCTCCCCGCCGCCCCGCGGCTGGGCCGATTGACAGCGACATCGCCTCTCCCCGCAGCCGCGCGCTGCTGTTGGCCGCGGCTGTGACGATCCGCCCCCAGTTCGGGTCGCCTCCATGCACGGCCGCCTTCACCAGGGGACTGTTGACCACCGCGCGTCCCACGGCATCGGCGTCCCGAACGCTGCTCGCTCCGGTCACACGAACGCGGAACACACGTGTCGCCCCTTCGCCGTCGGCCACGATCTGATACGCCAGGTCGCGGCACAAGGCTGTCAGGTGCTCGACAAACACGTCATAGGCGCGGCCACGGGTCGCGATCGTCCGATTGCCCGCCGCGCCGTTGGCCAGGAGCAGCACCATGTCGCTGGGGCTGGTGTGCCCGTCCACGGAAATGCGGTTGAAGCTCTCTCCCACTGCCGAGCGCAGGGCCTGCCGCAGGGCATCTCGTGCAAAGGCTGCGTCGGTGGTCAGAAACACCAGCATGGTCGCCATGTTGGGCGCGATCATGCCGCTGCCCTTGGCGATGCCACCGAGGGTGACGCGTCGCCCGCCGACGTTAAATCGAACGCACGCCGCCTTGGGCCGCAGGTCGGTGGTCATGATGCCGCCGGCCGCGTCGGCATCGGCCCGGGCGGAGGCATCGAGCTTTGACGCCATGTCACCAATCCCACGGGCGATCTTGTCCATCGGAAGCTGTGGGCCGATCACACCCGTCGACGCGACAAGCACCTGCCGCGGCCGCAGCGGGGCCGCCCCGCGGCAGAACGCAGGCTGGACGACGCATGCTTCGGCCACGAGCCGGCACATCGCGGCCGCGTTCTCGATCCCCTGGCGTCCCGTGGCGTCATTGGCAATACCGCTGTTGCAGACAATCGCCCGGGCCGTGAGCGAACGCAGGTGCCGCCGCGTGACCACCAGCGGAGCGCCTGGCAGCTTGTTGCGCGTCAGCACACCCGCCGCCACCGCCGGCCGATCACTGACGATCAGCGCCATATCCGGCTTGCCCGAAGGCTTGATGCCGCAGGTTGTGCCGGCGGCCAGAAACCCGTGCGCGGCCGTGATGCTGCGTGCTGTAACCATGTCAGATGATTGACCCATGGCGGCATTTGAACCCGGTTGAGGCGACGAGGCAACTGAACTGCGACCGTCCATCGTGCGGCCGATATACTGAAGTTACAGCCATGACGCACAACAGCAGTGCCGACAGCACACTTGCCGGGCATGCACCGCCGCCGCGCGAGGCGTCCAACGGTGTGCTGCTGCAGGTGCGCGGCCTCAAGACCTACTTTCCGGTCAGGCGCGGCCTCATGCGCCGCACCGTCGCCCACCTGCGGGCCGTCGACAACGTCGATCTGACTGTCCGCCGCGGCGAGACCCTCGGCCTGGTCGGCGAGTCCGGCTGCGGCAAGTCCACCGTCGGGCGCAGCATCCTCCGCCTCATACCGGCCACCGACGGCCAGGTGACCTTCGACGGCCAGGACGTCCTTAACCTTCCGCGACGTCGGCTCAAGGCCCTGCGACGCCGCATGCAGATCATCTTCCAGGATCCCGTCAGCTCACTCAATCCGCGCCACACCGTCGGCCGCATCGTCGGCGAACCGATTGCCGTGCACCGCCTGGCCCGAGGAGATGCATTGCGGCACCGCGTCAGCCAGTTGCTCCAGCGGGTCGGCCTGTCACCGGAACATACCGACCGCTATCCCCACGAATTCTCCGGCGGGCAGCGGCAGCGCATCGGCATCGCCCGCGCCCTGTCGCTGGAGCCGAGCTTCATCGTCTGCGATGAGCCGGTCAGCGCACTGGACGTCTCGATCCAGTCGCAGATTCTCAATCTGCTCAGCGATTTGAAAGACGATCTGGGCCTATCCTATTTGTTCATCGCCCACAACCTGGCGGTGGTCGAGCACTTCTGCGACCGGATAGCCGTGATGTACCTGGGCCGGATCGTGGCCACCGCCGACCGGCGCACGCTCTACCGTGATCCGCGCCATCCCTACACACGGGCGTTGCTCAGTGCCGCTCCACACCCGCAACCGGTGCGCGCCCGCGGCCGCATCATTCTGCCCGGCGAAGTGCCGTCGCCCGTGCACCCTCCGGCAGGCTGTGCATTTCACCCTCGCTGCGACCTGACGCGACAACTGACGGCGCAGGCACCGAGCGGCGACACCATCAAGGTGACCGTCAGTGGTGCGTCGGCCACCGTCATGCGTCGCTGCGTCGAGCAGCGCCCGCTGCTTGAACCGGTGGACGGCAATCCCGACCACTGTGCCGCCTGCCACTACCGCGATCATCCCATCGCCCGCACCATGTCACCGCCCACGGCGGCTGCGACGCTTCACACGCCACCACGCAATTCCAGCCTCCGCGTTTGACAATCTCCCCAGACGCCTTACCATTGCCTTTCTACACGACTGCGGGGTAGAGCAGCCTGGTAGCTCGTCGGGCTCATAACCCGGAGGTCGC
>CAZUUQ010000161.1:0-4018 GCA_964622625.1 uncultured Phycisphaeraceae bacterium | reverse complement strand
GACCACCGCGGCGCAGGCTGCGGGCGCGGGCGTGGATGTGCTCGTTTCCGCCTCAGCCCTCTTCGGCGCACCCGATCGCACGGCCGCCATCGACGCACTGCACGCCGCACGATGACGGGCGGCTTGCGCGGTTCCCCGCCGCGCGCACGCCGTCGTGGAATCTGCCATCATGTCGGCTCGCATTTGCCGCACCCGGTGCAAGGAAGGACGACGACGATGGTCGAGCACATGGTCTGGATCAAGTTCAACGACGGCGTCAGCGCGCAGCGCAAGACCGAGCATCTCGATGGCCTGCGCGCTTTGAAAGGCAAAATCGCCGGCATCAGCGCGCTGAAGGCCGGCGAAAACTTCAGCGCGCGCTCCCAGGGCTTCACACACGGCCTGAGCGTGACGTTTGAAAGCCGCGCCGCGCTTGAGGTTTACGCGAAGCATCCCGAGCACGTGGCCGTCGCCGGCCCGCTGCGCCAGGACGCGGAGCTGATGGTGATGGACTTCGAGTTCTGACAGCCCGCCTTCACGCTATTAAGTGAAGTGGCGCGGAGGAGCGGCGACACGCTCCCCCGTTTCAGGCTGTTGAGCTATATCGTCTCGATTTCCTTGACTTTCGCCTCGATGGCTTCGTCCACCTGCTTTTCGTACTTCTTTAGCAGCTCCTGTACGTCTTCCTTGGCCGACTCGACCGCATCCTCGCTCACGGGGTTGGCCTTGTCCTTGCCCGCTTGGTCGATGTGCTTGTTGGCGTCGCGGCGGGCGTTGCGCACCGCCACCTTCGCCTGCTCAGCCATCTGCTTGACCGAGCCGATGAGCTGGTTGCGCCGGTCGCCCGACAACGCCGGCACGGACAGGCGGATCTGTTTGCCCTCGGTCATCGGGTTCAGGCCCAGGCCGGAACTCTGGATCGCCTTGACGATAGTCTGTGTGCTGCCCTGGTCGAAGGGCTTGATGATGATCTGGCTGACCTCCGGCACGCTGATGAGGGCCAGTTGCCGCAGGTCCGTCGACGAGCCGTAGTAGTCCACCTTGATGAACTCCACCAGGGCCGGCGAAGCCCGCCCCGTGCGGATGCCCCGAAGCTCGTGCTTCAGGTACGTCACCGCCTTCTCCATCTGTTCTTCCGCTTCGAGCAGAATATCGTCAAGGTCCATGGCCGAACTCCTTACTTGCTCCCCGCACAATCGGGACCATCGAGCGGAACGCAGCACTTGTCTGCTTCGCCCGGCCCCCCTCCGCGGTGAATCCCCGCTCAGTCCGGCAGCACGCGCGTGCCGTGCGGCCGACCCTGCACCACCTCCGCGATGTGTCCGGGTGTCTTCATGTTGAACACCACCACCGGAATCCGCCGCTCCATGCACATGCTGAAGGCCGTCAGGTCCATCACTCCCAGCTTGCGGTTGATCGCCTCGTGAAACGTCAGCGACTCGAACCGCCTGGCCTTCGGGTTGCTCTTGGGATCGTCGTCGTAGATACCGTCCACCTTGGTGGCCTTGAGCAGCACGTCGGCCCCGATCTCCGCCGCCCGCAGCGCCGCCGCCGAGTCGGTCGTGAAAAACGGGTTGCCCGTGCCGGCAATGAAGATCACCACGCGCCCCTTCTCCAGGTGCCGCAGGGCCCGGCCGCGGATGAACGTCTCGGCCACGGCCGGCAACTGGATCGCGCTCAAGGCCCGCGCCGGCTGACCGAGCTTGTCGAGCATCTCCTTGAGCGCCAGACCGTTGATGGCCGTGCCCAGCATGCCCATGTAGTCGGCCGTCGCCTGCGCGATGTGCCCGTCAGCCGCCAGCTTCGCTCCGCGGACGATGTTGCCCCCGCCGATCACCACCGCCAGTTGCACGCCCAGTTTCGCGGCCGCGGCGATCTCGCGGGCGATGACCTCCAGCTCGTCGCCGTCGATGCCGAACCCCCCGGGCTTGCACAGGGCTTCACCGCTGATTTTCAGTAGCACGCGATGGTAGATGGGCTTGTCCAAGAGGCTGTCCTGTCCGTCGATGGTGGCGATGCGAATCAGGCTGCCCCGCCGCGGCACGCCGGGTCGTGATTTCACGGGCAAATGCGTCCCGCGTCAAGTTTTGCGCCTTCGCCTCTGCTCGCGCGGATCGATGGGCTTGTCGGGGTCCACACCGAACAGCTCCGCCCACGATTCCACATCACCGCCCGGGGCCGGCTTGGCGCCGTCGCGGTGATGCCCGCCGCCCTGTCGCTCCTGTTGCTCCAGCCGCCCCGCCGCACGCGCCAGCTCCGACACCAGCGCCGCGCACGCCACCACCTTCGCGCGGCGACGACGGGCTGCCTTCTGAATCTCGTGATCATCGCTGACCACCGAAAGCCTCCGCGGCGCGCTGTCGGCCGCGATCATCGCCATGATCTCCGCGTCGGCCGACCGGCCCGCTCCCGCGTAACGCAGCTCCACCGATTCCACCGGCGAATGCTGCGCCAGCCCCGGTTTCGGGCCGCCGTCGCATACCACCGTCATCGCGCTGCGGCGATAGCGGCTCACGTCGAGGAGCCGACATAGCCGCGCCTCATCCAGCCCCGCCAGCAGCGGCGGCATGTCCGCGTGCAGCAGGTTGTAGCAGTCCACGATCAACGGCATGTCAACCCCGCAAACCCCACATCACACAAGACACATCACGCAAGCCGCGCTTCAACTAAACAACCGCCTTCTCCGCGCCTTCCTTGTCCTCAGCTGTGAATACTCCGTCCCACTCCCGCGCGCACGACGGCCCGGCCACGCACACCGGCGCCAGTACGTCCAGCCACATCGGCCCGTCCAGCCGGTGCGCGCCCAGCATCGGCGCCTCGGCCGGCAATCCAGCCGACGTCAGCAGCGAACGATCCATCGACCGCACCCCAATGGGCCGCCACGTCCACCCATCCGGCAGCAGCACCGTCGCCCGCAGCACGCCGCCCGCCCGCGTCAGCAGCACGTGACGCTCCAGAACGTCGCGCCCTGCGCCCCTATCATGTCCGTTCGCTTCTTCCATAACCGTCAGCGGCCAGCGACCCGCGTCACCGTCCACCGCCAAGGGGCGCAATCGAAGCCCGAACGCCGCCGCACCGAGCAACGGCCGAGCCGCACTGTCCCACTCGGCCAGCGACAGCCACGCGGGTCGGCCATCGAACCGCACCAGCACCCGCAGTCCCAGCCACCAGCTCACGTCCGTCGAGCCGTTCACGCTGCCCCCGCCCCGATCGCCTCGCCCGTCCAGCGAATCCCATGCATGCTCCCGCCGCCCGCCGCACACCCGCACATCCCCCACCGCGGCCAGCACCGCGCTGACCACCGCCCGCCCGTTGACACGGTCCAGCGACCAGCGCTCGTCGTTACGGACACACAGCGACAAACTCTCCAGCGCCGTATCCTCTATCGCGAAGTGCGCCGCCAGTGCCCGTTCGATCCGCAGCCGCGCGAAAGGCCGCACGCCCTCCGCCGCCACGCGGGCCTGCGCATCGACCGACGCCCCAGCCTGGGCAGCCGCGGCAACCGGGGTCGACTGCACGATGGTTTGTGAGGCCGTCATGACGCCACCCCCAGCAGCTTGCGCACCTTGCGCCCCATCTTCACGAACCGGATCACCGCGCCCGTCGGCAGATTGCGGATCTGTCGGTACCAGTCCGTCACCGACTCGAAGAAGCTCAGCAGCTCGACCATGCGCTCGCGGGCGTGGGCGTCGGTCCCGCCGTCGCGCTTCGCCTGGGCCACACACTGGCGCAGCATCGCCAGCGTCGGGTCTACCTCGCGCTTCTTGCGTTCGTCGAGTATGATCTGGAACATCTCCCACACGTCGGCCAGCGTCACGAAATGGTCCCGCCGATCGCCCAGCACGGGCACGGTCCGCACGATGCCCCACTCCTGCAACTGCCGCAGGCTCGTAGACACGTTCGACCGCGCCACCGACAGCGTGGCCGCGATCGCCTCGGCATGCAGCGGCCGGGGACTGAGGTACAGCAGCGCGTGAATCTGCGCCACCGTCCGGTTCACCCCCCACCGCGCCCCCATCTCGCCCCAGTGCAGAATGAA
>CAZUUQ010000160.1:0-4086 GCA_964622625.1 uncultured Phycisphaeraceae bacterium | reverse complement strand
GCCTTGGCCGTGGTCTTACGCGCGCCCTTGCGAGCGGTCTTGCGGGCCTTGGGCCGAGCCGTGGCCTTGACCGCGGCCTTGCGCGTGGTCTTGCGGGCCGCCTTGCGGACTCGGGCCTTCGGGCGCGCGGTGCGCTTGGCGGCGGCACCGCGGGTCTTGCGGACGGAAGTTCTGCTCTTGCGTGTCGTGCTCATCACATCGATCTCCTCGCGGCGGCCGGGTCACGGTGCTTACGTCGACCCACACCATGCGGATCCGACGTCCATGATTTGGCTCAGCCCGGCCGCTGCCGTGGCTTGTCCAATGGACCGTGTTTCATCGGCTGCCAGGGAGAATCGGATAAGCGATCTTCAGACCTCGACCGACAAAAAATGCCGAACCTTCTTATCGGTCCCGCCGTCGCCGCCGGTATGCCGGGTCAGATGGCGCGACAGTACAACCTCCGTGGCGGTTCCGATGGCCGCCATTCAGCCATCGCGGTGAAGACAAGGGGAGCGGGATGGTGACACCCGCGTGGCGCGCTCAGACCATGCCGTAACGCGCCAGATCGACGCGCCCGCCGCGGACCTCGACGCCCTCGGCCACGAGCAGCCGCTGCTTGACGGGCAAGCCCTCGGCAAAGCCGGTGAGCCGTCCGTCGCTGCCGACCACGCGATGACAGGGCACGGCCGGTGCATAGGGATTGCGCCCCAGTGCCGCCCCCACCGCGCGGCTGCCGCGCGAGCCCAGTGCTTTCGCGATCGCCCCGTATGTCGTCACCTTGCCGCGCGGCACGCGGACGCATACCGCATAGACCCGGTGATCGAATGACATGCCCGCCTGCACCCGTCCGGCCGCGATGTCCGCCGGCACCCGCTTCATGTTCGCTTTCACCATGTTGACCTCAATCCAACCAAATCTAACGACGCCGAGCGATTACAGCAGCATCCAGGCGCGCGATGAACCGCACCGTTCCCGCATGCTTGATTATAGACTGTTTACTTCGCCACGATGCCGACGGCCGCGAGGCGGTCGCCGCCGCAGGTGAAGTCATTTTCGATCGTCAGGCACACTTCCCCGCCGCAGAAGCAGCCGAACAGCTCCATGTCGCTGCGACCGTCCCGCGAGCTTGCGAAGTGCCGGTGCATCATCTTTGTGAGCACGGCCGGGTCCATGATCTTCGGGTCGCGCAGGCGGGTGACGCAACTGAAGGCCACCAGCGCGTCGGGCTTGCGATTGTCCAGATGGTGCAGCAGTCGTCGGGCGACGTCGCTGGTGTGGCGGTCAATGGCGTCCTCGTCGAACTTGTTGACCGACTCGCCGCCCATCGCGTAGCAGTCGAAGTCGGTTCCCTGCACGACAACCGCCAGCCGGCCCGCGACGCATTCGTCGGCCGCGATGGTCTTGTTGTGGAATTTCAGCCCGTCGCAGTAGACGTAATCCTCCCACAGGCCCACGCCGCCGATCAGCGGCGTCCGCACCGGCAGCACGTCGCGCATGCCCTCGAAGTAGGTCACGTGCCAGTTGTTGTGCAGCCCGCCCATGACCATGATGAACCCCGGTTGTTTCATGAGGGGAATCTGGTCGGCCAGTTGCCGGCCGGCGGCGCGGCAGGCGGCCCGCTGCATTTTTTCTCGCCGCTGTGTCTCCCAGCACACAGCATCGCCCTCGCGCATCCCCCTGGCCGTGTTCACGCCGGGATAGGAGAACTGAAGAATCCCGCCGTCCACGTAGCCCTCGACTTCCAGGTCTTTGCCGGTCAACCCCAGCACCATGAAGCTGCTGTCGCCGTCCTTGAGGTCATCGCCCCACGTGATGCCGTAGGTTCCCGCCCCGCCCGTGCCGTAGACCTTCGCTCCGCCGGTCGCGTCCTTGATGAGCCTGCCGATGTCGTGCGGGATGTGGAACTTGTCCTTGTCCTGCTCGTAGATCTTCACGCCCTCGACGCGCTCGATGAAGAGCACCGCCCCGGGCTTCTTCCTGGCGGCCTCAAACCTGGCCATCATCGCGGTCGTCGCCTCCGCGGCCGCCTTCATGACGTCCTTTTGTTTCGACAGTCCGGTGGCCGCGAAAAATGTCCGTCCGGCTTGCATGACGTGGCTCCTGTCTCTTGCCGTTTTCCGAAAATCGCGTGCCGCAATTTTCCGCTGGTCTTCATAGCCGCCGCCGGCCGCCGCCGCAACCTGCGCCGCTGCTTGAGCCGCTACAATGCCCCGATGCGGGCGTATCTCGACCTCCTGCGGCACATTCTCGACCACGGCGTGCGTAAGGACGACCGCACCGGCACGGGCACGCTCTCGGTCTTCGGGTACCAGATGCGCATGGACCTGGCGGCGGGATTTCCGCTGCTGACGACCAAGAAAGTCCCGCTGCGCTGGGTGGCCGAGGAGCTGTTCTGGTTCCTCTCCGGCAGCACGCGGGAGCAGGATCTGCGGGCCCGGGGCGTGGACATCTGGGCCGAGTGGGCCACGCCCGAGCAGTGCGCCCGCTTCGGCCGCGCTGAGGGCGACCTCGGCCCGATCTACGGCCACCAGTGGCGCAACTTCGGCGGGGCGTATCCTGCCAAAGGCGGGACGGACGGTCGGAGTGACTCGAATAGCCGGGGTGGTGTGGATCAGATTCGGCAGGTGCTCGATACGCTGCGATCAAACCCTGACAGCCGGCGGCTGATCGTCAGCGGCTGGGATCCGCGCACAGCCGACCAGGTCGCCCTGCCGCCGTGCCACACGCTGTTTCAGTTCTACGTCGCCGAGGGCCGACTGTCGTGCCAGCTCTATCAGCGCAGCGCCGACGTGTTCCTCGGTGTGCCGTTCAACATCGCCAGCTACGCCCTGCTCACGATGATGATGGCTCAGGTCAGCGGCTTTGAACCCGGTGCCTTCATCCACACCTTCGGCGATGTGCACCTGTACCTCAACCACGTGGAGCAGACCCGCCAGCAGTTGGCGCGCGAACCCCGTCCGCTGCCGACGGTCAAGCTCAACCCGGCCGTGCGCGACCTGTTCGCGTTTACGTGGAGCGATGTCACGCTCGAAGGCTACGACCCGCATCCGCCGATCCGCGCGGAGGTGGCGGTATGAGGCTGTCGCTGATCGCCGCCATGGCCGCCAATCGCGTGATCGGCAGGGACGGCAAGCTGCCCTGGCATCTGCCGCCGGACCTCAAACGCTTCAAGAAGCTGACCACCGGCCACGTGTGCGTGATGGGGCGGCGGACGTTCGAGAGCGACAGCGGCCTGCTGCCCAACCGCACGACGGTGATCCTCACCAGCGACCGCGATTACCGGTTCGAAGGCGCCCGTGTCTGCCATTCGCTGGCCGAGGCGATCGGGCCGTACCGTGACAGCGACGAGGAGGTGTTCATCTGCGGCGGCACGCGGGTGTATGCCGACGCCATGCCGCTGGCCGACCGCATCTACCTGACGGTGATCCATCAGCCGTTCGAGGGCGACACATATTTCCCGCCGATTCCCGACGGACAGTTTCGGGAAGTCGAGCGCGAAGACCACCCCGAGCCGATGCCCTTCAGTATGATCACCTACGAACGCGTGCGGTAGGGCGCGACCGACAGCCGCGGGACGGCTCGGCGCAAAGGAGCACACCCATGGTGAATCCCGCACATGCGGTTCCCGGCGCCGGAGCCGGCGTGGCCGCGGCCCAGGCGGCGATCGCCAGGGCCATCAAGGCGTCCGGCATACTGGTGCAGATTGAGCCTGAAGCCTTCGTCGATTTCGCCGCCTTTTCGGATGATCCGCTGATCGTCCGCGCCAAGGCCGGCTGGCGCAAGCACAAGCTGCGCTACCTGATGCCGTACCGCGGCCTGGCGTTCTACTGTGACGTGCACGAACCTCTGCAACTGCCCAGCCAGGCGCATGTGATCGACGCCATGAAGATCTGGGTGCCCGAATGATCAGCCCGGCGGGCGCGGCTGGTGATGAACCGGCCGCCGCCGCCCCCGCTCCGACGTCGCTCTTTCACGCAGGCACGCGCCGTATAATGCTCCGCGACAGCGGGCGATTAGCTCAGTTGGCCAGAGCACATCCCTTACAAGGATGGGGTCGCAGGTTCGAGCCCTGCATCGCCCATTGACGACAGCACCGTACGTCGC
>CAZUUQ010000159.1:0-4088 GCA_964622625.1 uncultured Phycisphaeraceae bacterium | reverse complement strand
TTCGGCACGCTCAGGTCGCAGTAGTCCATCACGTCCTCGGGCGTGCGGCCGCTCTTGGGCAGGCGATGAACGTGCATCTGCCGGACGGTGAATCCGCCGCCGTCGGCCGCCACCGCGTCGGCGATCGCGCTGCCGATGCCCCCGCCGTAGTTGTCCTCCAACGTCAGGATCATGCCGTTGTTCTCGTTGGCCAGGTCGAGGATCGCCTCCTCGTCGAACGGCAGCGAGTAGAGGTCCACGAGCGTGGCGTCCACGCCCTGGGCGTCGAGGGCCTCGATGACCTTGTTGGCCTCGTGCACCATGTAGCCGGCGGCGACGATCATCAGGTCGCGCCCCTGCACCAGCACCTCGTGGCCGCCGAGACGGAACTGGTCCTTGTCGTCGTAGAGGAACTCAAGGGCGGGGCGCAGCGTCCGCATGTAGCACGGGCCGTCGTAATCAGCCATCGCGGCGGTGAGGGCGTAGGCCTGGTAGGCGCAGCTCGGCTGGAGCACATAGAAGCCGGGATAGCCTTTGTGGTTGCGCATGGTCGTGAAGGCGCGGAACCAGGCGACGTCGGGCAGCGACATCTGACTGGGCCCGTCGGCCGCGAGGGAGATGCCCGCGTGCGAGCCGACCAGCTTGAAGTTCGCGCCGCTGTTGACGGCCATTTCGATCTGGTCGTAGGCGCGGGTGACGAACTTGGCGAAGGTCGAGGCGAAAGGCACCTTGCCGCCGGCGCTGAGTCCCGCGGTCACCGAGGCCATGTTCTGCTCGGCGATGCGGCACTCGAAATACCGCGACGCCAGCGCCTCGTCCTTCGCGAACCACTCGGCGAAGGTCGAGTTCTTCACGTCGGCGTCGAGGGCGACCACGCGGCTGTCGGCATGGCCCAGTGCCCGCAGCGCCACGCCGTAGGCCTGGCGCGTGGCCATCTTGCCCTTGGTCAGCACGTCCTCCATGCCGAACTGGCGCAGGGCCTCGGAGAAGCTCGGCACCGGATCGCGCCGCGGCGGCTGCGGCTTGCCCGGTGACATCAGGCCGGTGGTCAACTGCTGATCGGCCATCGCGCCGATGCTCCTGGCGGTGGCGTCCAGCTCCTGAATCGCCTTGGACAGCTCGTCGCCCTCGGCCGGCTTGCCGTGATAGCCGTTGCCCTGCTGCGACGGGCTGCCCCAGCCCTTGACCGTTCTGGCCACGATCGCCACCGGGGCGGCCGAGGGATCCATCACCTTCTGCGCGTGCTGCGACAACGCATCGGCGATGGCCGTCGGGTTGTGCCCGTCGATCAACAGCACTTCGAAGCCGTAAGCTTCGAGCTTGGCCGCAATCGTCTCCGGCGACTGCTGCGGGCTGACCTTGTCCGACTGGGCGTAGTGGTTGCAGTTGAAAATCGGGCACACGGCCGTGAGGTTGTGATCCTTGATGAAGTCGACCGCTTCCCAGATCTGTCCCTCACGCGCTTCGCCGTCGCCGATGATGCAGAAGATCCGCTTGTCGAGCGCATCGAGCTTCGCCGCGGCGGCGAGTCCGGCGGCCACGCTCAGGCCCTGGCCCAGCGAGCCGGTCGCCGCGTCAAAGAAGGGGAAGCCTTCGATGGGATTGGGGTGTCCGTCGATTACGGAGTCGATCGCGCGCAATGACATCGCATCGTCGCGGGTCATGGGCCGGCGGCTGTCGGGATCGGCGCCGATGGCCACGTCCAGGTCGGCGCAGGCCGCGTAGATGATCGGCACGGCATGACCTTCGCTGAGCACCAGGCGGTCGCTGCACGCATGCTTCGGGTTCGCCGGCTCGTAGCGCATGTGCTTGTACATCAGCACGGTGACGATGTGCGCCAGACTGGCGGCGCTGGTCGGGTGGCCGGAGCCGGCCGCCGCCGTCATCTCGTAGCCCAGTTTCGTCAGCTCAATGGCCTTGGCGTGGATGGTCGAGTCAAATGACATTGCGATTGCTTCCCTTCTGCACTGGTGATCGTCTGTGGTTGTCGCGCGGCCGCTGCCGCCGGCCGGTCGCCGGGGCGGCCACGGCAACGCGTCGCTCAGTGGGTCGGCCGTCTCGGCCGCGCCGCTGACGGGCGGGACGCCCGTCCCACGCAGGTCGAGCATCGCGTCATTATTGGATAAGAAGGCCCCGGCCGCAACGCGCACGCAAAACCAGCGACACGGCGGCGCGTCAGGATTCCCGCGGCCGGCCGTGTTCCTCGGCCGGAATGCCGTTGTCCTGGCACATCTGAAGGGCCCCGGGGCCGAAGGTGATCACGTTCTTGCCCTGCCGCTTGGATTCCATGGCCATGGCGTCGGCCCGTTCGAGAAGCTGCTCCACGCTGCGGCCGTCCCAGGGGAAGCTCGCCAGCCCGCCGGAGATCGTCAGTGTGCCCGGCGCCTCGTCGGCCAGCTTGGGGAACTTGTGGGCCGCGATCGCCGCGCGGAAGCGCCGCGTCGCCTTGTTCACGTCCTGCGGGTGGTGGCTGTCCGGTTTGCGCTTGGTTTCGGATTCCCAGAAGATCACGGCAAACTCGTCGCCGCCGATCCGCGCCACCACGTCGTGCGGACGCACCATCTGCTGCATGAGCTTCGCCGTCTCGATGAGGATCTCGTCGCCGGCCGCGTGGCCGTAATGGTCGTTGTACCGCTTGAAGTCATCGATATCGAACAGCAGCAGCGTGACGGCGAAGCGTTCGGCCGCGGCCCGTTCGAGAATGACCTTGAGAAACCGCTCGAAATACCGTCGGTTCCATGCGCCGGTCAGCGGGTCGCGCAGGGCCATGTCCCACAGTTCGTCCATGTGGGCCCCCAGCGCCAGCCAGCGTCCCAGCCACGTCGCCGCCGCCGCCAGGGCCGCAGGTGAAACATGCGGTCGAGCATGCAGCAACCCGAACCGCCGGCCGCCGTATGCCGCCGCCGCCGTCGCGCGCTGCGGCGGAGCCTGCGCCCCGTCCGCAACGAATTCCGCGTCGGCCAGTCCCGGACGACGGCGCAACTGGGCCAGACCCGCGGCGATCAGGTCATGCCGCTGGCGCAGCAGGGTCTCGACCATCACCGCTTCGGCGGCCTCGGCCGATTCGCCGCCCGCGGCATCAGGTTCAGCCGCCGAGCGCGCGTCCGGCACGCCGCCCTGGAGGCTCAGCAGGGCCGCGGTGTCGATCGGCTCGACCCACCAGCGGTCGAAGCCGCGCGCCAGGGCCGCGCCGGCCGCTGCCGCCTGGTCGCGCCCGGCCACCACCACGAGCTGCGCCGACGGCGCAAGCCGCGCGAACGCCGCCGTCACCGCTTCGATCGAGCCATGTAGATCCGCAAGCCGGCCGACGACCGCGATCGGAGCCGATTGTGCCCCCACGTAACCCAGTGCATGCAGAAAACTCGGCTGACGTTCGATCGTCGGCCTGGAAGACAGCCCCGCGCCGGCTTTCGCCACCTGCGACGCCAGCGCGCCGTCGCGATCGACCACCACCAGCACCGTCGCCGCGCCCGGTGTGTCCATGGCACGCCGCGATGCCGAATCGGCTGGTCGGCTTACCTGTGTCACGTGGCGTCCCCCCATGCCCGCGACGACGGGGCGTCATCCTCCGCGGTCCGATCGTCGTCGTATCCCTCGCCGTCCGACGCGTCATCGCCCAGCAGCATGCGCAGCTCCTCGCCGCTGAGCAGCGGCTCGTCGTCGTGCGGCATCTGCCGCTCCGCCTCCGCCCCGTCATCGCCCCGCCAGGGCCGTGACGATTCCTCCGCGCCCGCGTTGTCGGCATCGTTCGATGCCGGTGACTCCGGCGACTCCCTGAGCTGCGGCACGCGGCGAAGCTCCGACGCGTGGCCGCCCGCGACCGTGCCATAGTGCCACAACGCCACCCGCGGATGGAACTGCCGCACCGCCGCCAGCAGTTGCCGCGTCTCCTCGCCGTCGATCTGTCCATGCACGATCAGGATGTCAACAGGCCGCTCCGCCAGCGTCGCCATCACGGCCGGCGCGTCAGCCGCCATGACCACCTCGACCGCCCTGGCCCGCAAACCGCGCAGCAGGGCCGTCGGCCGTTCCAGTTCCGGCTGCCCCGGCTGCCCCGTCGGCGACAGCAGGACGCAGCGGTGCGCCGGTTCGTTGGCCGGATGGGCGCG
>CAZUUQ010000158.1:0-4093 GCA_964622625.1 uncultured Phycisphaeraceae bacterium | reverse complement strand
CATGACGGTGGTGTGGTCGCGGCCGCCGAAGTAGCCGCCGATCTCCTGGAGGCTGTAGAGCGTTCTCTGGCGGGCCAGCCACATGCAGATCTGGCGGGGAAGGGTGATCGACTTGTGGCGGCGTTTGCCCTGGAGGTCCGAGAGCTTGACGTTGTAGTACCGCGTGACAACGTCAATGATGTTCTGGAGCGTGACCTGACTGGTGCGGGCTTCAAGGGCCGGCTCGCCCAGGGCGTCCTTGGCCAGATCGAGATTTACGACTTTGTCCTGCAGGGCCGCGTAGCCTTGGACCTTCGTCAGCGCCCCTTCGAGTTCGCGGGCGTTGGATTCGATCTTCGCGGCAATATAGGTGGCCACGTCCTCCGGCAGGTCCAGACCGCGCATCTTCGCCTTCGCGCGGACGATGCCCACCCGTGTCTCGTAGCACGGGGCCGTCACCTCGGTGATCAGACCCCACTGAAAACGACTCACCAGCCGCTCCTCGAGCTGGGGAATCTCGTCCGGCGGCGAATCGCTGGACAGCACGATCTGGCGATTGTGCTGGTACAGGGCATTGAAGGTGTGGAAGAACTCCTCCTGGGAGCGCTCACGCTTGGCCAGGAAATGGATGTCGTCGATGACCAGCACGTCAACGTGGCGGTAGCGATTGCGGAACTCGCTCATCTTGCCGCTCTGCACGCAATCGAGGAAGCGGTTCATGAACGCGTCACAGGACAGGTAGCAGATGTTGATCCCCGGCCGGACGGCCAGCATCTGCTGACAGATGCCCTGGAGCAAGTGGGTCTTGCCCAGACCGACGCCACCGTGGATGAATAGCGGGTTGTATGCCGTGCCCGGCTGATCGGCGACGGCGACCGCGGCTGCGTACGCCAGTCGGTTGTTCGGCCCGGTCACGAACGTGTCGAAGACGTAGTCCGGACTGAGCAGCAGCTCATCCGGCTCCAGATCGTCACCGTTGACGGAGACTGCGGCGCGCGGGCCGGTGTGGCTGTAGCGCGGCGGGCTGGCGACGGCCACGGAGGCAACCGCCGCGCCGTCCTGATCGATGCTGTCGTCCGACGATTTATGCGCCGAAACGTGGTGGACCTGCTGGCGGCGCTGGGCCAGATCGTGTTGCACAGCCGCGGCGGCGGGGGCCGGCTCATCCTCGGCCGTCACGAACTGCACGGCCACCAGGGCGCCGGTGATCGCCTGGGCCGCCTCATTGAACTGCTCAGCACACTTTTTGCGCAGATAGTTCTGCTGGATCTTCGACTCGGCCTGCACCGTCAGGCGCCCAGCGTCCAGTGACAGCGGCTGAAGCTGATCGAACCAGTGCCGACAGATCGCCGCATGCCTGCGCCGCAGGTAGTCGGTCACGTCGTGCCAAAGCGAAGCGTCGAGCCTTGCCATCTCAGGTCGCGTCAATAATCGGCGTCAATCACCCGCGTGAACCACGTGCGTCGATGCAGTTGGAGCCGTTGAACCAGATGAGTCGCGAGATTCCGACCACCCTCCCCTGATCGGTCCAGAGGTGTCAGTCAACGTAAGGCTCGGCGTCGATCGTGTCAACCCATGGCCTGGCCTGTGCCCGCTCGCGGAGGCTTCGGAATCGATCGAACCGCGCCATACGACGAAAGTCGTGTGGCTGATTTCGACGCAAGCGCGCGCTGGGGGTTCAGTTCGATGTTTGACGGAAGGCTTCGAACAGGCAGAATCAACCACGTCAATGATTACGCGGAAAGGATCGGACGATGAAAAAGCTCTCTTTGTGGGAAGGCGGCGAGCAGGTCAGTTGCCTGTGCCTGGGCACGATGATCTTCGGCACAAAGGTCAGTGAGGCTGATTCGTTCAAACTGCTGGACTTATATGCTGAAGCAGGTGGCAGTTTTCTTGACACCGCCAACTGCTACGCCTCCTGGGCACCCGGCGGCAGGGGCGGCGAGAGCGAGGCGGTCATCGGCAAATGGCTCAAGGCCCGCGGCCGCCGCGACCGCATGTTCATCGCCACGAAGGTCGGCTGGAAGTACGAGGGCGTGGAGGTGGGCGTCGAGGGCGACAAGATCCTGCGCGAGTGCGAGAAATCGCTCAAGCGCCTGGGCATCGACTGCATCGACCTCTACTACGCCCACAACGACGACTACAACACCGGCGTGCATACGCCGCTGGACCAGACGCTCGGGGCGATGGACAAGCTCGTGAAGCAGGGCAAGGTGCGCCACATCGCCGCCAGCAACTACCAGTCCTGGCGCCTCGAACGCGCCCTGCACGTCAGCGCGCAACACAACTGGTCGTCGTTCCGCTGTCTCCAGCAGCGCTACACCTTCCTGCGACCCAAGCCCGGGGGTGACTTCGGCGTACAGCTTTATGCCTGGCGCGACGTGATCGACCTGCTGCGCGACCGTGGCATGCGGCTGCTGGCCTATTCACCGCTGCTCGGCGGGGCGTACTCCGATCCGAAAAAGTCGATGCATCCGCAGCACGTCGGTGCGGACACCGACGCCCGCCTCGTCGCCCTCAAACGCGTGGCCAAAGAGAAGAACGCCACCGCCAACCAGATCGTCTTCGCCTGGATGCTCCACAGCCAGCCGGCCGTGCTGCCGCTGATCGGCTGCTCCAGTGAAACGCAGCTTCGCGAGAATCTCGGGGCGCTACAGGTGTCGCTGTCGTCGCAGGATATGGAGCATCTGAACAACGCAGCCGGGTAATGTGCCCGGATGAATCGCGGCTGGCACAGTCGTCACGCCGGCCAGGCTGCCTGGCCGCACAGCGGCACGAACATGCAGGGCACGCTGTCCCGCCGCTGCCACTGGTCGCCGCGGCGATCGAACACCGTCAGCACCTGGCCCGTCCGGTCGCCGATGGGAATGACCATCCGTCCGCCGTCGGCGAGCTGGTCCTCCAACGGCTGCGGGCACTCCGGGGCCCCGGCCGTGACGAGAATGCGCTCATAAGGCGCCTCGGCCGGCCAGCCCAGCGAACCGTCGCCGACACACACCCGCACACGATCGCCATATCCCATCGTCTCCAGGTTCCGGCGCGCGACATCGGCCAGATTTGCCAGACGCTCGACCGTGACCACGGCCGCGCCCAGGTGCGCCAGCACCGCCGCCTGATAACCGCTGCCCGTGCCGATCTCCAGCACCTTTGTGCCGACCCGCACGTCGAGCAGCTCGGTCATCAGGCCGACCATATACGGCTGGCTGATGGTCTGCCCGTCGGCCGTCGGCTGGGGATGATCGCTGTAAGCCTGCTCCAGCGGGACATGGAGGATGAAGCGGTGCCTTGGCACAGCCGCCATGGCCTCCAGCACCCGCTCATCACGCAGGCCGCGGGCACACAACTGCCACTCGACCATCTGCCGTGCCAGCCAGCGCCACTCGGCGTTCTGCGGTGACTCTGATGCCATATCGCCTACTATACGCCCACTGACTCAGGAACCTTCGATGTCCCAGCTCACGCCCATAAACCGCTGTCGGGCGGTCATGTTCGACCTCGACGGCACGCTGGCGGACACGCTTGAAGCCATCGCCGACGCGGCCAATCACGCTTTGCGCCAGTTCGGTCGGCCGACGCATCCAGCCGACGCGTATCGCTATCTCGCCGGCCAGGGACTGACCTGGCTGATGGAGCACGCGCTGGGGCCGGAGCACCTGCACCTGGTCGAGCCGGCGATGGAACTGCACCGCGAGCATTACCGACAGCACGCTGACCGGACAACGCGTGCCTACGACGGTGTGCCGGCCATGGCGGCCGCTCTGGTCGCACGCGGCCTGACGCTGGCCGTGCTGAGCAACAAGCCGCACGAGGCGGTGCAGCCTTGCGTACACCACATCCTGCCTGACGTTCCCTTCGCGGCCATGCAAGGCGTGCAGTTGAACGGGCCGCTCAAGCCCGATCCGGCCGGGGCGCTGGCGATCGCCGAGCGCCTGGGCATCGAGCCGCGAGATTGGCTCTACGTCGGCGACACCCGCGTCGACATGCTCACCGGCAGCGCGGCCGGCATGTTCACCGTCGGCGTCACCTGGGGCTTCCGCGACGAAGCTGAGCTGCGCGACAGCGGCGCGCAGGCGATCATCCATCATCCCGCCGAACTGCTGGCGTTGATCGACGC
>CAZUUQ010000157.1:0-4180 GCA_964622625.1 uncultured Phycisphaeraceae bacterium | reverse complement strand
GTGCAGCGGCTGTATGAGCGCGGGCTGGTGGACGGCCTGCCGCGGCCGGGCGAGGCGATCGCTGAGAAGCCGAAGATCGAGCGCGTCGACGTCGGGGCCAGCCTGGGCAACTTCGGCAAGGAGCCGGCCGCGTTCTTCGCCAAAGCGGCCGAGGCCAACGCATTGTTCGCCACGCTGTTCGACGGGCTGACCGATCCGATCCGCGTGCTGTACGACGCCCTGGCGGCCGTGTCGCCGGGCAAGCGGGTGGTGACGGCCCGCGAGGACGACGGGCGGGCATTCGGACCGGCGATCATCCGCTGCCATCTGCCGCACTGGGGCTATCCGCCGCACGTCGATTCGGTGCGTCGGCGGCAGAAGTTCACGCAATACGCGGTGCATCGTTTCCCCCATCAATTGGCCGGCCTGCTGCTGCTCCAGGCGCCGAGCAAGCAGACGGGGGCGCGCGATTCGACGATCTTCAACTACTCGTGGACGCCGCAGCGCGAGCAGGCCGACGGCGTGACGCTCGGCGATCCGGGCGCGATGGATGCCGGGGCGTTTCACGACCTGGTGCGGCGCGACGGCATCGCGTCGGTGGACGTGTCGCTGAACACCGGCGACCTCTATTTCTTCAATAGCGAGAACGTACACGAAGTGCCCGGCTTCACCGGCCATCGGCCGCGGATCGTGCTCGCGACGTTCTTCGGCTACGACCCGGATGGCCCGGACATTTATGTGTGGTCGTGACGCCGCTGGTGACGGAGTGACGCGGACGGCGCGGTCGGGGGATTCGGATCCTCAGTATTGCAGTGCGAAGGCGCGGCTGGGGGGCGGGGGCATGGCGGCGGGGCGGCGTGGCGGAATTGCACCTTTTGGAGCAGGTTCATTGTCAGGCCGTTGCGGGGCCAGTATCATCACATGGACGAACGCATTGCCGCCGCTTGGACCGCGGGAATCCCCCAGGAAAGGCCGTGCCGATGACGCTGCACGCATCGCTCATGAGTCTGACGACCATCGCCCAGGCTGCCGCCGACGAGGGGGCGGATCAGGTGACGCTGATCGTGGTCGCGGCCCTGGCGCTGGGGATCGTGCTGGCCAACACGCTGACGTACAAGCGCAGCGGGTGACGGCGCCGCGGCGGCGCGGGTGGGTCCGGGAGCTTGCACCATGAACCATCGCATGCTGGTGACGCTGATCGTGGTGAACGTGCTGCTGCTGGGCGGCCTGCTGCTGTCGGTGCTGACCGAGCCGGCCCACGGCCAGGCGGCGCCGGGGCGGCGCGGCGACTTTGTCATGGTGGCCGGCATGGGTTCGGGCCGCAGCCAGCAGGTGGTCTACCTGCTGGACATGCGTTCGAGCCGCATGGCCGCCCTGCTGGTCACGTCGTCGGACCAGCGCTTCCAGGTGCTGGACATCCGCGACCTCGAACAGGATACGCAATTGCGCATGCGCCGCTGAGAAACCGCGCGACGCTGATCGCGACACACCCGGACCGCGAGCTTCGCCATGACCACGACAAACTCCACGAGCACCCATCTCAGTCGTGTGCAACTGGCATGCTGCTGCCTGGCGGCGTCGGCATTCGTGCTCGCGGCCATGCTCATCGCCAGTCTGGCCGGACGGTTCGCGCCGCTGACGCAGCACGCGCGGGCCGACATGGTGCAGACGGCCGACGACTACGTGCTCCTGACCGCGCTGACGCGCAGCAACGAGGAATCGCTGTTCGTGATCGACAACCGTCAGCAGAAAATTCTCGTGTACCGCACCGACGTGAGCCGGGAGCGCATGACGCCGTACATCATCGAGGACATCGACACCATCTTCAGCCGGCGTCCCAGCGGCCGGTAAGACAGGAACGCCAGCGACATGATTCATTCCCAGGACGACACCCTATCAGGCTTCGGCATCAGCCTTGAAGAGCGCATCGCGCAGCTTGGTCGGCGCGTGGCGGACGGCGGGCAGATCACCCGTGACGAGGCCCGCGAGCTGACCGCGGCCGAAGGCGACGACCTGTACGAGTTGTTTCACTGGGCCAACAAAATCCGCATCCGGCGGTTCGGGGCGAAGGTGAAGTTCTGCTCCATCCTGGCGGCGAAGGTGGGCGCGTGCAGCGAGGATTGCAGCTATTGCAGCCAGTCGAAGCACTACACCACACACGTGACGCCGACGAAGATGAGCGTCGATGAAATGCACGCGGCCGCGGACGAGGCGACGCGCAACGGGGCGTCGAGCTTCGGGATTGTGAACAGCGGGCGGGGTCCGACCGAGGCGGAACTCGACTGGATGGAGCCGTTCTTCAGGAAGACCGCGGCTGAGGGCAAGGTCCGGCCGTGCGCCACGCTGGGTGAGTTGACGGAGGATCAGGCGCGGCGGCTGCGCGACATGGGCGTGCTGCGTGTCAATCACAATCTCGAGACGAGCCGGCGACACTTCAAGAATGTGGTGAGTACGCACGGTTACGACGACCGGGTGCGGACGATCCGGATCGCCAAGGCGGCGGGATTGTCGATCTGCTCGGGAGGGATTTTCGGTCTGGGCGAGGACTGGGAGGATCGGCTGGACATGGCCTTCGAGCTGCGCGAGCTGGGGGCCGATGTGGTGCCCATCAATTTCCTCAACGCGATCGCGGGCACGCCGCTGTACGGCAAGCGGCAGCCGCTGGAACCGCTGACGGCCCTGAAGATCGTGGCGATTTACCGCTTCATTCTGCCGGACCGCGAGCTGAAGATCGCCGGCGGGCGGGAGAAGATTCTGCGCGACATGCAGAGCTGGATGTTCTATGCCGGCGGGTCGAGCTTTCTGATCGGCAACTATCTGACGACCTTCGGCCGCACGCCGGCGCAGGACCACCAGATGCTCAAGGACCTGGGCCTGCCCTATGTGACGTTCGACGAGGTGGAGCACGAGGCGGACCCCGCGGCCGCCCGAGCCACGGGCCTGAGCGAGGGCCTGATGGGTTATCGCAAGCAGAGCCTCATGGCCCTGCCAGTGCTCAACTCCCGTGAGACGCCGGTGAGCGTGTGAACGCGGGGGCATTTCCTGGATTCAGAATCTCGATGGCATCTACGCCGCCGCGCCTCACCGGGTTGCGGGCGTTTGGCCATACGGTCAATATGCAAGTTGGCAAACATCGTGATGGCGAGGACGCTGTGGTGCAGACTGCATTTCCAGACGCGCAGTGGACACGCGTGCGGCCGGAGGAGGTGGGATTCTCCACGCCCCGACTCGACGCCTGCCGCGCGTGGCTGACGGATCTGGCGGGCGACGAGGGGTTCCGCTTCGTGCTGGCGCGGCATGGTCGGGTCCTAGCCGAATGGAACCATCGCATTGAGCCGGCCGCGCAGCTCAACATGGCGTCGGCGACGAAATCCTACTTCTCGTGCCTGCTGGCTATCGCCGTGGCGGAGGGCCGCATCGCCAGCCCGGACGCGAAAGTGGTGGACTATTACCCGCAGATGATGGACGTGCCCGAAGGGCGCGGGCCCAAGCCGGGTCGGCACGCATTCGAGAAGGACCGCGACCTCACCTTCCGTCAGTGCATATGCAACACCAGCGGCTACATGAAGCCGGGCGAAAACCCGGGGACCGTCTGGCACTACCAGACCTTCGGCATGAACATTCTCTGCCACGCGATCGCGACCGCCTACGGGATGTACGACAGCGACGATCCCGACCGCCTGCCAGGCGTGGGCGAGCTGATCGAGACGAAGCTGCGCGATCCCATCGGCGGGACGTGGTCGTACCGGTACGGAGACTTCCCGCACGGGCCCGAAGCGCTGACGAACATCTGGGGCCACTCCTGCCGCGTGCAGTCAACGGCTCTGGACGCGGCCCGCGTGGGGCACCTCTGGCTCAACCGGGGTCGGTGGGGTGAACGTCAGATTGTGCCAGAGGACTATCTGCGGCAGGCGGTGGTGACAGCGCCGGACATTCTTCAACATGAGCCGCGGGAGAACTGGAAATACGGCCACGGCTTCTGGACCAACGACCACGGCAAGGTCTGGCCCGACCTGCCACGCGACAGTTACGCGGCACTGGGGGCGCAGGCGAAGATGACGTGGGTCTGCCCGTCGCTGGGACTGGTGGTGGCCGCGTGCCCCGGCCCGTGGGATCGGCTGTCAATGGATGGCGACACGAAGGAGCAGCGGCAGAATCAGATCGTCAGTCGGATACTGCAGGCGATGGTTTAATCTGTGAT
>CAZUUQ010000156.1:0-4311 GCA_964622625.1 uncultured Phycisphaeraceae bacterium | reverse complement strand
TGGCTGCGCTCGCGATGGTGGTCACCATCGTCCCGAGCGCCATGGCCGTCACCGTCGATCCGGGTTTCGACGCGTCGGCCGATCTGTACGCGGCCGCGCGCTTTCGCAGCTTCGGCAACACCGGCGGCGAGGAGGTCTATCTGGGCGTGCCCGACCTGGGCGTGGCCGCCAACCGCGTGGCCATGCACTACACATGGGTGGCCGATCACGTCATCGAGTTCAGCTACGACGGCGCGTCGACGCTCACGGCCAAGGTCGACGGCACGACGCTGACGTACAACACGCTCACGCCCAACCAGCCGATGAACTACCTGCAGTTCAGCGTGGTGGCGCGTGACGCGGGCGCGACGGTCGATCTGCTCGACCTGGAACTCGACGGCGTGGCCCTGGGCGACTACAGCGCCACCGGCGCGTGGAACACCTGGCACACGCCCTATCCCACGGGTCTCGACCTGTCGGGCGGCTTCACGATCACCGGTCGCATCGTGCTCACCGGCAGCTTCGGCAGCAGCCAGGAGCTGAGCAAGGTGGAAATGCTCGTCGGTCACGTGGTGCCCCTGCCGGCCGCGGCGTGGGCGGGGATGGCCATGCTGGGACTGCTGGGCGCCAAGTCGATCAAGCGCCGTCAGGCATGATCGGCTGAACGCATCACAGTCAATGGAGGTATCGGGCGGCCCTGGAGCACTCTCCGGGGCCGCTTTGTTCGCCCGCGTGTCGTTGTGGTCGCGTTCAACCGTGATCGTCGCCGGGGATGCGGCCGAAGTCATCGGGACAGGGCTTGCGGCCGGCGAGCATCGCTTCGTAATCGCCGTTGACCTCGGGGATCTTCGCTTCAACCGACTGCCGCCACGCCACGAGAGTTGCGTGCAGCTCCCGGACGCGATCCGGCTGCGCGGCCGCGAGATCGTGCTCTTCCTCGATGTCGTCGCGCAGGTTGTACAACTCGAGGCGCGCGTCCTCGAAGAATTCGATGAGCTTCCAGTCGCCGGCCCGCACGGCACAGGCGGGACGGCCGCCCTGGTTGGAATAGTGCGGGTAGTGCCAGTAAATCGCGTCGCGTCCCAGCGCCTCGGCTCCGCCGCCGCGCAGCAGCGGCAGCAGGCTCACCCCGTCGCAGTGCTGATCCGGCATGGCGTCCAGCCCGGCCGCTTCGAGAAACGTCGGATAGAAATCGGGGCTGGTCACCGGCACATCGCAGGTGCTGCCCGCCTTCACGTGACCCGGCCAGCGCACCAGCAGCGGCTCGCGCACGCCGCCGTCATACATCCAGCCCTTGCCCTCGCACAGCGGAGCGTTGCACGTCGGCGAACCTTCGGCCGTGGAAAGCCCGCCGTTGTCCGACGTGAAGATCACGATCGTGTTCTCAGCCTGACCCAGTTCGTCCAGCGCGTCGAGCAGTCGGCCGACGTTGGTGTCGAGATTCTCGACCATTGCCGCATAGACCGGGTCGGACTGCACCAGGCGGCGGCGGATGCGCTGGTCCTTCTTGTGCAGGCAGGGGAAGTGCTCGCCGTCCTCGAACGTCTGGAGCTTGTCGAGGCCCAGGTCGCGTGCCTTCTTTTCGTACTTGCCAATCAGATCGGCCGGCGCCTGGATGGGCACGTGCACCGCATAGTGCGACATGTGCAGGAAGTAAGGCCGACCGCCGGCCGAGCGCATGAGTTTGATTGCCTCATCGGTGAGGCGGTCGGTGAGATACTCGCCCTCCGGCCCGTCGCTCATGCGCGGGTTGCCATAGGGGCTGAAGAACCCGCGCCGCGGCAGGCCCCAGCTGCAGCCGGCCACGTTGACGTCGAAACCGCAGTGCTCCGGCCAGCGGTGCTCGCCGCCCAGATGCCACTTGCCGACATGGAAGGTCTTGTACCCCCCCTGCCGCAGCGCCTCGGCCACGGTCACTTCGCCCTCGGGCAGTTCGTGAAAATAGGGCACGCCCATGAGTTTGCCCCATGCGTTGCCCGGGATGAAGTTGGTGATGCCGACGGTGGCCGGATACTTGCCGGTCATCAGACTGGCGCGTGTCGGCGAGCAGACGGGGCAGGCGGCATAAGCGTCGGTGAACAGCATGCCCTCGCGGGCCAGGCGGTCGATGTTCGGCGTCTCGTAGAACGGGCTGCCGTAGCACGTCAGGTCGCGCCAGCCCATGTCGTCGATGAGGATGAAAATGATGTTCGGTGGGCGCATGGTCGTGTCCATTGTGGAGCCGTGTTGACGAACCTCCATATTTGCACGTCGGCCGACCGCTGCCAAGTGAACGGTCCGAGCCGGCGCGGATTGGCGAGGGCGGCGTGGATCGCTATAAGGGTCGCCTGATGCGCAGCGGCTGTACGGCAGCCGAAAGGATGAAGTCATGACCGATCGACTTGCGTGGGGCATTCTGGGAGCCGGCAACATCGCCAAGGCCTTCGCCAGGGGCGTGCAGCATTCGCAGCGCTGCCGTCTGCTGGCCGTGGGCAGCCGCGACATCGGCAAGGCCAACGCCTTCGCCGACCAGTTCGATATTCCCCACCGCCACGGCTCATACGACGACCTGCTGGCCGACACCCAGGTACAGGCCGTCTACATCGCCACGCCGCACCCCCGGCACGCGCGGTGGGCCATCCGCGCCGCCGAGGCCGGCAAGCACATCCTCTGCGAGAAACCCATCGGCCTCAACCACGCCGAGGCGATGGCGATGATCGAGGCGGCCCGCGAGCACGGCGTTTTCCTCATGGAAGCGTTCATGTACCGCTGCCATCCCCAGACGCGCAGGCTCGTGGAACTGATCCGCGAAGGCGTGATCGGACCGGTGCGCCTGGTCGAGGCGAGCTTCGGATTCCGCGGCGGCGACAATCCCGACAGCCGACTGATGAACAGAGACCTGGGCGGCGGCGGCATTCTCGACGTGGGCTGCTATCCGGTGTCGGCGGCCCGGCTGATCGCGGGCGCGGCGACGGGCATCGACTTCGCCGAACCGATCGACGTCAAGGCGGCCGGCCATCTCGGCGCGACCGGCATCGACGAGTATGCCGCCGCCACGCTGAAGTTCCCCAATGACATCATCGCCCAGGTCGCCACAGGCGTGCGGCTGAATCTTGAGAACGTCATCCGCATCCACGGCGACGAAGGGCGCATCACCGTGCCCAGCCCGTGGATCGTCGCCCGCGAAGGCGGCACGTCGCAGATTCTCGTGCAGCGCGGCCGGGACACGCAGACCATCGAGATCACGACGGACCAACTGCTCTACGGCATCGAGGCCGACACGGTGGCGGCGGCGCTGCCGAAGCAGCAGGCGGCCAGTCCGGCCATGAGCTGGGACGACACGCTGGGCAACATGCGCGTGCTCGACCAGTGGCGGGCGGGGCTGGGGCTGACTTACCCGCAGGAGACCCCCGAAGGCTTCCCCGCGCCGCTGCACGGCCGGGCGCTGCGGGTGCGCGGCAAGCAGCGCATGGCCTACCTGAACGTGCCTGACGTGTCGCTGCCCGCGTCGCGGCTGGTGATGGGGTGCGACAACCAGCGGACCTTCGCTCACGCGGCCGTCATGTTCGACGCCTTCTTCGAGCACGGGGGCAACACGTTCGACACGGCCCACGGCTACGGCGGCGGACTGATGGAGCAATTGCTCGGCCAGTGGATCAGAACGCGAAACGTGCGCGACAAGGTGAACATCATCGGCAAGGGCGCCCACACGCCGAACAACTTCCCCGACCGCATTCGGCCGCAACTGGAGACCACCCTCAACCGCCTCCAGACCGATCATGTGGACCTCTACCTGCTGCACCGCGACAATCCGCGGGTGCCGGCCGGCGAGTTCGTCGACGTGCTCGATGAGCTGAAGCGTGAAGGCCGCATCCGCGTCTTCGGCGGATCGAACTGGTCGATCCAGCGCATCGCCGAGGCGAATGAATACGCCCGCATGCACGGCAGGACGCCGTTCAAGCTGCTGAGCAACAACTTCAGTCTGGCGCGGATGGTGGACCCGGTGTGGGAAGACTGCGTGGCCGCGTCGGACCCGGAGAGCCGTGCATACCTCACACGGACGCAGATGGTCGAGGTCGCCTGGTCCAGCCAGGCCCGCGGCTTCTTTACGGATCGCGCCGGCCGCGACAGGACCGGCGACGCCGAGCTGGTCCGCTGCTGGTACAGCGATGACAATTTCCAGCGCCGCGACCGCGCGATCGAGCTGGCGAAGAAGAAGAACTGCTCGCCGATCAACATCGCCGGCGCCTACGTGCTGCACCAGCCATTCCCGACCCTCGCCCTCATCGGCCCGCGGACATTGCACGAACTGACGACCTCGCTGCCCATGCTGGACGTGACGCTGACGGCCGA
>CAZUUQ010000155.1:0-4404 GCA_964622625.1 uncultured Phycisphaeraceae bacterium | reverse complement strand
GGGTGAAGATGCGGGTGCATTGTAAGGGGTGCGGCGGGGGTGGGGAAGTGGGAGTTGGGAGTTGGGAGGTGGGGATTTCAAAAAAAGCGCACAAATGGGCATCGGCGGGGCGCGGTTGTGCGCGCGATCCGCACCTTCGGGGTGAAGGTGCGGCTTGGGGGCGGGGCGGAAATTCTCTCTGACACTTTTTTCCGGCTTTTCCCGCCTGGCCGGCATGGCCGTGCTATAGGGGGTGATGTGGGCGAAGGCCCAGGCATGGCCATGCCTGGGCTTGGGGAACGGCCTTTGTGGACAGATGCTGGGGGAGCGTCGTCTGGTTGAGGCGGCGTTCACTCCGCCAGCCGGTCGGGATGGGCGGCATCGCGGCCGTCGGTGCTTGCCGCGGGGTTGATGCGGCCGATGACGGGGTTGCCGGCGTCTGCCGTGGTCTGGACCTCGTGGTGCGTCGTCGCGGTCAGACGTTCTTCCAGTGGGATCGGGCGGGCGCGGCGGCGCGAGCGGCGGGTGCGGCGAGGGCTGGCCGCTCGCTTGGGCAGGTGGGGGGCGTGGGCGTGCCAGGCGCGGATGGCGGGGTGGTTCAAGGCCCGGTTTTCGCGCCACATCAGCAGCAGGATCGCCGCGTTGTAGAGCGCCAGGATGAGGATCAGGCCGTGCAGGGCACGCTCGTGCGGCTGGGCGTCGAGGGCGCGATGGAAGAAGAACAGGTCGCCGATGCGGTGCAGCCAGAGTTCGAGTTGTCGGCTGCCGAGGATCGACGCCAGGGGGAAGCTGGGCAGTTGCTCGCGCACCATGCCGGGGATGTCGGGTCCGAGGGCCCAGACGCCGCCGAGGGTCATCGCGGCCGGCAGCCAGCGCCAGCCCCGGCCGGTGAGCAGTGAGAAGCCGGCCATCGCCGTGCCGGCACACGCCATGCCCACGCCGAAATGCATCGTCGTCCAGGCCATGGGATTAACGTCGGACGAATGGGTGGCCGGGTTGACGCGGTGCGGCTCGGCCGCCGGCGTGTCGGGCAGTGCGGCCGATAAGCTCACGCGGCCGGCCGCCGCGTCCGCTCGTCATCGTCCGCATCCGGCTGTGCGCTGGCAGGGTCGATCTTCAGCGGGATCAGGAGCATGGCGGTGGTGCCGCGGCCGTGGGTGCTGCGCAGGCGCAGTTCGCCGCCGTGGGCGCGGACCAGTTGCTGGGCGCGGGGCAGGCCCATGCCGGTGCGGCGGCCGGCGGGCTTGGCGGAGAAGAACGGGTCGGCCGCGTGCTCCAGGGTGTGCTTGTCCATGCCCACGCCATCGTCGGTGACGGTGATGGTGAGGGTGTCCGGTTCGGGTCCGAGCCGGGCCGCCAGATGCACGGTGCTCTGCGGCATGGCCTGCACGGCATTGAACAGCAGTTCGCGGACGGCCTGGGCGATCTGCTGGCCGTCGATGTTCACCAGCGGCAGGGCGGGATCGACCTGCACGGAGACGGGCGTCTGCTTCTGGTATTCGGGCAACTGCCGTCCGAGTTCCTGGGCCAAGGCGTTGAGAAGCTGATCGAGCTTCACGGGTCGGCGATCGGCCACGGGCGGTTCGGCGAACATGCGCAGGGCGCTGATGAGGTCGCTGAGACGGTGGGCCTGCTCGACGATGCGCTGGGCGGTTTTCTGCTCCTCGCTGCCGGGGTTGAGCACCTGTGTGAGCAACTGGCTTCGGCCTGAGATGACGGCCAGGGGGTTGTTCATTTCGTGTGCGGCGCCGGCGGCCATCTCGCCGAGGCGGGCCATGGTCGCGGATCGGAGCAGTTTTTCCTGCGCTTCGGCCAGGCGGCTGTTGGACTCGGCCAGTTCTTCACCGAGGCGTCGGGCGCCTTCGTGCTGGGCGGCGGCGGCGATGGCGGCGCCCCACGTGCGGGTGAGCGCGGCGAGATCCTCTCGCGGCGGCAGTGACGGCCGATCGTGCAGCAGCACGGCGGCGGTGCCCCAGCCGCTGACCAGCGGCAGAAGCCTCACTTCGCGCAGGTCCGGCGCCTCGTGCAGGTGGTCGGCCAGCCAGGGCATGATGGCCATGAGGTTCAGGGCCATGGGTTCGTCGTCGCTGAGTCGGCCCAGGTCGGGTGCGTGGGGCGGCGCGTCGATGAGGTCGGCATGTTGCGGCTGGCCGTGGGCGTCGTACTGGCAGATCATCCAGGGTCCGCGGCCGCTGTGCGCCGGCCGGGCGGGATCGCGTTCCTGGTGCAGCAGGGCGTAGTAGCCCTGGCCCAGTGCGGCGGCGGCGGTGAGAGCCACGCGGTCGAGCGTGTCCTGCACGGTGGCGGCGGGACTGGCGGCGGCATGGAAATCGACGATGGCCTCGAGCGTGCGGGCCTGGCGGACGGCGACGCGGCTGCGGCGGTCGAGTGCGGCGTTGACACGCCCGAGGGCTTCGTTGGCGCGCTGGACGGCCCGGAAGAAGATCGCTTCGGTCGGCTGCTCTTCGAGGCCCAGCAGTTCGGTGCGGCGGCAGACTTCGGCGTACAGGTCGGCCGCGACCTTTTCGACGCGTTTCGCATCCAGGCCCAGGGCTTGACAGAGGGCTTCAACGCGCTGGGGCACGGCGAAGTTGCCGCTGTAGCCGATGTGCTGGCGGCGCACGATCAGGTCGGCGAGGCTGACCAGGCCGATCATCGGTCGGTGTTCGAGGTAGGGCAGCAGTTCATAGGCTGAGCCGTGCAGCCAGATGCAGTCCTGCAGCACGTGTGGAAGCTGCCAGTGCTCAGCCAGGCGTTTGCCGGCCGTGTGGTGATCGATGCCGAGGATTCGCCGCTCGAACTCGGCGACGTTGCCGTGGTTGAGCTCGGCCAGTTCGATCACGCGGCCATAGGCTTTGGGCAGGACCATTTCGAGCGCGAGCTTGCCGACGTCGTGCAGCAGCCCGCAGACGAAGGCTTCGCCGGGCGGCAAGTCGCGCCGGTCGCGATGGGCGGCGGCAATCTGCTCGCAGCCGACAGCCACCGCCAGTGAGTGCTGCCAGAATCCCTGGCGATCCAGGGTGGGGCCTGGGGAGCCGGCGGAGCCGGGGGGGGCGGGGGAGCCGGGGTCCTCGTCGCCGCGCTGCGGCTCGGTTGATGATGCCTCCCCGCCGCCCTCGCCGTAGCCATAGGCTTCGAGCACCTTCAGGGAGAGGACGGCGTTGCGGACGGTGGTGAAGCCCAGCAGCAGGACCACGCGATCGATGGTGAGGGTGTCTTCGCGGACGCCGATCTGGGCGCGGCGGCAGATGGAGATGAGCCTTGCGGTCAGGGCTGGATCGTCCTTGACCAGTTCGATGACCTGCTCGGCCGAGGATTCGCTGTCGGTGGTCAGGGCCAGCAGGCGCGCGGCAATGGCGGGCAGGGTCGGCAGCGTCTCGACCTGGCGGAGTATCAGCTCCGTGCGTCGGGTTCGGGAAACGTCGGCGGTTGCGCTGACCATGTCGTGGCCGTCCCTGTCCGCGGCTGCGTGGTGAATCCGGGATCCGGCTGCGCGCCGGCGGTCGCGGCCGGCGGACTTACAGCTCCAGCAGTTCGTGGATGCGGGCCAGCAGCTTGTCGATGTTGAACGGCTTCTTGACGAAGTCGTCGGCCCCGGCCTTGAGCAGGTCGTCGATCTCGTCCTGCTTGACCACGCCCGAGACGATGATGATCTTCGCGTCGGCCAGTTCCGGCTTCTGGCGCACGGTGCGGCAGACGACATTGCCGTTGATGTCCGGCAGCATGAAGTCGAGCACGATCAGGTCGGGCTTGAACTGCTCGGTGAGCACGCCGGCTTCGTAACCCGTGCCCGCGGTGCGGACCTCGAAGCGGTCGTCGCGGCTGAGCACGTCGACGAACAGTTCGACGATCTGCTCGTCATCGTCCACCACGAGGATGCGCTTCTTGCGGCTGGCATCCATGGAGTCGGTGGGGATGTCATTTTCGCGCATGAAGCGCAGCAGCTCTTCGCGGGGGATGCGGCGGAAGCGGCTTCCGGGCACGCGGAAGCCGCGGAGCCGGCCGCTGTCGAAGCAGCGGATGATGGTCTGCTGTGAGACCTTGCACAGGTCGGCCGCCTCGCCGGTGGTGAAGACCTGTTTTTCCGACAGATCGCCCGCGGACGTGCCGTTGGCTTTGCTCTCGCCTTGCGATTCCATGGCCTGGATCCTCGTACCCGCCCCTCGAAACATCCGACATGCATGCGGGTTGACCACATGATCGGCGCGTCGCGCGGCGCGCCAGAGCGGGATGGCGGCAAACTCAACCCATTCCGCCCATCTTTCCATCGGTGGGCTGTGGCGCCAACTTAATCACCCGTGCGTGTCGGGAGCAGGCGATAACCAGAAACGGACCTGAAACAGCCCGTCGCAGGACTTTGTGGTTGTGAAGGCGTGAGCGTGCGAAGCCTATTTCAGCTCGACCGACCAGTAGGCATTGTCGAGG
>CAZUUQ010000154.1:3247-4437 GCA_964622625.1 uncultured Phycisphaeraceae bacterium | reverse complement strand
TCGCCGGGCACGACGGCCACTTTCTGGTGTTCGAGCAGCGAGGCGGTGAAGTCGGCCGCACTCTGGATGACCTTGCCGGCGGGATCGGTCCTGCCGAACGCGGCGGCGCTGATGTCGGGAAAGACGTAGAACGCGCCGGTGGGGCGCGGGCACTTGACGCCCTTGAGCTTGCCCAGGCGCTTGTGCATGTATGCCCCGCGCTTGGCGAAGGCCTGGCGCATCTCCTCGACGGTCTCCTGCGGGCCGGTGAGCGCTTCGACGATGGCGGGCATGCAGAAGCTGGTGATGTTGCTGGTCATCTGGCCCTGCAGGTCGCTCATGGCCCTGATGAGGTCGGCCGGGCCGATGGTGAAGCCCACGCGCCAGCCCGTCATCGCGTAGGTCTTGCTCAGGCAGTTGAACGTCACCGTCCGCTGGCCGACCTGCGGATCGAGCGTGGCGAAGCTGACGAACTTGTCGTCGCCGTATACCAGCCGTTCGTAGATCTCATCGGAGAAGACGATCAGCCGCGGGTGCTTGGCGACGACTTTGGCCAGGGCCTCCAGCTCGGCCGGCGAATACATCGTGCCCGTCGGGTTGGACGGCGAGTTGATGACCAGCACCCGGCTGCGCGGGGTGACGGCGTCTTCGAGCTGCTGGGGCGTGATCTTGAAGTCGTTGTCGGCCGAGCCGGGGATTTCGCGCACCGTCCCGCCGGCCATCCGCGCCTGCTCCGGGTAGGTCACCCAGTAGGGCGCGGGCAGCAGCACCTCGTCGCCGGGGTTGATGACGGCCTGGAAGGCGAGATAGAGAGAGTGCTTGCCGCCGCAGGAGACCAGGACGTTCTCGGCCTTGACGTTGTGGCCGTGGCGCTGGTTCATGTAGTCGGCGACGGCCTGGCGGGCGGCGGGTGTGCCGGGCGTCGGCTCGTACTTGGTCAGCCCGGCCTCCAATGCCTTGGCGGCCGCGATCTTGATGTTCTGGGGCGTGTCGAAGTCCGGCTCGCCGGCGCCGAAGCTGACGACGTCGATGCCCTGCGCCTTCATGGCCTTGGCGCGGGCGGTGACGGCGAGGGTGCTCGACGGCTTGATGGCCTTGACCCGATCCGACAACTCCATGACGCCGCTCCTGTGCTGAGCCCACTGAAACCGACCACGGACCGGTTAGCCTAGCAGCGGCCCCGGCACGCGGCAATGGCACGCGGCAGTGGC
>CAZUUQ010000154.1:1516-3147 GCA_964622625.1 uncultured Phycisphaeraceae bacterium | reverse complement strand
TGGCACGCGGCAGTGGCGACACGCGGCCGACGGCCCCGCCCATCGCGGCTCGGTGTTCAACGTCCCAGCGGCAGCGTCGCCGCCAGCTTGCGCACCACGTCGGCGACCACGGCGGCCGCGGTATCAAGCTCCGCGGCCGTGGTGTCGCGGCTGATCGAGAACCGCACCGAGCCGTGCGCTGTCTCCTCGGCAATCCCCATCGCCAGCAGCACGGGCGACGGCTCCAGCGACCCGCTCGAACACGCCGCCCCCGCCGACGCGCACACGCCGCGCTCGCTGAGGCCGATGAGAATCGCCTCGGCCTCCAGGCGCGGAAAGCCGATGTTGCTCGTGTTCCAGATGCGCGGCCCGCAGCGGCTGTTGACCGCGGCCTCGGGACAGGCCGCCAGCACCCGCTGCTCGAAGTCGTCGCGCAGGCGGGCGAGTTGTTCAAGCCGCGCGCCGTCGGTCAGAAACTCCCGCGCCAGGTCGGCCGCCACGCCCATGCCGACGATGCCTTGCACGTTCTCCGTCCCGCCGCGCCGCTGGTTCTCCTGCGGCCCGCCGAGCACCTGCGGCCGCAGCCGCACGCCCCGCCGCACGTACAGCGCCCCCACGCCCTTGGGACCGTGAAACTTGTGGGCCGCGAAGCTCAGCAGGTCAATCGCCAGCGGGCCGACGTCCACGGCCATCTTGCCCACCGCCTGCGTGGCATCGACATGAAACCGGATCGCCCGACCCGCCGCCCGGCAGACGTCGCCCAGTTCCGCGATCGGCTGTATCACGCCCGTCTCGTTGTTGACCCACTGCACGCTCACCAGCGTGGTGCGCCGGGCCGCCTCGTGACGTTGAAGCAGCTCCGCCAGGTCATCGCCGCGCGCCAGGCCCTCGCCGTCCACCGGCAGGTAGACCACCTCGATGCGCTGTCCCGGCTCATCCGCGCCTGTGTCTCGTGCCAGTGCGGCCGCGGGTTCGCGCACGGCCGAGTGCTCGATGCGCGTGGTCACCAGCAGCGGCGGGCGTTCGCCGCGCGCCAGATCGAGCACGCCGCGCAGCGCCAGGTTGTCGGCCTCGGTCCCGCCGGAGGTGAAGATCAGCTCGCGTTCGCGGCAGCCGACGAGCCGGGCCACCGACGCCCGCGCCAGCTCGACCCGCTGCCGGGCCGCCTGGCCGAAGCGATGCACGCTCGAAGGATTGCCCCACCATTGCCGCAGCATCTGGTCCATCGCGGCGACGACGGCGTCGGCGGGCTGCGTGGTCGCGTTGTTGTCCAGGTAGATCATGTCCACGAACGCATTGTAGGGATCGGCTGGCTGGCATCGCACGGCGCGCCCGGCCGCGGTACGCTCTGGCCATGCCCGGACCGGCGCTGCGGACCGACATCGTGGACGTGATCGTCTTTCGCCGCGCTGCAGCGGGCGTCGAATTTCTCCAGCTTCGCCGCGCGGCCGCGCCGCTGGCGGGCACCTGGCAGCCGGTGATGGGACACGTCGAAGAAAGCGAGTCGGCCGCAGCCGCCGCCCTGCGCGAGCTGGCCGAGGAGACCGGCTACGCGCCCGACCGCGGCCTCGTCGGCTTCTGGCAGCTCGAGTCGCTCAACGTCTACTTCCTGGCCGCACGCGACTGCGTCATGCTCAGCCCCGGCTTCGCCG
>CAZUUQ010000154.1:0-1416 GCA_964622625.1 uncultured Phycisphaeraceae bacterium | reverse complement strand
ATCCTGCCGCCCGACGCCCCGACGCGCGAGCTGCTGCGCCTCGATCCCCGCCGCCTGTGAGAGACGTATGTGGGCGGCCGGCCATCGTTCGCCCGGCCTGTGAACGTCGCCGCCCAAACACTTATCATGGTCGATTCGCCCGCACCGGCCGCATTGTCTTCCCGCGGCCGCGCCTCCCGGGACCACGGAGCACGACATGGACGACTTTGTCTATCGCAACGGCCAGCTTCACTGCGAACAGGTCAACCTCGACGAACTGGCCGCCCGCGTCGGCACGCCGGTGTACGTCTACTCCGCCCGCACACTGCGCGATCACTACGACCGCCTGCGCCAGGCCTTCGCCGACCTCGACCCGGTGGTCTGCTACTCGATCAAGAGCTGCGGCAATGTGCACCTGTGTCGTCTGCTGGCGCAGCGCGGCGCGGGCATGGACGTGGTCAGCGGCGGCGAGCTGCACCGCGCCCGACTGGCCGGGGCCGACATGGGCAAGGTCGTCTACGCCGGCGTGGGCAAGACCGACGCGGAAATCCGCGCCGCCATCGAAGCGGGCATCGGCTACTTCAACATCGAGTCCGAGGCCGAGTTCGAGAACATCTCGACCATCGCCGCCGCCATGGGCCGCACCGCGCGCGCCGCCCTGCGCGTCAACCCTGACGTCGACCCCAAAACCCACGCCAAGACCACCACCGGCAGGAAGGAGACCAAGTTCGGCGTGGACATCGACCGCGCCCGCCGCTTCTTCGACCGCTACGGCAAGGACATGCACCTGGACCTGTGCGCCATCCACCTGCACATCGGCTCGCCGGTCTACAGCGTCGAGCCTTACGTCGAGGCGATCACCAAGGCCCTGGCCCTGATCGACGAGCTGCGGCAGCGCGGCTTCCGCATCACCGCCCTGGACATCGGCGGCGGATTCGGGGCTGACTACCAGACCGATCAGACGCCGGCCTACGAGCAGTACGCCCAGCGCATCGTCCCGCTGCTGCAGCCGTTCCACAACGCCGGCGGGCAGATCATCCTCGAGCCCGGCCGCACCATCAGCGCCAACGCCGGCCTGCTGCTGACGCGCGTGCAGTACGTCAAGACCGGCGGGGCCAGGAAGTTCGTCATCGTCGACACCGGCATGCACCACCTGATCCGCCCGGCGATGTACGACGCGTTCCACTTCATCTGGCCCACCAACGTCGCCCCCGCCCACGAGCCGAAGCAGCGCGCCGCCGAGATGGACATCCCCGGCCTGGAGCGGTGCGAGGTCGTCGGCCCGATCTGCGAGACCGGCGACCGCCTCGCGGCCGACCGCCCCCTGCCCCCCGTGGCCCGCGGCGACCTGCTGGCGATCTTCACCGCCGGGGCCTACGGCATGGTCATGGCCAGCAACTACAACGCCTACCCCCGCCCCGCCGAGGTGCTCATCGA
>CAZUUQ010000153.1:0-4557 GCA_964622625.1 uncultured Phycisphaeraceae bacterium | reverse complement strand
GACGCGGCCGCGGCCGGCAATGCCGGCAGCCCGCAGTGGAACCACACCTTCAGCGACGTGGGCGGACTGGTAGGGCTGTATCGCTTCGACGCATCCGTCGCGGCGATTTCCGACGATACCTCCGGCCAGGGCCACCACGGACAGATTTTCGGCAGCCCGCAGCCGGTCGCCAGCCCGCGCGCTGGGGCCATGCATTTCAACGGCCTGACCGATTATGTGGAGATCGACGACAGCGACGTGCTCGATGAGACATTTGCCGGCAGTTTCACCGTCACGGCCTGGGCCCGGCCCGACGACGTGCCGCCCTGGACCATCTCCACCGACCGGGCCTACGCGGTGTTCACCTCGCCGAACATGACCATCGAGTATGACACCGACCAGAAGTTCTTCGCCCGTATCAACACCAGCGAGGGGCAGGTCACGGTGCTGACCACGGAGACCTTCGAACCGGGGCAGTGGCGCCACCTGGCCCTGGTGGTCGATGTCGACAGCGGCGAGATGTCGCTCTACATCGACGGGGTGCTCGTGGGCGGCGCGCCTGTGAGCTTCAGCGGCGATCTGCTCGCCCCGCCGACGGAGGACGAGGAGATCACCTGGATGGGGCGGTATTACGGCCAGTACCGCATCGGGGTGCAGGATCCGCTGTTCACCTACGAGAGCAACTACTTCCACGGGGCGATCGACGACGTGCGCATCTTCAATGAGGCGCTGAGCGCCGGTGAAGTCGCCTCCGTCATACCTGAGCCGGCCACCGCCCTGCTGCTGCTGATCGGCGGCGGCGCTGTGATAACGCGACGCTCACGGGCGGCCTTGACGACGTGAGGCATGTTGGAGGTCAATCCGCCAACCCCGCGTTGAGCGCACAGGCAAAGTGGTAACTGCCGCTGGCGATGTGCAGGCGCAGCACGCCAGCTTGCACACCCGCGATTTTCACATGCTCGGCGGCCTTCAGCGGCCGATCGCTTTCGGTGACCGCCGTTGCATCGCCTGTGGGCAGGATGACGGTCGCCTCGGTGTTGGCCGGCACACGGACCTCGAGCACCAGGCGATCGCCCTGCCGTTTCCAGCTTACGGCGATGCGGCCGTATATTGACTCGTGCTCGGCCTCGGCCCAGGTCAGGTCGCCGACCACACCCGGCTCGACGATGAAACGGCGGAAGCCCGGAGTGGACGGATCGGGACGCAGACCGGCCAGCGAGCGGATGCACCAGGCGCTGATGTCGGCAAAGAGCACGTGGTTGTGTGACCCCCGGCCGTCCCACGCCTCCCACAGCGTCGTCGCGCCGTGGTCTAGCATGTAACCCCACGAGGGGTAGTCGCGCTGCGTGGCCACGGCATAGGCCAGGTCGAGCCGGCCGTTGTCGGTCAGTGCGTTGAGCAGATACTTCGTGCCCATGCAACCGGTGTTGGGATGGCGGGCATGGCGCTCGACCTCGCTGACGAGGCCGGCGAAAACGCGATCGACATCGGCCGCGTCAGGCAGGCCCTGGTAGAGCGCGGTCGACTGCGCGAGTTGTGAGCCGTTGGCATACAGGCCGGTCTTGGGATTGAAATACCGGCGGTTGATTTCGCCGCGGATGCGCTGGGCCTCGGCGGCGTAATGGCGCGACTCACCGTCCCGCCCCAGCAGGGCCGCGACGCGGCTGACCAGCAGCAGGCCGCGGAAGTAGTAGGCCGTGGTGAGCAGCGTGCGCGGGGCCGTGTAGTCCTCAGCATCGCCGAACGGCGAGAGCCAGTCGGCCAGCCCCCAGTGAATCAGGCCGTGGCTGTTCTCGCGTTTCTTGAGGTAGGCCAGATACTTCTTGATGCGATCGTAGTGCTCGACGAACAGCGACAGGTCGCCGCGGTAGAGGTAGACCGCCCAGGCGATCTCGTACCACGCGGCATCCCAGCACGGGCCGTTGCCCCAGTTGTAGCCCCAGCCTGACGTCGGAATGATTGCGGCCACGCGGCCGTCGTCGAGCTGTTCGTCGGCGATGTCGCGCAGCCACTTGGCGTAGTTGGCCGTTGTGTCGAAATTCAGCAGACCCTGCTCGACGGCGATGTGCGCGTCGCCGGTCCAGCCGTTCTTTTCGCGATGCGGGCAGTCGGTCGGGATCGAATGAAAGTTGCTGCGATAGGCCCAGAGCGTGATTTCGTGGACGCGGTTGAGCAGGTCGTTGGAGCAGGCGAACTTCGAGATGGGCTTGAAATAGCTGTGGGCGACGCAGGCTTCAAGGTGGTCGGCCGTCAACTCCCCTGGCGCGCCTTCGACCTGCACGTAGCGGAAGCCGTGGTAGACAAAGCGCGGCTCGAAGACCTCATCGGCCTCTGTGCCACTGAGTGTGAAGCGGTCGGTCTGGAACGGAAGTTCGCTGCGATGCAGGCCCGTCAGCCCTGACTGATCGACCAGTCCGTCTTTGCCGAGCTGTTCGCCGTAGCGCAGCGTCAGCGTCGTGCCGGCTGACCCGCGCACCTTGAGCCGCGCCCAGCCGGCGGTGTTCCGCCCAGCATCGAAAACAAACACGCCGGGCCGCGGCTGCATGACGCTCGCCGGCGGCAGCGTCTGCGTCACGCGGATGGGCGGGCAGACCTGGGGCGTGACCTGTTGCGTCGGCGCCGCGACAGCCGCCACGTTGGACCAGCCGCGATCGTCGAAGCCGGGGGCGGCCCAGCCGGGTTGCTCGGCCCGGGCGTCGTGGTGTTCGCCGCTTCGAATGCCGTTGAAGGTGATCGGGCCGGGGGCTGTTTTCCAGTCGGTGTCGGTGGGGATAGTCTGGCGTGAACCGTCGGCGAAGGTGATTTCGATCTGTGCCAGGGCGCGGGGCGTGTTGCGCCACGGCGCCTTGTCGAAATCCCAGGCCGCCTGGATCATGTCGTTGTAGAAGCCGTTGCCCAGCATCAGCCCCACGGCATTGTCGCCCTGCCGCAGATGATCCGTCACATCATGCACGACGTACAGGGCACGGCGGTCAAATCGCGTGTAGCCGGGATCGAGGCGGTGGTCGCCGACGCGCCGGCCGTTGAGGTACAGCTCGTGATAGCCCAGGCCGCAGACGTAAGCGCGGGCGGCGGCGATCGGCTTGTCCACACCGAAACCGCGGCGCAGCAGCGGCGAACGGTAAGCATCCGGGCTGTCGCAATCGCCATCGCCGGTGCCGATCCACTTGCCCTGCCAGTCGCCGGGGTCGAGCAATCCCATTTCAAACCAGGCCGGTTCGCTGGTCGCCTCGCCGCCGCCGTCGTCCCAGACCGTCACGCGCCACCAGACGCGCTGGCGCGACCGCGGGGGCAGCCCCTCGTAGAGCACATACGCACAGCGGTCAGACGCAACGCGGCCGCTGTCCCAGACGTCGGCCTGGCCCGCGTCGAGTTGCTGATGCGAGTCGGCGGCAAGGATGCGATAGGCCGCCTGGCGCGTGCCGCGGCGGTCGGACGCCAGCCGCCAGGCCAGCCGCGGACGGGCGGCATCGAGGCCCAGGGGGTTGGTCAGGTGTTCGCAGATCAGGTCGGTGACACGCAGTGCTGCATCGGGCATGATGGCGTTCCAGAATCGTCGCGCGGGGAAGTAGGCAAGGCCGTCAATTCGCGGCCCTTTGTAGCGATCGCGGGGGGAACTGCCAACATGCCTCGTGCGTGCCCCGGTGGCGACTGTGTGTTGTCGCTTTGGTGAGCGTCTGCTACTGTCGCCGCACCAGCCTTCGGCGGGCACAGGCACGTGGCATCCGCCCGCCTCGCCACAAGCACAAATCGCCACGAGGAGAGGTCACGATGTCGCTGAAAGGGATTCTGGCCGGCCTGGGCGGCCGCGGATTTCACTGGTTCGAGCAGTGCCGCAAGCACACGGGCACGGAGATCGTCGCGTGCGTCGAGCCCAACGCCCAGCGCCGGGTCGCGGCCGTCGAGAAGTTCGGCATCTCTGAGAAGCAGATCTTCAACAGCCTCGACGAGGCGATCAAGGGCGCCAAGGCCGACTTTGTCCTCGACGTCACGCCCCCGGCCGTGCATCGCAAGGTGGCGGAGGCGGCGTTCAAGGCCAGTCTGCACGTGCTGGGTGAGAAGCCGCTGAGCGACAACATGGCCGACGCCCACGCCGTCGTGACGGCTGGCAGGAAGGCCGGCGTCAAGCACATGATCACACAGAACTACCGCTTCTCCGCCCCGCCGCGGACCACGCGCAAGCTCATCGAGCAGGACGCGATCGGCACCATCGGGCAATGCGATATCCGCTTCTACCGCCCCTGGGCCGACCACCCCGGCTCGCACTACGTCACCGAGCCCTACATGTTCATCAATGACATGATGGTCCACCACTTCGACATGATGCGCTACGTGCTCGGCCTCAACCCCGTCAGTGTCGTTGCTCATACGTGGAACCATGCGTGGGGCTGGCACAAGGGCGACGCGGCCCACGCGATCGTCTTCGAGTTCGAGGGCGGCGCGCACGGCACGCACGTGGCGGTGGGCTGCGAGGTCGGCGAGCAGACCAACTGGAACGGCGACTGGTTCATCAGCGGCTCGAAGGGCAGCATCACCTGGACGCTGGACAAAATCCGCCGCCAGCACCTGCACAAGGCC
>CAZUUQ010000152.1:0-4562 GCA_964622625.1 uncultured Phycisphaeraceae bacterium | reverse complement strand
GGCCGTGCAGCTCGCGGACCAGCATCGATTGTGGCGTCGTGGGCGGCGATGACAAGCGGGAGCCGGCGACGACGCACAGGGCGGAGAGCGGCAGGGCGATCAGCACGTGCGAGAACATCGGCAGGTCCGTGCCCAGCAGCAGGGCGACGTAGGCGATGAATCCGACGGTCACGCCCAGGAATCCGCCGACACGGTTGGCCCGACGCCACCAGATGCCCAGCACCAGCGGGGCGGCGAAGGCCGAACCCGTTCCGCCCACCACGATGCCTACGATCACGCCGATGTTGTGGCCGCGCAGCACGATGGCCAGCACCGTGGCGATCACGCCCATGGCGATCATCACGTTGCGGGCCACGCGAATCTGGGCTGCGTCGTCGGCATCCGGCCGCAGGTAGCGGCGGTAGATGTTGCTGGAGAACTCGGCGCCCGCGGCCAGGAGCATGGCGTCGGTGGTGGACATGATGGCCGCGAGGATTCCGGCCGTCGCCAGGCCGCGGACCAGCGGCGAGAACAGCTCGTTCATCACGGCGATGTAGGTGTTGTCGATGTTGTCGAGCTTCGGAAACAGCACCAGGGCCGCGGCCGCGACACCGAGATAACCCAGCAGGTGGAAGACGAGGGTGATGGCGCTGGTCAAGGCCAGGGCGGCCCGACCCTCGCGGACGTTGCGCGCGGTGAAGATGCGCATGATGATGTGCGGCGAGCAGATCACCAGCAGGATGACGCTCAGGCTCAGGCCCAGCAGCGACGCCAGGGGCCAGGGCGGCAGGGCGAGATAGTCAGCCTTCACCGCCGTCGCGGAATCGACGAGCATCGCCGGCCCGCCGAACTGCACCATCGCGGTGATCGACAGGCCGACCATGCACGCGAACATGAGGATGCCCTGGACAAAGTCGGTCCACGTCACTGACAGCATGCCGCCGAGCACGACATAGGCGACGAAGACGACCGACGCGAGAACGACGGCATACTCGAAGCGGATGCCCAGGAGGTTGGCGGCCGCCAGCCCGCCGCCGATGAGCTGGGGAATGATGTAGGCCGGGAAGAGGATCAGCACGAAGATGCTGGTGGCCAGTCCGGTGGCCGACCCGAAGCGGTCTTCAAAGAACCCCGCGAGCGTAAATCTGCCGCGCAGGGCGCTGTAGCGGCGCAGCGGACCGCCGGTCAGCAGCACCGACAGGGCGAAGCCCATGGTCGAACCCACGCCGAACGCGATCGTCGTCAGCGACCAGCCCCAGCGATACGCCAGACCCAGAAAGCCCAGGAAACTGGCGGCACTGAGCAGCGCGGAAAACTGAGCGATGCCGTTGACCACGTAGCCGATCGCGCCGTCAGCCGCCCAGTAAGCCGACCCGTGTCGGCCCGCACGGCGGCGAAAATACAACGCGATGCCGATGCACACCGCGAAGTAGACGACGGTGACCAGCACTTCCAGCGACAGCAGGTTCATGGCCGTGATGACGCGTCCTCCTGGCCGTTGGGGTGGCGATCTTCCCAGCGACTCAGTGCCCCGACGGCCCAGACCACCGCGCCGACGGACACCGCGCCGAGCACGATGTGCGCCCAGGTCAGCCAGGGCAGTCCCAGCGGACCGAGGGTGTCGCGCGTGACCGGGATCCACGCGAGAACCCACGACGCCAGCCATAGCACCGACAGAGCCGCGGCGAGCCGCACACCGGGATTGTGCATGGCCGAGCCTTTCATCAGCGGCCGCCTGATTTCAAAGTTGCGGCCAGGTAATCCAGCCGCTTCACGTTGTAAGCGCAGCCGATCTGCCGCTTGAATTTCGGATCGCGCAGACCGCAGCGGAACCGCGTGCCGTAGATCGTCCGGCCGCCGACGATCGGCACCGTGCCGCAGAAGATCACCAGGCCGTCCGTGCGGCCATCAGGCATCCTTGACCGCACCAGCTTGAGCACCTCGTCGGCCGAGAGCAGCACGCCCAGCGCCCCCTGCTGATAAAGCTGTTCCCCGCCGCCCTCGGACTCAGCCGTCCAGCTTTCGATGACCAGCTCGTCCCAGTGATCGGCCAGGTCGGCGTAATCCCAGACGGTCGCGCCCATGACATTGGGGCAGACCTGTTTGGACGCCAGCATGTCGGCCGCTTCAAGAGCGCGGTCGGTGTGGTCGCTGCCGACGCCGACGTAAACGCGCTCGCCGTCGAGCAGCAGCACGCACTCAGCCTCGCCCGACGTCTTGTCGCCGATCACTTCAATCACGCCGCCCGCGTCGTCCGTCACCTCCAGCGCGCTGCGCAGGACGGGAAAGAGCATGGGGACCATCGGCGGCGGGGCGATGCCCTCGGCCGCGAGCTCGTCGATGTGCGCCCGCACCGCCGCCTGGTCGCGGCCGACGAAGCCGGCATTGACCATCCGGTTCACGATGAAGCGCAGCGGCGTGCGGCCGCCTTTGGCATCTTCAAGTATCAACGCCCATGCGTGTCGTGGATCGCTCATCAGGCTGATGTCCCCTCCAGCGGCGCGAAGAAATGCGTCTCCAGCAGCACGCAGCCGCCTTTGCTGCGAAACGGCCCGTGCGGCGTGTGCGGCGGGCGGCAGGCGTAGGTCATCGGCCCGAAAGTTTCAGGATCGTCCCTGCCCACGATCAGGTCGCCGGTGAGCTGAAACACCTCTTCCCAGTACTCGTGCTCGAAGAGCTCGGTGGTGAACGCGCCCGGCTCGAACTTCAGCAGCCGCGTCCGCGTGCCTGACCGCTTCGCCTCGTCCAGCCGGCCGGCGAGAATCTTCTGCGTGATGCCCGGCGGATAGCCCGGCACCGGCTCGAAGCCGCTGGCGACATCCACCGCGTAAAACTCCTTGTGCTCCTTCAACGACAAAGCCACATCCTCCTGTCAACCCCGGCCGCCATCACCCGCTTACACATCAAACACGCGGTCTTCCAGCGCGGGAAACTGCTGCCGCGCTGCCGCGACGTCCGCCAGGTCGATCTCGGCCGTCAGCCGCTGCGGCCTTTCATCAGCCTCGGCCCGGACTTCGCCCATGGGGCTGACGATCATGCTGTGACCGGCCAGCTTCGTGCCGCCGCTGATACCGGCCGCGTTGCAGGAGACGAGAAAAGCCAGATTCTCATGCGCCCGCGCCCGGTTGAACAACCGCCAGGCCTCGACGCGCGCTGCCGGCCAGGCGGAGGCGACGAGAAACACTTCCGCGCCCGCGGTCATCATCTTGCGGTACAGCTCCGGAAATCGCAGGTCGTAGCACGTGCTCAGGCCCAGCGCGCCCAGCGGCGTGCGGGCCACCACCACATCCCGACCGGCCGAGAGCAACTGCCGCTCACGCGATTGATAACCGAACAGGTGTATCTTGCGATACGTGCCCAGCACCGTGCCCTCCGGGCCGATCAGTACGCTGGTGTTGAACAGGTGCCGACCGTCGCGTTCATCGCGTTCTATAAGACTGCCCATGAACAGATGGCAGCCGGCGTCGCGGGCGGCATCCCGCATGGCATGCACCGTCGGGCCGTCCAGGCTTTCAGCCTCCTGGGCATAGTGGTCAAAGCGGAAATACCCGGTCGGCCAGATCTCCGGCAGCAGGATCAGGTCCGCCCCTTCCGATGCCGCGCCCGCGACCTGGGCCAGCGCATCGTCCAGCATCGCGGCTTTGGGCCGATCACAGGCGTCCAGTTGAATGCTCGTCACGCGCATGTCCGCCCCCACACCGCCTGCTCCATGGTCGGCCGTGCCTGGGTGGCGATTCTAAGGCATATCCCCTGACCGGTCACGCGTTGTCCGTTCACAGCCAGCCGCGTGATAAAATGAATGACTCAGGGTTGAACCGCCAGGACGCCAGGCATGACGCCAGGAACGCCAAAGGCCGCGGAGCATTGCGAAACCGCCGGGTAGGATGGGCACCGCCCACCTCGTCTCATCGCCGGCGTGCTGATGGTCGGCTCGATGACTTTGTCAGCGCTCTTGGCGCCTTGGCGGTGAAATCAACGTAAAGGAGCCTCCCCATGGCCGGCCACAGCAAATGGGCCAACATCAAGCACAAGAAGGCCCGCCAGGACGCCAAACGCGGCAAGGCCTGGAGCAAGTGCGCCAAGGCCATCATGGCCGCGGCCCGCAGCGGCGGAGGCGACCCCGACAGCAACCTCACCCTCCGCTATGCCGTCGAAGAGGCCAAGTCCGTCAACATGCCCAAAGACACGATCGAAAAGGCGATCGCCAAGGGCACTGGCGAGGCGGTCGGCGAAAACTACGAAGCGGTGATCTATGAAGGCTACGGACCCAACGGCGTGGCCATCATGCTCGACATCCTCACCAACAACCGCAATCGCACAGCCGGCGAAATCCGCAAACTCTTCGAACGTTCCGGCGGCAACCTCGGCGGCAGCGGCTGCGTCAGCTACATCTTCACGCCCAAGGGCCAGATCTTCGTGCCGCGGTCCGCGGCCGACGAGGACACGGTCATGCTGGCCGCCCTCGACGCCGGGGCCGAAGACGTGACCGATGACGGCGAAAGCTGGCAGATCACCTGCGACCCAACCGCCTTCACCGCCGTCCGCGACGCGGTCAAAGCCGCCGGCCTGCCCATCGAGTCGGC
>CAZUUQ010000151.1:0-4589 GCA_964622625.1 uncultured Phycisphaeraceae bacterium | reverse complement strand
CCCCCGGCTCCGCCGGGGGATCGCCGTTCCGCAATGTGATTGCCACGGCGCCGGGGGGATAAACCCGCCGCCGGACGCCAAACCGAGGAATCCCACAACCCTTGAAATCGCGGCCCGCGGCTCTTGCAGCCATCGCCCCCTCGCTTTGTCGATGCCTTGACGCTCCGCGCCGCGCCCACTACATTGCGCTGATTGCCCGCCCCGGTTGTCTTCCCCGCATGCTTTTCTGCTGGAGTTTCATCATGCCGATGATCCGCGTCGCCGTGAAGCGCCGGCTGCGTCCGGCCGTCATGATCGCCCTCATGGTTGCGGTCCTCGGCATCCCGGCCGCCTCAGCGCCGGCTCAGGCGCAGACGCAGCAGAGCCAGGACCGGCAGGGCCAGGCGCCTGCCCAGCTCTGGGATGATTTCAACCATTACGTGCTGATCGCCCGACCTGAACTGGCGGCCGCGGCGGCGCAGGCCCTGCTCGACCAGGTCAACCCCGACCAGCTTCTGGATATCGTTGAGGCCAGCCGCTTCCGCGAGTATGAACAGACGCTGGTGCGTGCCTCGCGCATCGAGCCGGTGCGGGACGCGGCCGCGCGCCTCGACGCGGCCATCCGCGAGGCCCGCCTCGGCCGCATGCGCGATCCGCAGCGAATCCGCACCGCCATCGAGCGCCTCGGCGAAGGCCGCCGTCCGCGGCTCAACGCCATCGCCGAGCTTCGGCAGGCCGGCCAGTTCGCCGCTCCCCACCTGCTTGAAGCGCTGATTGACCCGCAGCGCCGCAACCTGCGGCCGTACCTGATCACCGCCATCGTCGAAATCGGCCAGCCCCTGGTCTATCCGCTGTCGGAAGCTTTGGTTGATCTCGATGCGGCCGATCAGGCGGGCGTGGCCCAGATGCTCGCGGAGATCGGCTACCCGCGGGCGATGCCGTACCTGAAGCAGGTCATCGAGGATTCCTCGACCGATCCGGCGGCCCGCGCGGCGGCCCAGGCGGCGTTCGAACGCATCGCCACGGCCAACACCCTGTCGCCCGCGGCCTCGGCTGCGGAACTGTATCTGGCCTTGGCGGCCAATTTCTATGACCGCGTGGCCCAGGGCCGCCCACAGCCCGGATTCGATCACGCCACCGGGCAGGGCATCGTGTGGGAATACGCGCCCGACACCGGACTGGTGCAGATCGACCTGCCAGCCTCGATCTTCGGCGACATTCTGGCCATGCGGGCGACCCGGCGCACGCTCGGCCTCAATCCCGGCAGCGCCAGCGCCCTGAGCCTGTGGCTGGCGGCCAATCAGCGGCGGGCCAACAACCTGCCCGATCCCGACTATGTCGATCCGACCTACCATGAGCCGCACCCGCCAGCTTACTACCTCATGATGGCCGGCCCGGCCCGGCAGGCGGACGTGCTCGCCCTGGCCCTGCGCGACGGCGACCCCGCTCTCGCACGCGACGCCATCGCCGCCCTGGACAAGACCGCCGGCACCAGCACCCTCGTGCATGACCTCGGCACGATTTCACCGCTGATCGAAAGCCTGTCGGCCGCCGATCGCCGGGTGCGCTACGAGGCCGCCTTCGCCGTCGCCAAGGCTCGGCCGGGAGCGGCTTTCGAAGGCTCGATCCGCGTCGTGCCCGTGCTGGCCGAGGCTGTGCGGCAGAGCCATGTCCGCCACGCCGTGGTGGTGGCTGACAGCGAAGAGCGGCTCAATGTCCTGACCGCCGCCGCCAAAGCGCTGGGCCATCAGCCGGTGGCGGCCATGACGCTCGCCGCAGTGGCCGACGAAATCCACGCGATCTCCGGCATCGATCTGCTGCTCATCGCCCTGCCGGCCCAGGATATTGAGCAGACGTATTACGAGGCCCGCCAGAACTACAAGCTGTCCGCCAGCCCGTTCGTGGCGGTGGTCGAGCCGGCCGGGCAACCTGGGCTGAACCGTGCCATCGGCGGGAAAGCGGGGGTCATTGTCACGGCTGTGAGCGACGATCCGCAGGTGCTCGTCAGCGCCATCGAGCCGTTGCTGGGGGACTACGCCGGCCGGCCGATCGAGTCCGATGAGGCTGAGCAATACGCCCTGACCGCTCTGGGACTGCTGCGGGAGGTGGCCATGGTCGGCAGCGACGTCTACCCGATCAGCGATGCGGAGCCGGCCCTGCTGCTGGCCCTGCGCGATCCGCGCCCGCGGGTGGTCGTTGCCGCCGCCGCGGTGCTGGCCATGATCGACAACGACGGCGCCCAGCGTGCCTTGGCCGAACGGTCGCTGGATGGCGACACAGCCCTGGACGTACGCCTGGCGGTGATGGCCAGCCTGGCGGAGTCGGCCGAGTTCCACGGCAACCGCCTGACACCCGGCCAAGTCGCCCGCCTGCTGGAGCTGGTCATATCGGCCGAGGGCGACCTGAGCCTCGCAGCCGCCCGCGTACACGGGGCCCTGAATCTGCCGTCGGACAACGTCGTGCAGTTGCTCAACCGGTAGGCATCTGCCGCCACGCACCAGGCTGTGTGGATAATCCGTGCATATAAGCCAGGGTCAGCCCGCAACGGAATGCGGCTGCGGCAGCGTTATCGGCCTCATCCAGCCCTGCCCCAGGCGCCGCCCGTACATGGCACACGCGTTGTGTGTGCGTAAGCTATTGCCTGGGAAGTGCTTGCCAGTGTTTCGCATGAAGATCGGTCGGCATGGCCGTTCGATGGCCACATATACGAGCATGCTGTCGATCATGCCAGGGTTTGGGGATGGTCCGATGTGGAAAACAGCCTCCGCCAGGTCAGGACGCCCTAGGTGTAAACCCTGATCCAACCCCGGTTAATGGATGAAGCGCATATCGGAGAAATTCGGAATGAACCCCGGACCGCGCGGGCTGAGCGAAAACGGAGCCGGCCAGTAGACGAAGAACGCGCGGCCCATCATCAGTTCGCGCGGCACCACGCCCAGCGGTGTCGGATCGTCGGCCAGGAATTTCGCCCGCACCCAGGGATCGACCATGCTCCATTGCCGGCTGTCGCCGCTCATCGGGCTGTTGTCGCCCAGGCAGTAGAACTGATCAGCCTCCAGAACGAAAGGCTCGCCGTAGCGATCGTCACGGTCTTTGACCAGCACCCCGTGCCCCGGGCGCGGACGTCGGCTGTTCCGGGTGTTCATGCCGGCGTCGGTCGGTTGCTCGTCCGCGATGTAGTCCATGAACCCGTCCACCGCCATGTAGTACAGGTCGCGGTCCACCTCAAGGTCGCGCAGTGTGGCCGGCCCGCCGCGGAGGGTGATGCTCAACTCGTCGGGGTGCCGCGACGGCGGCGGCTGCCGTCGAGCCGCCTCCATGGGCAGGTCAAAGCGATGCCGCAGCACCTGTCGGCCATTGATCCACACGCTTGCCTCCAGGTCCACCATCCACAGTTCGATCCGCCTGGCCGCGCCGACGCGCGGCGCGGTCGCGGCGACCGGTCCGGCCAGGGCGCGTTGTGCTCCGCTTTCCACGTCGCGGGCCCACAGCCGGACGCTGCCGTCGGCATCCAGCGTGGCCGCCAGACGCTGCGGCGAGCCGTCGGCGCTGTCGAGCCGCGCCGTCGTCGCCAGCTCGACCGCCAGCCCGTCGCTTTCGGGCACCACCGTCGCCGCCAGCCGCACGTCCTCGACCGGCTGGTCGGCCGCCTGATCGGGCCCGCGCACCTGGTTGTAGGGATACAAGCCCGGGGCGCGGCTCAGCACCGTCGCGAAGTCGAATGTCAGCGCCCCGCTTGCGCTCCGCAGCCTATATGCCGGCTCGGCCGGCAGGCTGTCATCGACGCCGCCCACCCACTCGCCGGCGACAATCCGCCACGGCGGCGACCACGGCCCGCCCTGGTCCGCATGCTGCCGCTGGCTCGCATCATCCCCGGCGAGGTCCAGCGGCACGAACCGGCTGTGGTACAGCGGCTGCCACACCGCCCGCTGCACCTTGTCGTGCGTGTGGTGGTCGGTTTTGCGGGCGATGCGCCACGGCTCGTCCGCGGGCTTCACGTAGACGTTGCCGTCGATCAGCAGCAACTGCTCGCCCGGCAGGCCGATGAGCCGCTTGATGAAGTTCTGCTGCGGCACGCCCGGATCCTTGAACACCACCACGTCCCACCGCCGCGGCTCTGCGAAGCTGTAAAGGTACTTGAGCACGAGGATGCGGTCGCCGGGGTTCATCCGCGTGCCCATGCCCGCCGTCCATGACCGCCGGGACATCGCACCCGCGGTCTCCAGCGGCTCGGGAAGGTGGCCGCGGCCCGGCACGTCCACGGCGAAGCGCTCGCCGGTCGAGGGATCGATCGCCCGCATGTGTCGGCCCAGCAGCGTCGGCGCCATCGATCCGGTCGGGATCACGAACGCCTCGACCACGAACGCCCGGAACACGAACGCCAGGATGAACGCCACGACGATCGACTCGAGCGTCTCCTTGATGGTCTGGTCGCCGACGCGCGCGTTCGCCGTCGTCAGAGTCTGGGGAGCTGTCTCAAGGGGCGTCATCGCCATGGCACGGCTCACGGAACGCGGGGGACAGTGCGCGACCTGCGAGGCCGCGGGCCGGCCATTGTAGCGGCAACGCGCAGCCGACCCGTGGGGACGTGCTGATGGCCGATGGGTGAT
>CAZUUQ010000150.1:2084-4668 GCA_964622625.1 uncultured Phycisphaeraceae bacterium | reverse complement strand
CGATGCCGCAGCCGAGGGCTTTGACGATGTCGGTGATTTCGCGGTTGTCGAGGATCTTGCTGAGTGTGGAGCCTTCGGTGTTGAGAACTTTGCCGCGGAGGGGGAGGATGGCCTGTGAGCGTCGGTCGCGTCCCTGCTTGGCGGATCCGCCGGCCGAGTCGCCTTCGACGATGAAGAGTTCGGAGTCGGCGGCGCCGGGTGCGGCGCAGTCGGCGAGTTTGCCGGGGAGGTTGACGCGGCCGGTGGTGGCGGTTTTGCGGGTGATTTCCTGGGCGGCGGCGCGGGAGGCTTCGCGGGCGCGGGCGGCGAGGATAATGCGGGCGACGATGGCCTCGGCGAGTGTGCGGTTCTGGTTGAGCCAGTGTTCGAGGGCGGGTCGCACGGCCGCGTCGACGAGGGGCTGGACCTCGGCGTTGTTGAGGCGGTCCTTGGTCTGTCCCTGGAACTGCGGGTCGGCGATGAAGACGCTGAGGATGCCGGTGAGGCCCTCGCGCAAGTCCTCCGCGGCGATGCTGATGCCGCGGGGCGTGAGCTTGTGGGTGTCGATGTAGTTTCGCAGGGCTTTGCCGAGTCCCGCGCGCAGGCCGTTCTCGTGCGTCCCGCCGCTGCCGGTCGGGATGCCGTTGACGTAGGAGCGCACGTGTTCGTCGGTGGATTCGGTCCACTGCAGGGCGAGCTGGAGGCGCAGGCCGTTGTCTTTATCGAGCGTGAAGGGCTGGTCGTGTACGGGGCGGGCGGCGCGTTCCGCGAGGATTTTGCGGAGGTAGTCGGGCAAACCTTCCTGATGCAGGAAGATGTGTTTCTGTTTGCCGAGCTGGTCGTCGAAGGTGACCTTGACGCCTTTGTGCAGGTAGCTGACGACTTCGAGTCGGTGGCGGAGCGCGTCGGGGTCGAACTCGGTTTTGGGGAAGATGGTGGGGTCGGGGTGGAAGTAGATGGTGGTTCCGCTGCCGCGGGCTGGGCCGAGCTTGCGGAGTCTGGAGGTCGGCTTGCCGCCGCTGAATGTCATTTCGTATTCGCCGCCGTCGCGTCGGACGGTGGCGACGAGTTTCTTGGACAGGGCGTTGACGACGGAGGCGCCGACGCCGTGCAGGCCGCCGGCGGTTTTGTAGTTGTCGTGCTCGAACTTACCGCCGGCGTGGAGGGTGCAGAGAATGATTTCGAGTGCCGGCTTTTTGTGTGTGGGGTGGAGGTCGACGGGGATGCCGCGGCCGTTGTCGCTGACGGTGATGCTGGTGGCGTCGCTGTGGAGCGTGAGTGTGATTTCCGAGGCGTGGCCGTTCATGGCCTCGTCGACGGCGTTGTCGAGGATTTCCCACGCCAGGTGGTGCAGGCCGGCCGCGCTGACGCCGCCGATGTACATACCGGGGCGTTTGCGCACGGGCTCGAGGCCTTCGAGCACGGTGATGTCTTTGGCGGTGTAGGCCTTCGGCTTGGACGTGGCGGTGGTCATGGGTGGGGCTGGGAGTTAGGAGTTGGGGGTTGGGGACGCTCCCTTACGGTCGCGGCTCGTTGTGATGCGGATCGGTTTTTCTGGGGTGGATTGGGGCGGGTGACGGCCACGCTCCCACTGCCCGGCGGTATAATCGGAGGGTGGACAGTCGGGAGGTTATTCGGCGGCTGGAGAAGGAAGGGTGGCGGCGGGTTCGCATCCGCGGCAGCCACCACATTTTCAAGCACCCCGATCGGCCGGCGGCCCGGGTCGTCGTTCCCCATCCGCGAAAGGATTTCGCTCGCGGAACGCTGCGCAGCATCATGAAGCAGGCCGGATGGAGCGAGCCATGAACTTTCCCATTGCGATCCATAAAGATCCCGAATCCGACTATAGCGTGACGGTGCCCGATCTGCCGGGTTGTTTCTCCGCCGGTTCGACGGTGGACGAGGCGATGCTGATGGCGCGTGAGGCGATCCATGCCTATCTCGAATTGGTGTGGGAAGACGGACTTGAATGGCCGACGCCCTCCGATGTTGAAGCACTTCGCCGCGAGCCGGATTACGCCGACGCCATCTGGGCGATCGTGTCGGTCGATTTTGATGCCTCGCAGCGTGCGGCGTGAGTCATACCGTTTCAGCCTTCGTGTTCACAGCGGTTATTCTTCGAGCAATACGGGCACGGGCGGTTCTTCGGGGACGACGGCGATGAACTGGCCGCGCTTGATGATCTCGCGGCCTTTGCCGCCGCGGCTGGTGGTTTCGTAGCGGCCGGTGTTGAGCCGCTGCTCGCCGCCGAGGCTGGTCTTGACCGTCAGGGTGTCGCGGTCGCCGACGGAGCACTTGAAGCCCAGCAGGCGGTCGTCCTTGCCGAGTTTCATGAGCATCACGCCCTTGCCGGGGCCGGCGAGGTAGTTGACCTCCTCCATGGCGCACAGCAGGCCGCGGCCGTCGCGGCTGGCGGCGATGACCGTCTCCTGGCCGTGCACGATCTCAACGCCGACGACTTCGTGGCCCTTGGCGGGTCGGGCATACTTGCGGCCGCTGCGGGTTGAGGGTTCGGCGAAGCTGTCGAGGCCGAAACGCAGGGCGTAGCCATCGCTGGTGGCGGCGAGGGCGTGCGTGGGCGGGCTGTAGTCTTCGCGGTCGGTGG
>CAZUUQ010000150.1:0-1984 GCA_964622625.1 uncultured Phycisphaeraceae bacterium | reverse complement strand
GCGACGATGCGTTCGCCGTCCTTGAGTTTGAAGAGTTTCTGGATCGGTTCGCCGTAGCCGGTGGTCGCGGGCACGTCGATGATGCGGGCGGTGTAGGCGACGCCGAAGTTGGAGAAGAAGACGATGGGCGCCCGCGTGGAGCCGGCCTGTGCGGTGAGGACGCTGTCGCCTTCGCGCAGACGCGTCGAGGCCAGGTCCTTGACCTCCTTCTGCCGCTTGACCCAGCCGTCGCGCGTGACGATGACCACGCCATCCTCGGCAATGATGAAGTCTTCCTCGGAGAACTCCGGCTCGGCCTCGGCCGACTCGATCTGCGAGCGGCGGGGGTTGGCGTGGGCTTTGCGGACCTGCTCGATCTCCTGCTCGACGAGCTGCCAGCGACCCGCGGCGGTGGCGTCGGCCAGCAGCTTGCGAATCTCTTTGGCTCGCGTCTGCTTGTCCTTGAGCTCTTCCTGGATGACGAGGATCTCAAGCCGCGCCAGGCGGTAGAGCTTGAGCTCGAGGATGGCGTCCGTCTGCTCGGCATCGAGCTTGAAGCGGGCGATGATCTTCGCGGCCGCGTCGGCTTTGCCGTCGGACTTGCGGATGATGCGGATGATCTCATCGAGCGCGTCGAACACAGCCGCGAAGCCTTCGAGGATGTGGATGCGCTTTTCGAGCTCTTCAAGCTCGTGCTGGAGCCGGCGGGTGACGACCTCCAGGCGGAAGTTCAGGAAGTGCTGCAGAATCGAGCGCAGATCGCAGCGTTCGGGCCGGCCCACCTGCGGATTGTCCGTCGGAATCAGGCAGGTGAGGTTGACGTTGAAATTCGTCTGCAGCGGCGTGTGCTTGTAGAGGTAGGCGAGCACCTTCTGCTCGTCGGCGTCGCGCTTCAGTTCCAGTTCGATGCGCACGTCGTCGGTGGACAGGTCCTTGACGTCCAGCAGCAGCGGCATTTTGCGTGACAGGACGATGTCGCCGATGCGTTCGACAAGCTGGGCTTTGTTGACGGTGTAGGGCACCGATGTGATGTAGAGCAGTTTGCTGGCGCGGCGAAGCGGGCCGGCTTCCCATGTGCCACGCACTTTGACCGCGCCCTGGCCGGTCTTGTAGATGTCGCGCAGCTCGTCGGGGGTGGAGACGATCTGTCCGCCGGTGGGGAAGTCGGGGCCTTTGACCGTCGAGCAGAGGGCGGTGGTGGTGAGTTCGGGGTTTTTGAGCAGGCGCAGCAGGGCGCGGCAGACTTCGTCGAGGTTGTGCGGCGGGATGTTGGTGGCCATGCCGACGGCGATGCCCGTCGAGCCGTTGACCAGCAGGTTGGGAATGCGGGCGGGCAGGACGACCGGTTCGACGCGCGTGCCGTCGTAATTGGGGCGTTCGCTGACGGTCCGCTGGTTGATCTCGGCCAGCAGTTCGCTGCTGATGGGTGTGAGGCGGCACTCGGTGTAGCGCATGGCCGCGGCGGCGTCGCCGTCGAGCGAGCCGAAGTTGCCGCTGCCGTCGATCAGCGTATGCCGCATGGCGAAGGGCTGGGCCATGCGGACCAGGGCGTCGTAGATGGCGGTGTCGCCGTGGGGGTGGTAATTGCCCATGACGTCGCCGACGACCTTGGCGCACTTTCGGTGGCGGGCGTCGGCGGTGAGTCGCTGCTGCCACATCGTGTAGAGGATGCGGCGCTGCACGGGTTTGAGTCCGTCGCGTACGTCGGGCAGAGCCCGGCTGGTGATGACGGAGAGTGCGTAGTTGAGATAGCGCTGGCGTGCGGCGGTGTGCAGGGCGACGGCGTCGGGGCCGAGGTTGTTGTGGCCGTTGTTGTCGCGGTGCGGGTCAGCGCTGGAGGCCGCCATGGCTTCGGCAGCGTCGCCGTCGAAGAGGCTGGCGTCGTGGGCGTCACCGTTTCCGGGAGAGGCGGCGGTTTTGCGTGGGTTTGAACGGCGTCGGGCCAAGTGATCTGCCCTCCCTGGCAGCGTGGCGGCGGGCTCCGCGGCGGTAGGTCGGCCGTCTC
>CAZUUQ010000149.1:0-4778 GCA_964622625.1 uncultured Phycisphaeraceae bacterium | reverse complement strand
AAAGGGTGAGCGAGGGGATTCGAACCCCCGACCCCCAGGACCACAACCTGGTGCTCTAACCAACTGAGCTACGCTCACCATCGCGCGGCCGATGCCGTCGAGTCCCGCAAATTATGGGGCGCGATGCGGTGGTGTCAAACCGCGGCGGCGGTTGCGAGCACGCGCGCGGTTGCGTGGGGCGGCGCGGGGGGAGTGCGACATCGGATCTTCCACAGTCATAACTTACGGCAAAGCAGTCGTTTGAACCCTTGGCCGCATCTCATATCATTGCGAACCTGTTCGGGCGCCGGCTTGTATGCCGGTGCCGCCCGTTCGGGTTTTTGATGGATCGTTCGCGTCCATCGCCCTGTTGTCTTGATGTCGCCCCGCGTGCGCTGGGCGCAAGTTGAAGCAAACGGTGATGCCAGAGCAGCCAGCAGCCCAGTCTCCGGTTGAGCATGCGTCGGGGCCGTCTTCACGCGCGCCGCTGGCGATGCCCGATGACCCGGCGGTCGATCCCGCAACCGGGCCGGTCGGCTTCGGCCGACAGATGGCGCAGCTTGTGGTGATTCCCGCTGCGATCGCGGTCGGCTGCGTCGTCGTCGTGCTGATGTTCGCGTACCTCACGGGCAGGCCGGACTCCGTGGAAACCCAACTGCTGCAACTGCGTCAGACCAGCGGCTTGGGGCGTTTGCCGATGGGATTGCAGGATCCGCGCTACAAGGATCGCGGGCGGGCGGCTGCGAGTCTGGCCCAGAGCATCCGCACCATCGACGATCCGCGGCAGCGCGCGACCCTATCCATGTCGCTGGCCGACATCCTGGCCAATGACATCGGTCCGCAGGAACATCTGCTGCGGGCTTACGTTCTGCTGGCGCTGGCGCAGCTCGGTCAGGCTGAAAGCGTGGGGCCGATCGTCGAGCATCTTTCGCATGCGGACGCGACGGTCAGCGCGGCGGCGGTACAGGCGCTGTTGCAGCACCCGGACCGTGAAGCGGCGCGGCAGGGGGTGGAGGCGCTGCGCGCGCTGCTGGCGCGGCAGGAGGCGCGCGTGCGTTCGCTGGCGGCCGCGGCGCTGGGCGCGCTGGCGCGCGATGACGATCAGGCGACGAAGAGCGCCCTGCGCGACGCGATCAGCGGCACGGGCATGGACTACCGCGAGTCGCGCTGGAACGCGACGGTCGCCCTGGCTCGGCTGGGCGACGCCGATGCGGCCCATGGCGTGGCGGCGCTGCTGCTGAACCGCGAGAGCCTGGCGGCGATGCCGGTCGAGACCGATCGCGGCGAAGGACGCATGCTGTCGGTCGATGACCAGACGCGGCTGCTGCTGGCAGTGCTGGCGGCGGCGCCGATGATTGACGAAACCTCGGTGTGGCAGCGCGTCGAGCAGTTGGCGGCTGACGACCCGGATGTGGCGGTGCGCCGGCGGGCGCGGCAGCTTCTGGAGCAGCGGCCGTCGAACGGATGAAGCCGAACGCAGCGGCAGGCAAGACAATCGAGCAAGTGACCATGGCCACCACGCATCAGCAAGTCACGAAAGTCTGGATCGCCCCGGGTTGCATCGTGTGCGATGCGTGCGAGACCGAGTGTCCGGATGTTTTCGACGTGCAGGAGGAGACCTGCGTCATTCGGCCGGAGGCTCAGAAGTCGCAGTTCACGCAGCCGCTGACGCCATCGATCATTGCCGCGGCCGAGAGTTGTCCGGTTGAGGTCATCAAGTTCGAGACGGTCGAAGTCGAGGGCGAAGCGCCTTGGGCGGCCCAGGAGGCTGAGCGGGAAGCGCAGAGGCAGGCGGCGGCTGCGGGGGCCGGTGCGCACGCCGCGGCGGGCAAGCCCGCGGCAGAGCCGATCTCGACCACGCCGCCCGACCCGCGCTGGCTGGAACTGGTTGAGCACGCGAACGTCAGCCGGGGCCAGACGCAGCGACCGTCGGTCGAGTTGCCGCGAAGTGTGAAGGCGCCGGCGGCAGCGGTGGCGGCAATGCTTCCCGGGCAGGCGCCGCCGGATGCCGTGGCGGCGGCGGCGGCAGGGTTGGGCTATGCCCGGCCGCTGCCCGGGCCTGTGGAGCGGATTCGCCGTTTGGGCGCGGCCCTGAGCGGCGCCGGCGCGATGAGTCGGCGGCAGTTCAACGTGGCCCTGGCGGTGGCGTGGGGATCGATCGCGGCGGTGGGGGCGACCTGCCTGGCGGCGTTTCAGTCGTTCATGGTGCCGAAAGTCACCAAGGAGCCGCCGAGCACCTTCCGCGCCGGGCGGCTGGGCGACTACGCCGAACCGGGCGTTTACGAACAGTTCAAGCCACAGGGCGTATGGATCGTCCGGCTCCGGGACAGCCGGCTGGTGGCGGTCTCGACGATCTGCACGCATCTGGGCTGCATACCCAACTGGCTGCCGACGGATCAGAAATTCAAGTGCCCCTGCCACGGCTCAGGCTTTTACGCCAACGGGGTGAACTTCGAAGGGCCGGCCCCGCGCCCGCTGGAGCGGCTGCGGATTTTTCTTGATGGCGACGTGGTGATGGTCGACAAGAGCGTGAAATACCGCCAGGAGCTGGGGCAGTGGGAGGCGGCCGGCTCGTTTCTCCAGGTGTAAGGCAGGCAGATGTCAGGCGGGGCAGGTGTGAGGCGGACAGGCGCAAGCGCGATCCGAGGCAAGCATGCTGACACGAGTGCTGGACTACTTTCGTTCGACGCAGGTGTGGAACTCCATTTTCCGCCACGGCGTGCCGCGCGATCGGCGCACGCGGGTGATGGCGGTGATGAGCAACGTGTTTCTGCATCTGCACCCGGTGGCGGTGCGGCGCAGCGGCGTGCGGCTGTCGTTCACCTGGTGCATGGGCGGACTGACGTTTTTCCTGTTCCTGGCCGAGGCGATCAGCGGCGTGCTGCTGATGTTCTACTACCGGCCCGTACCGGAATACGCCTACAGCGACATCGTGGCCCTGCGTTCGCACGTGACGCTGGGCCTGCTGCGCGAGATTCACCGCTGGGGCGCGCATGCGATGATCATCGCCATCTGGCTGCACATGATGCGGGTGTTCCTGACCGGCTCGTACAAGCCGCCGCGGGAGTTCAACTGGGGCGTGGGCGTGATTCTGCTGGTGCTGACGATGCTGCTGAGCTTCACCGGCTACCTGCTGCCGTGGGACCAGCTCGCCATCTGGGCGATCACGGTGGGATCGAATATGGGCAAGGCGACGCCGGGCATGGGCATGGCCGGGCCGCTGACCGATTTCGTGCAGATCGGGGGCGTGCCGCTGATCACCGCCAAGTCGGACGCGGCCTTCATCCTGCTGGCGGGCACGACGGTGGGGGAAAACGCGCTGCTGCGATTCTATGTGCTGCACTGCATCGCGCTGCCGCTGGCCGCGTCGGTGCTGATCGCGGTGCACTTCTGGCGCATCCGCAAGGACGGCGGCGTCAGCGGGCCGCTGTGATGTAACCGGGATCCGGATTCAGGCATTCGCGACGCCATAGAGAAAATGACCATGTCAACCGTGGGCCATCTCGCTTTCACGCTCGCGGCCGCGGGCAGGCCGATCATCGACGTGCCCGCCCTCGAGCCGGTCAAGGACGCGATCAACCGCTGGAGCGTGCCTGAGTACAGCCTGCCGCTGTTCACGCTGGTGTTCGTGCTCATGCTGGTGGGCTATCGGCGGTGGACGAGGCCGGCGGTGTTCACGCTGATTGCCGGCGTGTTCGTGCTCTTTTACTTCGGCGGCATGTTCGTCGACGCCAACTACTTCGCCATCCTCGCCAAGCCCGACAACGTGCCGATCACCATGATGCTGGTGGGCACGGGCTTCTGCCTCTGGCTGGCATTTCGTCAGGCGGCGATCAACGATCAGCGGATCAAGGAGGGTCAGCCGCTGCTCGAAGGCTCGCGCGAGGACAAGGTGCTGGTCTGGCCGGACCTGGTCTACATCGAGCTGATCTGTCTGGTGCTGGCGTCGGCGGCGCTGGTGATCTGGTCGATCGCCCTGCGGGCGCCGCTGGAAAGTCCGGCCAACCCGGCCGGTCCGCCCAACCCCTCCAAGGCGCCGTGGTACTTCCTGGGCCTTCAGGAAATGCTCGTGTACTTCGACCCCTGGATGGCCGGCGTGCTGCTGCCGGGGCTGATCGTCGTCGGCCTGATCGCCATGCCCTACATGGACGTCAACCCGAAGGGCAACGGATACTACACGTTCAAGGATCGACCGTTCGCCATCAGCGTCTGGCTCTTCGGCTTTCTGGTGCTGTGGGTGGTGCTGATCGTTTTCGGCACGTTCCTGCGCGGGCCGAACTGGAATTTCTTCGGCCCGTTCGAGTACTGGGACCACACCCTTCAGGTGCCGCTGACCAACATCAACCTCAGCGATTACTTCTGGGTTTTCGCGCTGGACCAGGCGCTGCCGAAGAACCCCTTCATGCGCGAGATCGTGGGCATTGTGCTCACGCTGGCGTGGGTGGGCCTGCTGCCGATCCTGCTGGCCCGCACGGTGATGCGCCGTATGTACGAACAGATGGGCCCGGCCCGCTTCTACCTTATGGCCGTGCTGCTGGTGGTCATGGCCATGCTGCCGCTGAAGATGATCCTGCGCTGGCTTTTCACGCTCAAGTACTTCATCTACCTGCCGGAATTCAATTTGAACCTGTAAGCGGCACGCGGCCCATGGTGCGCCGCAGCGGGGCGCGGTACATTCGAGCCTGGTACCGCCGACCCCGTTGTACCCGACGCACACCCCCGTGCCCCCGTAGCTCAGCTGGATAGAGCAGCCGCCTTCTAAGCGGCAGGTCGCAGGTTCGAGTCCTGCCGGGGGTGTT
>CAZUUQ010000148.1:3109-4781 GCA_964622625.1 uncultured Phycisphaeraceae bacterium | reverse complement strand
TGACCAATTTCCACCTGCCGCGTTCGACGCTGCTGGCCCTGGTCGCCGCCCTGCCGGGGGTGGGCATCGACCGTCTCAAAACGTGGTACCGCCTCGCGGCCGAGCGCGGCTACCGCTTCTATTCCTACGGCGACGCCATGTGGCTGGCGTAGGGCGTCCATCGGTCGTGCCGCCCTCATGGGCGGCTCCCAGCCCCCTCATGGCCCGGACGCCGGCCGCCTGGCATGGCGTCGCCGCGGGATAGCCGCCCGTCGCTACCGCCCCGTCGCCTGGGGCATCTCGAACAGGAAGGACAGGTCCGTCTTCAGCACGTGCTGGACCAGCAGCACAAGCAGCGCCCACAGCAGTACGTCGAAGAGGCCCAGGCTCAGGCCGATGTGGGCCACGACGGGATCCTGCTGACTGCGCCGCAGCGACAGCCATCCCGCGATCACGGCCGCGAGGCTGACGGGAAGTGCCATCCAGTAGGGGTCGCTCATGCAGATCAGGACCGCGGCCGTCAGGCCGAGCACGAGCGAAAGCCAGGCTGTGCGGCTTGCTTTCGTCGCGTGCGCGGATGTGGGTTCGGATGTCGAAGTCGGTGTCGGTTGTGTATTGGTCATGGTGATATCACCAGTGTGTCCATGCGCAGCCAGCGCGGCAGCAGCGCGCGGACGGGGCGCCGTGTGGGGAATGGGATGGATCAGGACACGATGCGCGGGTCAGACAGCGACGGGGTATTCGTTGCTCGCGCGGACGGAACCACGCGGCTCAAGCGCGCGGCGGATGACGGCCGGCGGTGCGCATGCGCCGGCGGGCGCACTCGGGGATGCAGTGACTCGAAATGGGACGCCGCTTGCGGCAGCGGCAAGGGGCGATGAGGTTCAGACCTGTCAGCCATGCCGGGCTGACGGGCGTGAGTTTTGTTGCGGTTCCGGCAGGCGGCGGCGAGTCCAGGCGCGCCCGGACGCACGGGCGGTCGCCGTCCCGGTCGACCGGCGCGGGATCGGCCAGCCCATCGCCAGCCAGTATCGCGACAGGCTGGACGCCGTCCTGGCGCTGATCCGCCCATCCCGCGGCGGATGACAGCATGCCGGCCTGTGGGACGGCGACGGCCGCGCACCACAGCAGCACCGCGCCGAGGGTGCATACGCGACGCAGGCGGGATCGGGCAGCTCGACGGGCCATGACGTAACTATAGCTCGCGAAAACACGCACGCGAGCGGCATCCCCCATGCGCCGGCCGGCCATGCGACGGCGGTGCTCACGACTGGCGCGATTCCACATCGGAAGTCTGCACTTTCTCGGGTTTGCCCTCGAGTAGACGACGAGCGTCCTGAAGTGACGCGGCTTCCGCGAGGATCAGCAGCGTGTCGTATGGCTGGATCTGGGTCTGACCGCGTGGTACGAGGAAGCCGCCGCCCCGTCGGATCAGCAGGATCAGCACATCCTGCGGCAGCGTCAGCTCGGCCACGCGTTTGCCGACCACCGGCGAGCCGGGCTGGATCTCGAACTCGCGCGTTTCGCCGTGCATGTCTGCGGTACGTTCGAACTCCAGCGGGTAACGGGGATGCGCCGCCACCGGATCGTCCACGCCCAGCCAGCGGGCCAGCAGCATCAGCGACTTGCCCTGAAGCAGCACCGACGTCAGGACCACGAAGAAGACGATGTTGAAGATGCGTTCGGACTGCGG
>CAZUUQ010000148.1:0-3009 GCA_964622625.1 uncultured Phycisphaeraceae bacterium | reverse complement strand
AACATGCCGATCTGCATCAGCCAGCCCAGTCCGTCGTGAAAGCGCATCAGGCTGCGCTTGTAGGGGAAATCGCTGTTGCCCAGCACGATACCGCACAGATACGCCGCCAGAAACCCGTTGCCGCCAAGCGTCTCGGCCAGGCCGAACACCAGCACGACCACGCTCATGCTCAGCACGGGGTACAGGCCCTCGTAGTCCATGCGGATGCGGTTGAGCAGCCGCGCCACGGCCGCCCCGGCTCCCAGGCCGATCGCGGCGCCCAGCGTCATCTGCAACACAAACATGGGCAGCAGGCTGGGCCACGCGGCCTCCGGCGTCGTCAACATCTGGAGCAGGCCGATGGTCAGGAAGATGGCCATCGGGTCGTTGCTGCCCGACTCCAGTTCGAGCAGGGGGCGCAGGTTGCCCTTGAGGCGCACGCCGCGCGAGCGGAGCACGGCAAACACGGCCGCGGCATCGGTGGATGAGACAATCGCCGCCAGCAGCAGGCTTTCGACCAGCGAGAAGTCCAGCACAAGCCAGATGAACAGGCCCAGCAAGGCCGCGGTCACTGCCACACCGAGGGTGGAAAGGATCAGCCCCTGCCGCAGCACGCCGCGGATACTTCGCCAGTTCGTGTCCAGGCCGCCCGAAAACAGGATATAGGCCAGAGCCACCGCGCCGATGAAGTTCGCCACCCGCGCGTTGTCAAAGTAGATCCCGCCCGGCCCGTCCGAACCTGCCAGCATGCCCACGCCCAGGAACATCAACAGGGCCGGCACGCCCAGGCGCTCCGAAAACTTGCTGGTCAGAATGCTCAGCAGCACCAGCGCGCCGGTGACCAGCAGAATGAGCGGTGTGTTGACCATGGATCAGGGTTTGCAGGACAACATCCAGGGGTGGACCACGCCTATCGTGGCAGCATGATACGGTCCGGCTGCGGTGGGAGTGGACGTGAATGAGGCTGCGTCGTGCGTGGTGGTGCCCCGGGACGCCAGGCTGTGGTGCGACGTCGCTCATGATCCGGACAGCGAATAATCTTCCTGGGACGGCGCGACGATCAATATGAAGTCATCGGTCGTCCGCTCCGCGATGACGACTGCCGCGTCGGGCTGCACGTCCTCGACACGCACGGTGTCCTTCTCAAGATTCACCAGCGTCATGCGCCAGGATGGTTGGCCGGGAGCGGGAGCCGGCAGGTTGAATCGCAGCGTCAGGTCCGCCGGATTCGGCATGCCGATCCACTGGCCGTGGTGCTCCTCGATGCGCCGGCTGCGCAGGTAGGCGATGTACACACGCGCGTTCGGATCGTGCATCCACGTCAACTGGAACCCGCCGTCGGCCCGCAGGGGCCGCGGCAGCGCCGCCAGGTCCATGGCGGTGAATGCCTCCAGCGACATGGCAGCGGCGCCGGCATGCTCGCCGCCGTCGCGCAGCACGAAGCGCACGGGCACACCGGCCTCCAATCCGCGAAGGTACGCACGCATGATGGCGCGGTAATGCTCGTCGGCCTGCTTGCGGCGGTTGGCGATGAACGCCGGCACCGGCTGACCATCCGCCAGCAGGGGGTAACGATCCGGATCATGCAGTGCCGCATACGCCGCGGAAGCATCCACGGCGAGTTCCGCCGGTCCGGGGGCGAAACCCGGCGGCAAGGCGTCGAACACCCGCCGCGGCCAGCGATATTCTTCCAGGCACTCGAACGGCCACTGCATGAACCCCGCGGCGCCCGCCAGCAGCGACAGCCAGATCGCGTCGCGGTGCACCCGTCGCAGCACCTCTTCGTCCACGCGGGGATCGAGCCAACCCCACTCGCCGAAGGCGTGCGGCCCGATGGCCGAGAGAATTGCCGCCGTCGCGCCTGTCGTGGCGGCGAAATCGACCTGTTCATGCGTGCCGTCGAGACCCGCGTACTGGTGCGTGGAGTAGAAGTCCACGTCCGCCTGCTCGACCCACGGCCGCGGATCGTAAGCCGTGACGCCGAAGCCCGGGTGCGACAGGCAGATCGGCACGCCCGGCATCAGTTCGCGGATCATCCGCGTCATCGCGGCCGACCATGCGATCTCGTCGGCTTGCTCGGCCGGTGACACAAACACCTTCTGCCGTCGCTGGTCGATCGTGCCGCTCTTCCACCAGCCCTGCTCGTTGTACAGTTCGACGGCAAAGACGTTGGGGTGCCCGCGCAGCCAGTCCGCCGCCTCACGCAGGTATGCTTCCTGGCACGATCGCACATCCGCGTCGGTGAAGAACTGGGGCGGCCGCGCGAACCGTCGCTCGACGAGGAAACGCCGCTGCCCCGGTGTCAGTTTGTCCAGCGTCGTCTTGTCGTATGCCGGCAGCGCGTGTCGTTCGAGGGCCTCCGCGTTGCTGTAGCCCGTGCGCCAAGGCTCGCCCAGCAGCATCAACTGAAAGTGCAGGCCGTATTCCGCCCCGACGCGGAAGACGCGCGACAGATCCTCGGCAAATGCGCGGTTGAGCCGCCCGACCTGATCCAGCAGCTCAGTGCCCACCTGCCGTCGTGGAAACAGCCGCAGGCTGTTGATGCCGCAGTCGCGCAGCTTTTCAAACCAGGCGCGAAGCTGCGCATCGTCGAGATCAACCAGGTCAACCGCCTGACCGTGCGCGTGGCCGTGCGCGTCCCAGATCAGATCGTTCTGTCGCCACACCTGCCGCTGCCGGGCTGACACCGTCAGATTCCGCAGCGGCGCCACATTGCCGTGCAGGCCGCCCAGCGGCACGAACAGCCGGCCGTCACCGCGCCGGAAGTATCCGTGTTCGTCGAGGCGTATCGTCACAGCTTCACCGCCCGCGGGGACCTCCAGACCAGCGGCAGCCTGAACCATCCCCAGCATCACCGCCAGCACCATCGGCGTTTCACGCATGTCGCTTGCTCCCTGTCACCGCGGCATTGCTTCGCGTGAAAAGAAAAACCCCTGCAAAACAGGGGTTTTCTGCAATGGCCAGGGGCGGGATCGAACCGCCGACACTGCGATTTTCAGTCGCATGCTCTACCAACTGAGCTACCTGGCC
>CAZUUQ010000147.1:0-4836 GCA_964622625.1 uncultured Phycisphaeraceae bacterium | reverse complement strand
ACGGTGATGGTGATCTGGTAGCGGCGTGTCTGGCCGGGTTCAAGCCACTGGGCGGCCAGCGGATGAGCATCGTTGTCCTTGCCGTCGAGCGAACCGTTGAACGGCTCGACGCCGGTGACGTAGGAGCCGCGTGGACCCAGGTGCTGCCAGTTGGCCAGACGCGGCAGCGCTTCACGGAGATAGGCCAGCTCCACGCCCAGGTTCAGCCGCTTATTGATGATGCCGACGTGGACCGTGCCCTCGGCGTCGCCCGGCGGATCCAGCAGGACAACCTGCTCGCCGCTGCCCGCATGCTCGGGCACGTTGTCACGCAGCGTCTTGAACTGGTTAAGCGCGGCCCGGATTTTCGCCTTGGTGGCCGGGCGGTCGGCATCGCGCCGGAAGCGCGCGGCGCCGGCAAGGATCAGGCGGCTGCCGGCGTCGGCCAGCGGGTAGCCGAAATTGCAGTGGTACATCCAGTTGTGGGCGGTGGTCGTGTTGCCGCGGTTGGTGACCTGGTCGTAGATGCGGATGGCCGACTCGCCGAGGCGGCACTGAATCTGCCGGCGCACCTCGATCACCGGCCCGAACATCCGCGACTCGCGGACAATCAGCGACAGGAGCATCTCATGGCGCCCGTGATGCGGATCGGGATTGAGCGCCATTTCGACGACGGCCGGTGTATTGGCGAACGTGCCGTGTACGCCGACGGTCTGGCCGTCCTCGACGCGCGGCGGGCCGATGTACCGCGGGCCGCACGTCGTCACCAGCCCCGCGGGCCAACTGTGCAGCCACGCTGCTCCGTGCTGATAGGCAAAGTGCCCGGGCACGTGGTCGTTGGGCGACAGGTAGGTGAGGCTCAGGTTGTTGTGGAAGGCTTCGACGATGTCGCCGCCGCGGTCCAGGGCAACCGTAAAGCGCAGACCGCTGCCGGTGTCGACGAGGGCGACGCGGCTCTCGCGTCCGCCGGCACCGGGCTGTTCGAGCCGGGCCAGACGGATACCGCCGACCTGGTGGTGGTTCTCGAACTTCTCCAGATCGAGCGGCCGCCCGGCGAGCTGCACCGCCGACGGCTCGGCAGGCGGTTTGGCGGGCTCGGCGTGTTGCGTGACGTGAGCGATCGGACGGGCGTGCTTGCGAGCCATGGGGCACCTCCTGGGGCGGTTGCGGTAGAATCTACCGCAGGAAGCCCGGCCGCACCCTGGCGGGCGGCGGGGCAAGCGGGAGCCGTGTCCATGCCGATCTATGAGTACCGTTGCGACAAGTGCGGGCACCTGACCGAGGCGTTGCGGCCGATGGCGGCGGCGGACGATCCGCAGGCGTGCGAAGCCTGCGGCAGTTCCAGGACCGGCCGGGTACACAGCGTCTTCTCAGCCCAGGTCGCAGGGGCTGGTGGTGGGAGCATGCCCCTGCCGACGGGCGGCTGCGGCTCCTGCTGCGGGCAACCCGACGCCTGTCCGTATAACTGAGGCCGCCGGGGTTTCGTGCTGCCCGGTGACAAAGAGGGCGGAAAACAGACAACTAAATCGCCTGGACTGCCCACCGGACGTATACTTCAGTGCAGGGAAAGGAGGCTCGCCATGGTCGCCCGCTCAGCACTGGATCGCATGCAGCAGCACCTGAATACGAACCTGCGCCTCATCGAGTACCGGCGCCCGCGCAGTCCTGTCTTGCGGAACAAGGCGGTCGTCACCGTGATCGATCCCCAGGTCCGCAGCCTGCTTCAGTCGGTCCGCCGACTCCGCCGCCGCCACGGTGTGCATACGCAGCATCTGCCGTCCATGCAGGATTGATCGTGCCTCGGGGAATTGCGCACGACACGGGCATGGCCGCGCATGATGAACCAAGCGTCCCCGGGCTGTCCGATATCACCTGCTGACGGCGCTCGCCGCCGACTTAAGGAGCCTGAGCGTGCAACGATTGCCGGAAACGGACCTGGCGCAGCGTGCCATCCGCAGCAGCGTGTGCACGCAGTGCTTCAAGCGGCCGATGGGCAGCGAACGGCTCGGGCCACAGCGCCCCCGCGTCTGCGAAGCCCAATGCACCATCTTCATCAATCTTCCCCGGCTTCAGGAGATCGCCGCCCAGATCCACGATCCGACGATGGGGCCTTATGAAACGGCGCTGCGCGACCTGATATGCCAGCAGTGCGCCGCTTCGCCGACCAGCGGCGACTACTGCGAGGAACGGCGAACCGTGCAGTGCCCGCTGGCCCGTTACGCGCCCGTCGTCATCGACACGCTGGAAAAGCTTGTCGCGGCCCACTGAGCCGATTCACAAATCAAGCCGTCCCCCTGAACAGGATGCGCGTCGCCCAATCACGACGGCCTCATTGACGCAGGCCCAGCACGGCGGCGGGATTGTCACGCGTCAGTTGCAGCGCCTGCGCTTCACTCAGACCCACGTGCTTCACCAGGTTATCCAGCGTGCGCGGCATCGTGCCGGCCGACCCCACAAGGTGATTGTCGTCCGGCGCCCGCACCACCATGTCCTCACCCACATCCAGTTCCCACCGCCCGATGCGATAACGCCCCGGCCCCAGACCTGCCGGCGACACCGCATCGGTCACCACAATGCACCGGTCCAGCCCCGCGGCCCGCAGATAATTGCCCAGCGCAAAGAACGGCACATGCGCACCGTCGGCTATGAAGCAAGGGCGAATCCGATCGCACAGGCTCAGCACCCGCTGGATGATGTTGTCGTGCCGGTCAATGTGCCTGGGGCAGCCGTTGCCCAGATGCGTGAACAGCGACAAGCCCGCGTCGGCCGCGGCTGTGAGCTGATCGATGCCTGGATTGCAGTGCCCGGCCGCGACGACGATGCCCTGATCGCACAGCCGCCGCGTCACGCGCAGCCCCGCGTCAAACTCCGGGGCCAAGGTCACCAGGCGCGTCAACCCTTCACCCGCGTCCAGCAGCCGCTGCATCGCATCGACATCGGCCGGACGCACCGCGTCGCGCGGATGGGCGCCGCGGTAGCCGTCCTCGGGGTGAATGAACGGCCCTTCGAGATGGAACCCCGCGACGACGCGCCGCACCAGGTCGTCCTCCGCCCGGATCGCCACGTGCCGGCGCAGCCGATGGATCATGCGATCCACCTGCTCGGTGATGAGCGTCAACAGAATCGCCCGCACGCCGTGCCGCTCCAGCAGCTCGCAGGCGCGGTGGATGTCGGCAGGATTCAGCTCGTCCTGGTTGAAATCGACACCACCGTAGCCGTTGACCTGAAGGTCAATGAAGCCCTTGTGATCCTGCACTTGCGTCATGATTCGCCCTTGCCGGCCTCGCATGGAAAGTAGAGCGATCCCCCGACTTCATCTTGCTCCGGGAAATTCCCTAGATTGCCAGTTACTCTTTAAGACTATTAAAGACAAGATATTACAATCATCAATTTGACCGAATTTTTACAATCTGCTACAATGGCAGCCATGCCCGCCTCCACCCCCAAGCGTAAACGGACGACCAAAGGCCGCGTAACGACCAAGAGCACGCGGTCGACTTCGGCCGCCAAGAACCCCCTCCTGAACATTAGTTCTGGTGATATAACCAATTACGCCTCTGCGATCAAGTGGCTGACGGCTCACCACGACCACGAGCGTATGCGCTTCGTGACCTACAACGAACGCACGTTCAACCTCAAGCGGATGGGCCGGCTGCTCGAAATCCTGGGCGACCCCCACGAGCAGATCAAGTGCGTCCAGATTGCCGGCACCAAGGGCAAAGGGTCCACCTGCGCCATGCTCGCCAGCACCTTGCGGGCCTGCGGGTACACCGTGGGTCTTTACACCAGCCCGCACCTGGTCGATCTGCGCGAGCGCATCACCATCGACGGCCAGATGATCCCCCATGCCGACCTGATCGACATCTTCCGCATCATCGCCTCCAAGCGCAAGACCTTCGGCGAAAATCAGCCGACGTATTTTGAGATTCTCACGGCCGCGGCCCTGCGCTACTTTGCCGACCAGGCAGTGGACGTCGCTGTGCTGGAAACCGGCCTGGGCGGACGGCTGGACGCCACCACGGCCGTCACGCCGCTGGTCTGCGGCCTGTCGCACATCAGCCTCGACCACACCAACATTCTCGGATCGGACCTGCCCTCGATCGCGCGTGAGAAGGCCGGCATCTTCAAGCCGCAGGTTCCCGCGATCAGCGTCATCCAGGAGCCTGCCGTCGTCGCCGCCTTCAACGAGGCCGCCGTCATCAAGCGCACGCCGCTGAACTACCTGGGCGAGCAGATCGAGTTTTCCTACCGCTTCGAGGCCAACCGTGAGCTGGGCCCGCACACCCGCGTGAGCATCACCACCGAGACCAGCCGCTTCGAGCATCTGGCCGTCCCCCTGCGCGGCGAACACCAGGCCCACAACTGCGGCCTGGCGCTGGCCATCCTCGACAAGCTCAAGGCCCACGGCTTCGAGATCACCGAGGAGCGCGTGGTCGAGGGCCTGACGCAGACACAACTGCCCGGCCGCATGGAGGAGGTCTGGACTGAGCCGCGCGTCATCATCGACGGCGCCCACAATGCCGCGTCCATCCAGGCCCTCATCCGCTCCCTGGGCGCTCACATCAGCTACGACTCGCTGGTGCTGATCTTCGGTTGCGGCCAGGACAAGGACATCACCGGCATGCTCAAGCAGGTCGCCCTGGGCGCCGACAAGATCATCTTCACCCAGGCCCGGCTAAATCCCCGCGCCGCCGAGCCGGAGGATCTGCTGCACCGCTTCAACGATTTCTCGGGCAAGATGGCCCAGGTCGCCCCCAACCTCACGGAAGCCTTCCGCCTCGCCGGCCGAGCCGTCAGCCGCGAAGACCTCATTGTCGTCACCGGCAGCTTCTACCTGGCCGGCGAAGCGAAGAAATA
>CAZUUQ010000146.1:1427-4903 GCA_964622625.1 uncultured Phycisphaeraceae bacterium | reverse complement strand
CAACTGCGCCGGCGGCGCGCCGGCGATCATCCCCGAGCCTGCGAGCCTGGCCCTGTTGGGCATGGGCGCCTTAGCCCTGATCCGGCGGCGGCGGTGAGACTGATTGCACGCTGTGATTCGACATGATGAGGGTGCAACCCCAGACCCAGGCATGCAATGCCTGGGTTTTTTTTGTTTCTGCATCGCCTTGTCCACTGCCGACCGGGCGGTAGTCTGGCGCCCATGTTCCAGCACGCCTATGCGTTCGACCCGACCTACGGCTACGACCTGCCGGCCCTGCTGCGCGTGGACAGCCCCGACCCCCCGGCCCATTTTGCGAACTTCTGGCGGCGGCGCTATGAACAGACGGCGGCGGTCGATCCCCAACTCGAGTCCCGCGAAGTGTCGCTGCCCGGCTTCGAAAAACTGCGGGTTTATGAGCTCGATTACACCGGTCTGGACGGCTTTCGCGTGGGCGCGTGGCTGACATTGCCGCGCGCCGCGCCGGTGGAGCGCGGCCTGGTGGTGGGGCACGGCTACGGCGGGCGCAGTGGTCCGGAGCCGGCGCTGCCCGGTCCGCCGGCGGCAGCGATCTATCCCTGCGCCCGCGGTTTTGGTCGTTCGACACGGCCGAATCTTCCTGCCGACGCGGCCGCACACGTCGTCCACGGCATCGAGGATCGCGAGGGCTATCTCAACGGCTGCTGTGCCGCCGATCTGTGGTCGGCCGCCAGCGCCCTGCTGGCGTGGATGCCGGCGCTGGCTGGTCGGCTCGATTATCTGGGCGTCAGCTTCGGCGGGGGGCTGGGCACGCTGATGCTGCCGTGGGATCACCGCTTTCGCCGGGCGTATCTCGAAGTCCCGACGTTCGGCCACCATCCGCTGCGGGCGACCTTGCCATGCGTCGGCAGCGGCGAGGCGGTGCGCCAGATGCACCAGCGGCATCCTCAGGTGCTGGACGTGCTGGCATACTTCGACGCGGCCTCGGCCGCACGGTTCATGCGCTTGCCCGTGATGGTGGGCGCAGCCCTGTTCGACCCGTCGGTGCCGCCGCCGGGGCAGTTCGCCGTCTACAACGCCCTGGGCGGGCCGCGCCAACTGCTGGTGCACCAGGCCGGCCACTTCGACCACCCCCAGGCGGCCGCCGAAGCAGTCATGACGTTCAACACCGTCAGCGCCTGGTTCTGGCAGGCGTGAGCGAACGCGAACGCATGCCTCGCCTGCGGGCATCGTCCGGGGTTACGATGGGGGCGATGAGCCTGCACGATCAGCCGAGTCCGCTGCGCACCTTCCACACGATGCTCTACCTGGGCTGGGGCGTTCTGCCCTTGATCATGGCCGTGAAGATCGCGCAGTCGCCGCGAGCCTTCGGTTGGGTGGGCGTGGCCGTCGGCCTGTACGCGGCAGCGTGGTGGGCCTGCGGCCTGGCGATGACGACCGGCGCGCGCTGGACCTGGCGGCCGATCATGGGCCTGGTGTTCATCGCCTGGGCGGTGGTATCGGCCCAGAGCGTGCGCATTGCGCGTCTGCTGCTAAGTGACGAAGGCCGCGAACTGTCCGCGGCCGCCCGTCGGCATCTGTGGATCAACGTAAGCTACCAGGCCCTGCTGTTTCTTCTGCCGCTGTCGGTTCTGCTGGTGCTGGGATGGCGCTTGCGGCCCCGGGGACGCGGTCGGCCCGGCGATGCGGGTCCGGATATCCACGGATTGCTGTGAAGATCCCGGATCGCGCTGTTGGGATCAGCGCCGGCGGATCAGGCCGCACGACGATCGGACCGATATCAGTCATGACAGCCCTTGAGCCGCGCGGGCTGACCCATCAGGGACCCAACGATGGCATCCCGGAGCTTCCAGCAACTGGCGACGTGGCGGCAGGCGATGGACCTGACGCACCGGCTCTTTCATCTCACGGAGAGATTTCCGGCCGAGGAACGTTCGGGCGTGACGGGCACGCTTCGTCGCGTCAGCGCCGCCTTGGCGGCCAAAATCGCTGAGGCAGCCGCCTACGACGATGCCGCCAGACTGCGCGATGCCTGCCTCGCCGCCCGCGGTACGTTGTGTGAAATTCAGACCCATCTGCTCATCGCCCGGCGTCTGGGCTATGCGCGCGCCTGGTGGCTGTGGGGCGTGCAGCGTGCGATCGGCAAGCTGGACGCGACGCTGGGGGAGGAAATCCATGCGCTCAGCGCCCGCTGCCGGCAGCAGCGCGTCGCGGAAGCGGCAGGCGACGTTTCCACGCCCCGCAAGCACGCTGCGGACAACGCGAGCGGCTTGCGCCGAGCCGCCTGATCTCCCGCCGACCATCGGTAACGCGTCGCTTCGTGGACGCGCGGACGCGTTACGATACCTGCGCCATTGCCGTGCCCCGTGCTGAAAGATGATGACGCCAATTGCGGCCGACCGGCTTCCGGGCAACGGCGGTTCCTGTCCGCGGGCGGTCCGCCCGATGCCGCCATCCCACGTCCGAGGATGTAAAGTAAGCGCACACGTGTCCGATACTCCCGACTATCTTCTGGATCAGCAGATGGACCAGCCGGCCTTGCGCCGCCTGCCGGCCGGCGATGCGGTGGTGTTCTCCACGCGCTGTCCGGGAAAGGAAACACCCAACGAAGATGCCCTCGCCGCGATCGCCCTGCCGCCGACCTCGGCCGTGCTTATCCTCGCCGACGGCATGGGCGGCGGACGGGCCGGCGAAGCGGCGTCGAAGGCGGCTGTCGAAATCGTCGGCGCGGCTCTCGGCCCGCTGGAGGAGCTGGCCGCTGGCGGTCAGATGGAGGAGTCCACGCTCCGGGCGGCTGTGCTCAACGGCATCGAACAGGCCAACGCCGCCGTCAAATCACAGGCCAATGGCAGCGCCACCACGCTGGTCGTCGCCGCCATCCACGACCGAGCCGTCCGTACGTTTCACGTCGGCGATTCACTGGCCATGCTGGTCGGCGGACGCGGCAGGATCAAGCTCGCCACGGTCTCGCATTCCCCGGTCGGCCTGGGCGTCGAAGCCGGACTCCTCGACGCCGATGACGCCATGCACCATGAAGACCGCCACCTGGTGTTGAATATGCTCGGCAGCGACGCCATGCGCATCGAGATGAGTTCGCCGATTCCGCTGGCCGCCCGTGACCGCCTGCTGCTGGCCAGTGACGGCCTGACCGACAACCTCACCGACACCCAGACGATCGAGCTGATCCGCAAAGGCCCGCCGCTCGATGCCGCTGCCCGGCTCAGCCACGCCGCCCTGCAACGCATGACCAGCCCCGCCCCCGGTCAGCCCAGCAAGCCGGACGACCTGAGCTTCATTCTCTTCCGTCTCTCCCGTCCGCACACGCGATGAAGCACCACGCTGCGTCTCGAGGAGCAGCCTGCAAACGCGGCGCATCGCTTTCCACGTGCAACGCCCGTCGCGTTCGCGCCCCGGTCAATCGGTACGCCCCCGGCGTCTGCGACCCAGGCATGCCGCCGTCAGCAGCAGCATGGTGGCTGCGCTGCCCGGTTCGGGGA
>CAZUUQ010000146.1:0-1327 GCA_964622625.1 uncultured Phycisphaeraceae bacterium | reverse complement strand
CCACCCGTCAGCAGGGCGATGAACGCGTTGATGTCCTCCGTGTTCACCACCCCGTCGCCGTTGACGTCGGCCGCGACTTCCGCAGCGCTCTGTCCGTCGACGGACTGTCCCTGTCCGCCGGTCAGCATCAGGATGAAGGGGTTGATGTCCTCGGTGTTGACCAGACCGTCGCCGGTCATGTCGCCACTCATAACGGGCGTGGCCAGGTAGAGGCCCGACGAGCCGTTGTCCAGTTCCGCCCAGAAGACGATCTGCCCCGCGTCGTTGAACCCCCGGCTCGACAGCGTCAGCCAGTTCACAGCCGAGCCTTCGAGCTGCTGGCCCACGGCAATGACCGGCAGCGTGTCGTCGTTGACGAAAATCCCCGTGATCTCCGGCACGGAGCGCATGCCGAAGTACGCGATATCGCCCGCGTCGTTGAGCGCCAGCCTTTCGATGCTCGTGAAAGCGAAAAGGTTCTCCGTCTGCGTCGTCTGCCCGTCGGTGATCTTCACCATCGGGGCTGGCGGCTGCCAGTCGGTCCAGTCAACGTACGCGACCTGCCCGCCGGCATTGATCGGCGACGCAACCGGCCCGAAGTAACCGTTGGGGTCCGATTGTGCGGTCGGCATATAGCTGTTGGCCGCCGGCGAGAGGTAGGCGCCGTAATCATTGGCGAACGCGGCCGTTCCCGAGTCCGCCAACGACAACTGCCAGAAGCCCCACTCCCCGAAGGGGTTCAGCTCCGGGTGAATCCAGGGCGTGAACTGGTTGTTCGTATCGACCTTGTACAGGCCCTGCCGCCAGGTGGCCGTGTAGGGATCCTCAACGGTGACCGCGGCCGCGATCTCGCCTTGGTTGTTGATGGCCACGCCGTTGATCTCGGCAATGTCGGGTGAGAGCGATGATGCCAGCGTCTGGTAGACGCCGCCGCTGTAGCGCGTCAGAAACGTGTTCCAGTTCGTGTTGGCCCAGTTATAGACCACCTGGCCCGCGTCGTTCATGTCGAAGTGGTACATCTCGCCGGTCGGCCCGCCGCCGATGGTGGTGATGACCTGGTTGCTGTAGAGCGACAGCCTCGCCCAGTTGTCGTCGCGGAACAGCACCTGTCCCTGATTGTTCAGCACCGGATCGTAGCCCGTCTCGATCGCGACCCACTCGCCCGTGATCTTCTGAAACTGGTACCCGCCATAGGCTGGAGCCGCGACGGCCGCACACACGATCAGCCCCAACAGACGCAATGTATTCGACATCGTCGTACCCTCAGCAAAGGTGATGAAAAAGTGCATCGCAGTTCCGTCCTCAAGCCGGGCCCTTCAGGGCCGGATTCTCAGCGAACTCCCCATCC
>CAZUUQ010000145.1:0-4959 GCA_964622625.1 uncultured Phycisphaeraceae bacterium | reverse complement strand
GCCGGCATGGTCACCGAGGGCAAAGCCTGGTGCAGCCTTGATCGCGGTAATCGCCCCTGGCAGCGCATCATCGTCGAGAAACCCTTTGGTCAGGACGCCGACTCGGCCGCCCATCTCAACCGCGTGCTCGGCCGCGTCTTCGAGGAAGAAAGCATCTACCGCATCGACCACTACCTGGGCAAGGAGACGGTGCAGAACCTGCTGGTCTTCCGCTTCGCCAACACGATCTTCGAGCCGGTCTGGAACCGCCAGTACGTGGACCACGTACAGGTGACGGCCGCGGAGACCGTCGGCGTCGAGGGGCGCGGCGGCTACTACGACTCGCCCAGCGGCGGGGCCATGCGCGACATGATCCAGAGCCACCTGCTGCAGGTGATGGCCCTGGTGGCGATGGAGCCGCCGGTGTCGATGGCCTCGCACCACGTCCGCGGCGAACAGGCGAAGGTGCTCAGCGCCGTCGCCGCCCCATCAGCCGAGCGCGTGGCCCACATCGCCGTGCGCGGCCAGTATGGCCCCGGCCGCATCCACGGGCAAACAGACAGCAAAACAGATGGCGAAAAAGTCCCCGGCTACCGCCAGGAGGACGGCGTCGCACCCGACAGCCGCACCGATACCTACGCGGCCATGCAGGTCGATATCGACAACTGGCGGTGGCAGGGCGTGCCGTTCTTTCTGCGCTCCGGCAAGCGCATGCCGCGAAAGACCACCGAGATCGTCGTCACCTTCAAGCCCACGCCGCACTGCCTGTTCCGCGATCGCACCCGCGGCCGCAACTGCCTGCCGCCCAACCAGATCGTCATCAACGTGCAGCCCAACGAGGGCATCCACCTGCGATTCGAAGGCAAGGTGCCCGGCCTCGACGCGGGCGAAGGCATGCAGATCAAATCCGTGGTCATGGACTTCGACTATATCGAGCAGTTCCAGGCCCGCCCGCCCGAGGCGTATACCACGCTGCTGCTCGACGCGATCCGCGGCGACCAGACGCTCTTCAAGGGCCGCCACGAAATCGAGCACGCCTGGCGCGTCGTGCAGCCCGTGCTCGATCACTGGGCTGAGCATCCGCCGACCGACCTGCCCAACTACGCGGCCGGCACGTGGGGCCCCTCGGCCGCCGACGTGCTGCTCGGCAGCCGCCGCCAGTGGCGCAACGAGTAGGTCGCGGCCGCGCGCATACGAGCGTCAGTCAAACGATCCGGTCATGTCCGCGTGCGCTTCGAGCACCGCCTCAGCGGCCGCCAGGCCCGCGGCTTTGTCGGTGATCGTCGGATCGCGCTGCACCACCTCATGCACCAGCTCGCGCCGCCGCTCGAGCGCGGCACGCACAATCAGCGATGTGAGTTCAGCGGTCGGCCCACAGTACGCAGCCACCGACGCCGGTAAGGCCACCTGCCGGGGAGTCGGACCCTCGCGGCCAGCCACGGTCGGCGTCTCGACCATGCAGCCGCGCGGCAACTGCGGAATCTGGCCCTCGTTGGCCAGGTTCATGGCATGTACGGGGATGTCGCGGCCGAGCACCATGCCCGCCACCAGATCGATCGGCTGCTCCCACGCCAGGTGCAGCCCATCGAATGGCTCGCGTCCCTCGGCCACGGCCGCCAACTGTTCGCGCCGCCGCGTCCGCTCCTCCGCTTGGCCGTGCCACGGATCGTGCCGAGGTGGCGCGGCGTCGGGCGGCGGCAGAAAGTCCTGGATGTGCGCGTCACCGCAGGCCGGCATATAGCCCGTCTCCGCCAGCAATTCCTGACTGCGCGGCTGACCGGACAAGCGGCCGTTCTCGGAAGCGCGACGCAGTGCCGGCAACAGATCATCGCCACGGTCGGTATCGCGCGCGGCGATGATCCACGTCAGATGGTTGACGCCGGCAATAACCGCGTCGAACCGTTGGCGAAGTTCATCGAAGGTGGCACGCGGCCCTTGCGGCGGCGCATCGGCCAGCGTAAGTTCGAGCCACCGGTAGCCGGTCAGTGATGCGTTGCAGAAGCCGGCCGTCCGGATTCCCATCCGGTGAGCGGCTTCGCACACCCGCGGCAACGGATTGGCCGCGCACAGAAGCCACGCCTGCGGACAGTGGCGATGCATCGACTCACACAGCGACCGAATGAACGCGGTCTGCCGCAGGCTGTAGCTGAGGCCGGCAATGCCGCCGAACTCCGTGATCAGATGGCCGGGCGTGTGGCGCTCGATGATCTGCCGATCGGCCGCATGCCGGCCCTGCATCTGCGGCGCCGCGCACGTGATGACGAAATCCGTACCGGGCAGGGCGCTGTCGTATGCCGTGTGTTCGCTGATCCGCACCCGCGGCCGATCGGTCGCCGCCACCCGCCGCGCTACTGCGGCCATCAGACTCAGCGCGTCCGGGTCAACGTCCACCAGCGCCAGTTCGCACGGCCCCAGGTCATACTGGCGCAACACGCCGGCGAGCACGGCCGGCCCGAAAACGAAGCTGCCGGCGCCGATGAATGTGATCTTCACACCAGTCATCCCGGCATCCTAACTGTCGCGCCTGCGCCCGCCACTCTGGGCGCCTGTCGCCCATATCCGTAGACTTCACGCATGGAACTTCAACTCACCGGTGACGTGCATGTCGCGCGATCGACCGACGATCTCTACGACGATCTGGCGGCCGTTCTCAGCCGCGCGGCCACCCAGGCCGTGCGGCAGCGAGGCATCTTCCATCTGGCTCTGTCCGGCGGATCGACGCCCGAGCCGTTCTATGTCCGCCTCGTCATTGATCCACAGTACCGTTTCCTGCCGTGGCAGCAGACGCACGTCTGGCTTGTCGACGAACGACGCGTGGCCGACAGCGACGACCGCGCCAACATCAAGTTGATCCGTGAGTCACTGACCGATCACGTGCCGATGCGCAAGCGCCAGGTGCATGCGATGCCCGCGCTGGCCGACGATCCGGCCGTGCTCTACGAAAGCGACCTGCGCGAGTGGGCCATCGGTGCGACATCAGCCGCCGGTTCAGCCGCGCCAGACGCCGCGCCGCCGCGCCTCGACTTCGTGCTCCTGGGTATGGGCGACGACGGCCACACCGCCAGCCTCTTTCCCCATTCGCCGGCCCTCGATGTGGTCGACCGCTGGGTGTCCGTCAACGCCGGTCCGCATGTCACGCCGCCCGACCGAGTGACCATGACCTTCCCGTTGCTCAATGCCGCCCGCGAGGTGGCCGTGCTCGTGACAGGCTCAAAGAAAGCCGCGACCATCGAGCGCGTCCGCCGCCAACTGGCCGACCACGGCCCCGACCCGCGTGCTCTGCCGATCACGGGGGTCGATCCGACGCCCCACGGCGGCGAACTGAGTTGGTTTTTCGATCCGGCGGCTGTGGGACGCTGAGCATTCGTGCGTGCCACGGTATTCGCTGCCCGCATGGCAAACTGGGAGACGCTGCCGCATGACCAGGCGCGTAATCCAATAATTGTGCGGGATATATACATCGCAAACAGGAAAATGGTCTTGACACGCCCGGGGTTCAGCGTGTATCAAAAGACTGTGCCCGATGGGGGCTGGTGATGGGCCAGCGGGGGGAGGGTATGAATATCCTGGCAGCAGGGGGGCGATCGATGTGTTTTCGTGTCGCGGGGCGGTCTGGATGCCATGTTCGGTCTCGGGCGATGAGTGCGATGCAGCGCATGGGGTGGACAATCGCGCTCTTCGCCGTCATGGCCACCGGCCACGCCTCGGCCTTTTTCTCTTTCGGCAACGGTTACGGCAACAAGTGGGGTGATCCCGAGTTCGGCACACCCGCCGTCGTCACCTGGGGCTATATGCCTGACGGCACCGTCGCCGGCGATGACTTCCGCATCGACCCTTGGTCCTTTCCCGACATCAGCGGCGTCGTCGGCGGAAGCAATATCACCCAGCTTCGCGCCACCATCGACACCGCCTATGGCGGCGGTTCATTCGACACAGCCATCCAGAACGCTTTCGATACCTGGGCGGCCGTCGCCGATGTGATCTTCATCGGGCCTCTGACCGACAACAATCTGCCGATCAACGACCCGAACGCCACGGCTGTCGACATCCGCATCGGCGCTTTCCAGCCCGATCCGACGCATTCATTCCAGTATGTCGGGGCCGTCGGCTTCGCCCCGCCCTGGAATGGCGGCACGCTGGCCGGCGACGTGCTTTTCAACCTGGCGGCGCTTTTTCAGGTCGCGCCCGGGGACGAGGATGTAACGCCGATCGATTATTTTTACGGCAACGACCTCGAAGGTCTGTTCCTGCACGAGCTGGGCCACGCCGCCATCGGGCTGGGCCATCCCGACTTCAATGACCCGGCCACCGATGTCAACTCCGTCATGTATGTCGGCGGAGGCTGCTGCACCTACGTCAACCGCCAGCCGGCCGAGGACGACATCAATGGCGCACAATTCACCTACGGCCCGCCGACGGTCCGACTCCCCGGCGACTTCAATGGCAGCGGCGCCGTCGACACCGAGGACATCAATCCCTTTATCCTCGCGCTGACGAACGCCGTGCAGTATGAGACCACCTTCGGCCTTCCGCCGGTCGTCCATGACCCCAACGGCGATCAGGTGATCAACACCGAGGACATCAACCCGTTCATCTGCTGGCTCACCGGCGGCGGCAACTGCGCGGGCGGCGCGCCGGTGATCATCCCAGAGCCGACGGCCTTCTGGCTCTTCACGGTCGCGGCGGCATTTTCCGCCTGCCGACGGCCGCAGGCATCCCGGCGATGAAACCCATCTGATTCCGCCGGGGTGACTGATTCGACCGCGCCCGCGGGTCGACGGCAGGTGCGGTTTTACCTTCCTCCCGCCGCTCGCTACATTGATCTGCTTGCGTTCAAGCGACGCGCAGGACAGGAGATGATATTCATGGCCATCAAGACGCTCTATGACAAGGACGGCTCAATCAACGCGCTTCAGGGCAAAACCGTGGCCGTGCTGGGCTACGGCTCGCAAGGCCACGCCCACGCCCAGAACCTGCGCG
>CAZUUQ010000144.1:2065-4975 GCA_964622625.1 uncultured Phycisphaeraceae bacterium | reverse complement strand
GTCTTGCGCCCCGCGGGCTTGCGGCCGGCAGGCTTCTTTCCAGCGGGCTTGCGTGCGGCCGCCTTCCTGCCGCTCTTTTTCCTGGTGGTTTTGCCGTGTGTTTTTCCGGGGGTGCGGGCGGAACGCTTGGTCTTCTTCTTGGCCATCGGTCTGCTTCTTTCCGTAAAGTCGGATGTCGCTCGGCCGTCACCGGCCGCGGGGTTGGAGGTTCAGGTCAACCAGGTCAACAGGGATGGACGCTGGGATACGCGCACTGGGGGCATCGGAGCGGAGATTGTAGTGGCTGGAGCGCGCCCGTCAACGGGGTGCGGTGTCCGCTTTCAGGGCAGCCATCGCGGGAGGAATGCGCCGCGGCCGGCGGTCGGCGTCGAGGCACGCGAGCGTGGTCGAGCCTTCGGCCAGCACCTGCCCATCGCGCAGCACGCGATAATCGTGCATCACCTTCACGCCCCCCGCCGGCCGCTGGGTCACCTCGATTTCAAGCTCATCGTCGTACCATGCCGGCTGACGGAAGCGCACGTTCAGGTCGATGACCACGAAAAGCACCCCGCCGGCCTCCAGATCCCGGTAGGCCAGCCCCTGCTGACGCAGCAGTTCCGTGCGGGCGATCTCGAACCAGATCGGGAACACGCTGTGATGGGCCACGCCCATCGGATCGCATTCGGGATAGCGGACGCGGACAGCCACGGTCGTGCTCATGGTCTGGTCGTGATTGTGGGGCATGGGGAGGAACCTGTTGTCGAGCAGTTGGCTTGCGGCGGAATCGCCGGTCGCTAGCATGACGCGCCCATACCCCCGAGTGCAACCCCGGCTGTAACCCCGGCTGTAACCCGTACGCATACCGGCCGCCTGTTCACGGCCGCATCAAACCCCTGACTTGAGACGCCCCATGAAGACCATCCGTATCGCCCTGCTTGGTTGCGGCGGCATCATGCGCCTGCACATCCGCCGTCTGGCCCAGCGCTCCGAGGCCCAGGTCGTCGCCCTCTGCGACGTCGATGAGAAGGCTCTGATCGCCTACCGCGACAAGGCCTTTCCCGACGCCAACCCGGCGCCCAAGGTCTACACCGACCGCGCCAAGATGTACCGCGAGGCGAAACCCGATGCCGTCTTCATCGCCAGCCCCCACACGCTGCACTACGAGCAGGCCTGCGAGGCCCTGGACGCCGGCTGCCACATCTTCATGGAAAAACCCATGGTCACCGACGCCGCCCACGCCCACGATCTGGCCAAGCGCGTCGAGAAGTCCGGCAAGATCTTCGTCATCGGCTACAACACGCCCTGTTCGCCGCGGTTCGAATACCTGCGCCAGGTGATCCGCGACCAGCGCTTCGGCAAGCTTGAGCTGGTCAGCGCGTTCATCAGCCAGGATTGGAAGATGTTCACCACCGGTTCGTGGCGGCAGGATCCCAAGCTCTCCGGCGGCGGACAGGCGTATGACAGCGGCGCCCACCTGCTCAACAGCCTCTGCTGGTCGATCGAGCAGCCGGTGGAGGCGGTCTACGCCATGCTGGACAAATGCGGCACGCCGGTGGACATCAACAGCGCCATGGTCATCAAGTTCGCCAACGGCACATTGGCGTCGGTGGCCATCAGCGGCAACAGCCCCGGCGCCGGCCGCCACGGCGCGTTCATGTTCGAGCGCGGCCGCATCGAGATCGACGCATGGGGCGGCAGTTGGATGAAGGTCTTCGAGTCCGACGGCAAGGGCGGCGACAAGCCCGTCGAGGTCGAGCTGCCCGAAGGCTCGGACAACCCCGACCACAACTTCCTGGACGCCATCCTCGGCAAGGCCCAGCCGCGAACCAACCCGCGCAACGGCATCATCCACAGCGAACTGATGGACGCGATCTACGAATCGGCCCGCACCGGCAAGCCTGCCAAACCGAAGCACTGACCCACCAGCACGCCCAAGCCGCACCTTCGTCTGACGAAGGTGCGGATCGACGATCCATCGCCATCAACATCGCAACGAAAAACAAGGGCGACCCGTGAGGGCCGCCCTTGTGGTTTGGCGTCTGAATCAGGCCCCGCGGCCTGGTTGGTTCAGACTTAGCGGCGACGGCGCGCCAGCGCCAGGCCGCCCAGGGCCAGCAGAGCAAGGCTCGCCGGCTCGGGGATGTAGGTGTACTGCACGATGCCCAGCGTGTTGTTCCGCCAGGCGATCACGTTGCCGTCGGTCGAAGGATACTGCAGGATCTGGCCGTCAACCTGGGCGACGGTGAACGTGCTGCCCTTGACCGGGGCGTTGCTCGCCAGACCGCTGACGATGAAGCCTTCGATGTAGAACTGGCCGCCGTTGGGACGGGTGGCGTAGACCACCAGAGCCTCGTCGGCGCTGATGAGCTGGATGACCGGGTCATCGCGGTTCTGCAGGGCGTCGTTGGTCAGGTTGGTCCAGACCGGGTTGTTGATATCGGTGAAGTCACCGATGAAGATGTCGGCCTGGTTGTCCACGGCACCGACCAGACGGTTGTTGAACACAGCCCAGTCACCCTCGTTGCTGATGCGGGTGCGACGCACGCCCTGGTGGGTGGCGAATGCGGCCGTGTCGGTCGCATCCCAGACGATGTAGTCGGTCGCATCGCCCAGATCGTACACGCGCAGCTCGTTGTTGGTGATCGTCAGGTGCACCACGCGGTCGCTGTACTTGGCCGCGTAGGGGTTCGAACCGAACTCGTTGCCGCTGCCCGAACCAGGGTAGAGCACATTGATCACGCCCGGGGCGCTGAGGTTCATGTGCATCAGACGCTGGTCGGCGGTGGGCGTGAAGCCCTGCCAGAACACGTCACCGTTGCTGTTGACCGTGCCGAAGTGATGGTCCCAGTGACCGATGGGGTCACCCGTGATGTTGCCCAGGACCACGTTCGTGCCGCCGGTGCCGTCCGCAGCCAGGCCGGTCACGCCGAC
>CAZUUQ010000144.1:0-1965 GCA_964622625.1 uncultured Phycisphaeraceae bacterium | reverse complement strand
CCCGGATCCGGCGCGTTGTAGATCGGACCGATGTTCGCCCACGCCGGCGCCGACACGGCAGCCGCCAGGGCCATACTGAGAATCCACTTAGCTTTCACTTTTCCTTCCTCCTAATAAGAAGAGAACCACAGAAACACGACACTGAAAAACAACACATTTATGCACACAGGCCCGGTACCGACCAACACAGTCGGGGTGCCTGACATACCTTCTCATTGCCGTCGGTGAGTGAGCCGGACTCGAAAGGTCCGTACCAGACAAGGGGCACGCACAGCCTATGCCGCGCTTCGCATCCTTGTTTTTCCCCTGCGATCGGCCCTCCAAGCCGCATCGCCGCTCTCTCTCCGACCTCCGATTCCCTCCTGCCGTCCACTCCCGATTTTACTGATCCACCGACCCGGTCAAGAGGCTGCCGGTGAATCCAGCGAGAGCCTCCTGCACACTGAAACGAGTATGGCCCGCCCGCCACAGCCTGTCAAGGGTTTTCCGCCGTTTTTGGCGAATTCCGCACGATCTTTTTCAAATCCCACGGCTTCGGATTTGACCCCTTTTCCTATTCCCCCCATTTTCCACCTGGGCCGTCCCCGCATCTTCACCACCGGCGACGCCATGTCTCACAAAGCCGCCAGGAGCTCGTCCCACCGCCACTGCACCATGGCCGTCACCGTATCCGCGGCTCCGTAATAGACCAGCAGGGCGTCGCCGCGATCGACCACGCCTGTGGGGAACACCACATTGGGGATAAAGCCATCGCATTCAAAGGGCGTCTGCGGCCGCATGATCGGGGCCGTCGTGCGGCCGAGGATCTTCCGGGGGTTCTCCGCGTCCAGAAGCATCGCTCCCGCGCAATACGTGCCCACGTCACCGCCATCGGCCGGCCTCCAGTTGCCGTGGTAAATCGCCACGTAACCGCGATCCGTCAGCAGCGGGGGGGTGCCCGCCCCGACGCGTCCGCTCTCCCAGCCGCCCTCGCCGCTATAGAAAAACTCGTGCTGGCCCCAGCGCAGGGCGTCGCCGCTGCGGGCCATCCACATCTGGGCCGATGTGAACAGCATCCGCGGGTTGGGCCGGTGCAGGGCCGCGTAACTGCCCGCGATCTTCTGGGGAAACAGCACGACGTCCTTGTTGTCGGGGCAGAAGATGATCCCGTGGCGGCGGAACTGCACGAAATCCGTCGTCGATCCGAGGGCCGTCGCCACGCCGTGCGGTGACACGGCCACGTATGTGAAGTAGTACACGTCGCCGATTCTGGTGATCCGCGGATCCTCGACGCCGTAGGTCTCGTAGGCCGACTGCGGCACGAAACGTGTCCGCGTCACCTCGTCGATCCGGTCGCCGGCGCGGCTGCGGGCCAGCAGCAGGTGGGATGTGTACGTCAGCCGCAGCGCCCCTGTGTCACGCAGCCGCACCACGCGCGGGTCGAGGTAGTCCACCCGGTCGGCCGCGAACCAGTCCGTGACGATGCGTCCCCCCTCGCGTCCCTCGCCATCCCACCGCGGCAGGCCGATCATGCCCTCCCGCTGTTCCCGGGGCGTCTCCGCCACGCGAACCAGCAGGTGAACCTGCCCTGCGAACTCCGTCACGCCGGGGTTGAACACCCCGACCACCTGCATGTCGTCCTGCGAGGGCTGCACATCCTGCGGCCGCAGCAGGCACACCGTACGCGCACGTTTGAGCATCGCATTCCTGTCCGCTAATCCCCGGCGCCCGAGACCCGCGCCAGCGCATCCAATGCGCGGCCTCGAGCCTCGTGATGGTCCACAATCGGATCAGGATAGGAATTGTTGGCCGCCGTGCCAGTTTCCCCGTTGCGAACCCCCGGCTCGAAGACTTCCGCGTCAGCCGTGTCGGCCAGCTCGGTCACCCACCGACGCACGTAAGCTCCCGCCGGGTCGAACTTGCGTGCCTGCCTTACCGGATTGAAGATGCGGAAATACGGGGCCGCATCCGCGCCGCACCCGGCAA
>CAZUUQ010000143.1:0-5401 GCA_964622625.1 uncultured Phycisphaeraceae bacterium | reverse complement strand
CGCAGTTGGAGATTTATGCCGACGACGTGAAGTGCACGCACGGCGCGACAATCGGCCAGCTCGACGCCGACGCGGTCTTTTATCTGCGGTCCCGCGGCCTGAGCCGGGCGGCGGCCATGGCCATGCTCGTGCGCTCGTTCGCCGGCGAAAGCCTCGAACGCATGAGCCTTGAGCCGGTGCGCGAGGCGATCGAGCGGGAACTCGATGTCCTGCTGCCGCACGAAGATCTGGACGCGATCCGACTCGCCTGAAACGCGAGAGGAGGCGCATCATGAACGCCAGGACGACACCCTACGCCCATCCCGACATGCTCGTCAGCACCCAATGGGTCGACGAGCACCGCGGTGACACCGCCCGCGTGCGCATCGTCGAGTCAGATGAGGATCTGCTGCTCTACGACACCGGGCACATCCCCGAAGCCGTCATGATCGACTGGGTCAACGACCTCAACGACCCCGTGGTGCGCGACTACATTGAAGGCGACCGCTTCGCCGAGTTGTGCGAGAAACACGGCATCAGCGACGACACGGTCGTGGTGTTCTACGGCGACAAGCACAACTGGTGGGCCTGCTACGCCCTGTGGGTGTTCAAGCTCAACGGGCACGACAAGTGTGTGGTGATGAACGGCGGGCGGGGCAAGTGGCTGGCGGAAGGCCGACCCGTGAGCACCACGCGGCCCACTTACCCGCGCGGTTCGTATACGCCGAAACCGCAGGATCGCTCGATCCGGGCCTTCCGCGACGAGGTGCTGATGCACACGAAGCGCGGCCGGCCGCTGGTCGACGTGCGCAGCCCCGGCGAGTTCCGCGGCGAGATCACGCACATGCCCGACTATCCGCAGGAGGGCGTGCTCCGCGGCGGGCATATTCCCGGGGCCGTCAGTTGTCCCTGGGCCCGCGCGGCCAACGACGACGGTACGTTCAGGAGCCGCGAGGAACTCGAGGCGATCTACCGTGACGAGCTGGGCCTGCGCCCCGACGACGATGTGATCGCTTACTGCCGCATCGGTGAGCGTTCGAGCCACACGTGGTTCGTGCTCACGTACCTGCTGGGTTTCGAGAATGTGCGCAATTACGACGGCTCATGGACCGAGTGGGGCAACGCCGTGGGCCTGCCGATCGAGAAGGACCAGCCGGTCGCGGTGTGACGCGGGCACGCCTGCCGTTGTGGATGTGGTGACATGAGCCGCTTTGACGAGATTGCCGAGGCGTTCCAGAGCGTGGACGTCGAGACGCGGATACAGCTTCTGTTGGACTATGCGCGGAAGCTGCCGAAGCTGCCCGAGCGCCTGGCGGCCGAGCGCGACGCCGGCATGAACCGCGTGCACGAGTGTCAGACGCCGGTCTACCTCTGGCTTGAGGAGGACGACGGCCGACTGCGCATCTTCGTCGATGTGGCGGAAGAGGCCCCGACCGTGGCGGGCATCCTGGGCATTCTGGTCAAGGCCTACGACGGCGCCCCGCTGGCTGAAGCGACGGCGGCGCCGACGGACGTGCTCCGGAGGCTGGGGCTGGCTGAGGCGATCCGCATGAACCGCGTCGTCGGCCTCAGCGCGATGGTGGGGCGCATCCGACAGGGCGCCGCCCGCCTGGCGCAGCAGGCCGCCGCCGCGCGGAACTGAATCCACGGCGCCGCCAAAGGCGCTTGCCAGAGGCGGAAAGATCGGCGATGCTCCCCGATTCTGCGGGCAAAAGAAGGATGTGCAGCGGCATGACGCGCACTGGTGTGGCCAACTCGACGGATACGGCACGGATCAGCTTCGATCCCGAAGCCGTTCGGCCGGACTTCCCCATTCTCCGCCGCCAGGTGCATGAGCAGCCATTGGTCTACCTGGACAACGCCGCCACCACGCAGAAGCCGCAGGCGGTCATCGACGCCCTGACACGCTATTACGAACAGACCAACTCGAACATCCACCGCGGCGTGCATACGCTCAGCCAGGAGGCGACCGAGCAGTACGAAGACGCCCGTCACCGGATCCAGCGCTTCCTCAATGCGCCCCGACGCGAGGAGATCATCTTCGTCCGCGGCACGACCGAGGCGATCAACCTCGTGGCCCAGGCCTACGCACGTCCGGCGCTCCAGGCCGGCGACGAGGTGCTCATCACGCACATGGAGCACCACTCGAACATCGTGCCCTGGCAGATGGTCTGCGCCGCGACGGGCGCGAAGCTGAAGGTCACGCCGATGACGGACGTCGGCGAGCTGGACATGGCCGCGTTCGAGAAGCTGCTGTCGCCGCGGACGAAGGTCGTCAGCGTCGTGCATGTGTCCAACGCCCTGGGCACCATCAACCCGGTGCGGCCGATCATCGAGAAGGCGCACGCGGTGGGGGCGGTGGTGCTGGTGGACGGCGCCCAGGCCGTGCCGCACGTGACGGTGGATGTCGAGGCCCTGGGCTGCGACTTCTACTGTTTCAGCGGGCACAAACTCTACGGCCCGACGGGCATCGGGGCGCTGTACGGCCGGCGTGAGTTGCTCGAATCCATGCCGCCGTACCAGGGCGGCGGCGACATGATCGCATCGGTGAGCTTCGAGAAGACGACGTATGCCGACCTGCCGTACAAATTCGAGGCCGGTACGCCCCACGTCGCCGGCGGCATCGGACTGGGCGCGGCCCTGGCGTATCTCGAGCAGTTCGACATGGCCGCGATTGCAGCACACGAGCACGCGGTGCTCGAATACGCCACGGCCGCGGTCGGCGCGCTCGACGAAGTGCGCCTCATCGGCACGGCTGCGGACAAGGCCGGCGTGCTGTCGTTCACCGTCGATGACATCCATCCCCACGACGTGGGCACGATCCTCGATCAGCAGGGCATCGCCGTGCGGACGGGCCACCACTGCGCCCAGCCGGTGATGGACCGCTACGGCGTGCCGGCCACGGTGCGGGCGTCGCTGGGGCTGTACAACACCACCGAGGAGATCGACGCCCTGGTGCGCGGCCTCAAGGAAACGATCGCGGTGTTCCGATGAGCCTCGACGAACTGGCCGACCTCTACCAGCAGCTCATTCTCGATCACAGCAAGCATCCGCGCCACTACGCGGCCATGCCCGACGCCACGCACGACGCCGAGGGCTACAACCCGCTGTGCGGCGACCGCATCCACCTGTATCTGAAACTGGCCGACGGCACATTGAGCGACCTAAGCTTCACAGGCAAGGGTTGCGCCATCTGCACCGCCAGCGCGTCGATGATGTCCGACGAGCTTCGCGGCCGGCGGCGCGAGGAGGCGCTGGCATTGTTCGAGTTGTTTCACGCCCTGCTGGCCGGCGAGATCAAGCCCGACACAGCCGAGCGGCTGGGCAAGCTCGCGGCCCTGGCGGGCGTGCGGCGCTTCCCGATGCGTGTCAAGTGCGCCACCCTGCCCTGGCACACATTCAAGGCCGCGCTCGACAATGAACGCCAGCCCGTGAGCACGGAGTGAGCAGGCATGACCGAGCAGGACACCCCACAATCCGATCCTTCGCAGCCCCGGCCGGACGCGACGCCGACGCCGATTGCCCAGAGCGATACACCCGTGCTCTCGGCCGAGCGCATCGAGCAGGTGCGCGAAAAAATCGTCGAAGCCATCAAGCAGGTGCACGATCCCGAAATCCCGGTCAACATTTACGAGCTGGGTCTGATTTACGACATCGACCTGCAACCATCCGGCGACGTGAACGTCCGCATGACGCTGACCAGTCCGGCCTGCCCGGCCGCCCAGGAGCTGCCCGTGCAGGTCAAGGCCGTCACCAGTCGCATCGCCGAAGTGCGCGATGTCGACGTCAAGGTTGTCTTCGACCCGCCGTGGAAGCCCGCAATGATGACCGAGGACGCCAAACTGCTGCTGGGCATTTTCTGAACCCCATTAAAGGCAATGGGCCGCAAGCCGCACCTTGCGAAAGCAGGCGGCCGCCATGATTTGCGCGCGTCGCTTTGGACAGTATGTGCGCACGATCTGGCAGGCTTGCGCGCCTGCCGGCCCGGACCGCCGCTGCAACCTTGTTCGCATGCGGGCGTTGGCCGCGACGAACAGTCATGGGCGCGCTGCCTCATTGGGGGCGTGAGATCTCTGTGCATGACGCTGTGCAGGGGAGCGTCCCATGCGCCCGAGCAGCCGGCACTACAAGATTAAGACGCCGGGGCGAACATCCACGGACGGGCCACGGGATCGCTTCGCAGCAGCGACAGGTACTGGTCCACGAAAATCCCGCGGGCTTTCGGAGCCGGATGCACCCCGTCGGTGAAGTAAGACTCGTCCCACGCGTTGTCCCAGATGTAAGGCCCCCAGCACAGCCACGGCATGCGCCGCCGCGCGCCCGGCCGGTCCTCGAACGCCAACGTCTCCGCCCCCTTGATCTGCTCCTCGATCAGCCACTTGACCGCGAATGCCTCCTGCCAGACATGCGGCTCAAAGCCCGTGTAGTGCCGCTTGCCGTCACTGGTCAGGTACGCGAGCTTCAGGTTGGGATACAGCGTCAGGCAGTGTCGAAACACGTCCTGCATGTCAGACCGCATCTGCCGCATCACCCGCGGGAACTCCCGTGGCGGCTGCCCGGCGTGGTTCCTGGCCCCGTGGTAGGTCGTGTGCAGAAACAGCACCCGCACCTGCCGCGACGAGTAACCCGGCCGGGCCAGCAGTTCGGCCGCTTTGTCCCACACCTTGCCCTGAAGCTCGTGAATCTCCGGCAACTGCTGGCCTCCAATGGCCGCGTTGAGCATCTCGAACGCCGGATGAAGGCTTGCCGCCTCCTGGACCAGCTTCTCCTGCAGCGCGGTGAAATACTGCTTGCAGTTGGAGTGGCCCATCACGAGGCCGATGATCTTGCCATTCACCTCATCCGGCCGGCCGTTGCCGTTGAGCGGGACGATCGTCGACGCGATCCGCTGTCCCGCCTGGCGATGCTCGGCCGGCATCTGCGAGCTTCCGCCTGGATAGAGCCCCATTTCGTAACGGCCCAGATACAGACCGCCTTGGTCGAAGCGCGGCAAGCGCGAAACGTCAAACTCCCACGTCGGTGCATCGCTCATGGCATCGCTCCTGTCGCTGTCCCTGTCGGGCTGGTTACAGCGCCGACGAGTGTAGCGGTTCCAGCCGCCGTGAAACGCTGCAATTCATGTGCGGCCTGCAAGCCACATGGTTAACCGTGTCGCATGTCCGTGATGACCGTATACAAGGAAGATGCCCATGACGCCGCGTAGCAGACTGGGCAAGATCGAGAAATAGCGGGCGGCCATTGGCGTGCGCGGACAATGACGGTGAAGGCGACAGCCCGCTCGTGAAGTCGCCCGTCAAGGCAGCCCAGAAGGCAGCGCAAAAAGCGGCGCAGCAACCGCACGCAACCACTCGCAGGATGTCGCACGGTGAAGGCGGGCAGTCAAAAAACCCCGCGGTTTGCGGGGCTTTGCGAGACAATGCGA
>CAZUUQ010000142.1:0-5486 GCA_964622625.1 uncultured Phycisphaeraceae bacterium | reverse complement strand
AATGGCCAGATCAGCGGGGCCAGCGTGATGGTGACGGCGGCCATCAGCAGGTTCAGGGGCAGGCCCACGCGCAGGTAGTCGCCCACGCGGTAGCCGCCCGGGCCGTAGACCATCAGGTTCGTCTGGTAGCCCAGCGGCGTAGCGAAGCTGGCCGAGGCGCCGATCATAATGGCGAAGACGAAGGGCATGAAGTTCACATCCAGATCGCGCGAGGCTGACAGGGCGATGGGGAACACGAGCACGGCCGCGGCGTTGTTGGTGATGATCTCGGTGAAGAGCGTGGTCACGAGGTAGACGGCCGCGAGCGTGAGCCAGGGATTGCCGCGGGCCAGGTCGATGAGCTGATGGGCGATGGCGGCTGCGGCGCCGGTGACGTCCAGCGCCCGGCCGATGCCGAAGGATGCGGCGATCACCACCAGGACCTGCCAATCGACGCTTCGCCGCGCTTCGGCGCCGGTGACGCAGCGGCTGAGGATCATCAGTCCCGCCGCGAGCATCGCCGCTTCGAGCATCGACAGCCAGCCGATGGTGACCACCGCCACCATGGCGAAGAGAATCGCCAGGGCGATCCAAGCCTTTTCATGGCGCGGCAGGGTCGAGTCGTCAACTGCACTGACGAGGTAGAAGTCGCGGCTGTTGCGCTGGCGCGCGGCGAAGTCGGGGGTGGTCTCCAGCAGCAGCGTGTCGCCGGGGCGCAGGACGATGTCGCCGATCTTTCTGCGAATCTGCTCGCCGTTGCGGGCCACGGCGATGACCACGGCGTTGTAGAGGTTGCGGAAGCGGCTGTCGCGTATGGTCTGGCCGACGGCCCGGCAGGAATTGCTGACGACGGCTTCAATCAGACAGCGGCGGGAGCGCGGGGCGTCGAGTTTGAAGACCTGGTTGGTCGCCGGCTGCAGGCCGCGCATCTTCTGAAGATCGAGCACCGAGTCGATGATGCCCACGAACACCAGCACATCGTCGGCGTGCAGCGGCGTGTCGGGCGACACGGCGGGCAGAATCTCGCCGCCGCGGTCGATCTCCATGACGTACGCGCCCGGGAGTCGGCGCAGGCCGGCCTGCTCGATGCTCTTACCCACCAGCGGGCTGTCGGCCGGCACGCGCATGGCAATCGTGTACTGCCGCGGATCATCCTCGGTGGAGATAGGCGGCTTGCGGTCGGGCAGCAGCCGCCGCCCCAGCAGCAGCATGTAACCCATCCCCACTGCCGCACACGGCAGGCCGATCCACGCAATGTCAAACATCCCCAGCGACGCCCGGCCTGTTTCCGACATCAGCAGGCCGTTGACCACCAGGTTCGTGCTCGTGCCCACCAGCGTGCAAACGCCGCCAAGGATCGACGCGTAACTCAGCGGGATCAGGAGCTTCGACGGGCTTATGCGGCACTTCTTGGCCCATTCGAGCACCGTCGGGATGAACATGGCGACGATCGGCGTGTTGTTGAGAAACGCGCTCATGGCAGCCACGGGCAGCATAAGGCGGCTTTGCGCCCCGAGCGTGGATCTGGGCTGCCCCAGCAGGCGCTGGCCGATCCAGCTCATGCCCCCCGTCTCTCGCAGTCCCTGGGCGACGATGAAGAGCACGCCGACGGTCACCATGCCGGGATTGGCCAGGCCCGACAGCGCGTCGCCTGTGGGCACAATGCCGAAGACCAGCAGCAGCGTCAGGCCGCCGACGAGGATCAAGTCCGGCCCGTGGCGCGTGAACACCAGCAGAGCCAGTACCAGGCCAAGGACGCCGACGGTGAACCATGCTTCCCAGGGCATCGTGCGGAAGTCTCCGAATGCCGCGTGCAGCAGCGGTGACATGATATCGGGGTCGCGGATCGCCGATCGGCCATGGGGCCTAACAAGCCGCCGTGTCGCGCACAAACGCCACGGCGATGCTCTGGCCGTCGACCGCGCGGCTGACGCGCACGACGCGGGCGTCGGCCAAGGTCGCGTCCTCGACGATCGCGGCCGTTGCGCGGACCGGCACGGTGATGCGAATGGCCTGTCCAGGCCGCAGGGCGACAGGGTCGACGGCCTCGATCAGCATGCCCCCGGCCGAGACGTCCTGGCTGCGCCCGCAGTGATAGCGGCCGCCGCGACCGTCCTGCCACTTGACCGGCTGGCGCAGCGGGGTGCGTGCGAAACGCCGCCGTTCATTCGCGGCCGCGGGCAGCTTGGACATCGCCGTGTGACTCCCGATCAGCCTCCACGTCGGGGGCTGACGGTTGTATCGGTTATCCGGGCCGCCGTGTTGAAGGCCGGTAACATATCGCAAACCGTCGTTTCCCGCGGACAGCCCAGCAGACATGGCAGACACCGCCGTTATCACGGTGACACTGAACACAGCGATCGACCGGGTGCTGGAGGTCGATGGTCTGTCGGCAGGAGCGCATGTCGGGGCCCGGCGTCTGGGGCGCTACGCGGCCGGCAAGGGCGTCAACGTGAGCCGGGCCCTGGCGAAACTGGGTGTGACGAGCGTGGCGGTCGGCTTTGTCGGCCGCGAGGAGAAGGACTGGTTCGAAACGCAACTGCGGAGGACGGGCGACGGGTGCGTCATGCCGCGCCTGCTGGCGGTCGCCGGTCCGACGCGCGAGAACATCACCCTGCTGGCCCCTCATGACCACCCGCCGACCGACCTGCACGTGCGCGAAGCGGGCTATGAAGTCCGGCGCGAGGATGTGCAACGCCTGAGCGACATGCTTGATCAGACGGTGCGGCCGGGTGACGTGGTGGTGTTCAGTGGATCACTGCCGACGGGTGTGCGCGCTGATGATCTGGCGCGGTGGGTATCGGTTCTGGGGCATCGCGGGGCCCGCGTCGTGCTCGATAGCGACGGGACGATCCTGCGGCAGGTGCTATTCGGCGCGGCGGCGGACAGCGCTCGCCCCTGGCTGGTCAAACCCAACGGCGCGGAGCTGGCGGCCTGTCTCGACACCACGGCGGCGCGGGATCTGACACACCTGGCGGCACAAGCGCGGCAACTGAGTGGTCGCGCGACCTGGATAGCCGCGACGGCCGGAGCGCAGGGCGCGGTGGTGGTCGGCGATGGCGGCGTCTGGACGGGACGCCTGCGCGGACCTTTCGCGGCGTCGCGGCACCAGGTACTGAACACGGTGGGCTGCGGCGACTGCTTTCTGGCGGGATTGCTGGCGGGCCTGCTGCGTGGTGAGAGCGGAAGTGCGGCCGGCGGCGCCGCGGCTCGGGCTGACGGGGCGCTGCGGCAGGCTCTGGCGGTCGCCGCCGCCAACACGCTGGGGCCCGGCGCGGCCGACTTCGACATCGGCACAATCGCCGAGCTGCGATCATCAGCGGTCGTGCGACCCGCCGAGACATGAGTGACGTTCCATAACGTCGGGTTCCGCGCGTAAAAACGCCCGCCATGGCGGCGGGCTTGTGTGGAGTTCGTGACAGGGAACCACTTACGCAGCCGAGCGGGTGCGGCGCTTGCGCCCCACCGTCCGCTGCGCCTGCTGCATGCGACGTTCGGGGTGTTGCCCCATCAGCTCGACGAGTTCGACCGGCTCCCGGGCCCACAGGTCGGCGCCGATCTCTTCGGCCAGGCCGTCGGCCCGGTTGAACACGCCGCCGCCCAGCACCACCTGAAGCCGCGGGCATGAGCCGATCTCGTGCAGACGATCAATGAGCTGACGCGTGAACGGAACCGTCGCGGGCGTGGCGCCGAAGATCACCAGCACGTCGGCATTGAGGTTGCCGAGCTGGGCGATGATCTCGTCGTTGGCGATGCCGCCGCCGGCGAAGTAGACGTCGTAGCCGTCGGCTTCCAGCAGGTCGGCGGCCATCTGCGCGGCCAGCTCTTCGGGTTCGTCGGGCCCGCACGCCACCAGCACGGACTTGTCGCGCCGCTGCGTGGGGATGAGCCGAAGCTGCATCTGGTCGGCCAGCATGCGCATCAGGCGGGTGGCGAAATGGTGCGCCAGGTCGCTGAGCTGGTCATTGCGGTGCAGGTTCTGAATCTGTTCGAGGGTCGGCCAGAACACACGGGAAAGAATGGTCTGGGCCGGGCAGTCGGCTTCGAGCAGCTCGTCGACGATCTGCCGGGCGGCCGAACGGTTGCCGCTGATCAGGGCGTTGAAGAAACGTTCAAGGATGACTTCGCGTTGCATGGCCTGGGTCTCCGGCAGGCGGCCCCACGGGGCGCCCGGTTCACGGGTCAATGCCGGCGTCCGTGCCCGGGTACTCTGGGATCGCCTGTCGGGTCGTCCATGGCCCGGCCGGGGTCGGGCAGGCCGCGTAGCCCGCAAACGGGGGCGTGCGTCGCCGACGCCTGATTCATCGGTCGGCGGCGGCCGCGGGTTTGACTAATCGGCGCAGACGGAAAAGTTCATCAGCTCCCGCCGCCACACAACGCCTAAAATGCTGTGATCGCAGCGCTTGTGCGGCATGACGCGGTTTCCGATAATCGCGCCGGGCGCGGCGGCGGCTCGCGAGCCTCTGGCTGATGCGCGTTACCGGTCCCGCACAAGTCAACAATTCCGTCGCCAGCCGGGCAAGGAGCAGCGCCATGTTCATCCGTCGGATTCACGCCAAGGTGGGGTTGCAGCGTCTGGGCCGGTTGTGCCGCCCATGCCGTCTGTACGGGCGAGCGGCTGTGATCCTGGCCGCCATTGCCGTGCCGGCGTGGACGACCGGCTGCCAGACAAACCCCGTCACCGGCAAGTCGCAGCTCAACCTGCTGTCCACGGATCAGGAAATTTCCATCGGCCGGCAGCACGCCCCGGAGTACGTCAAGGCCTTCGGCGGCGAGGTTGATGCCCCCGCACTGCGGCAGTACGTCAGCGCCATCGGCCAGCGCCTGGCCGCGCTGAGCCACATGCCCGAGCTTCCCTGGACCTTCTACGTCGTCGACTCCGACGTGGTCAACGCCTTCGCCATACCCGGCGGCCACATCTTCGTCACCCGCGGCATCCTGGCGATGTTCGACAACGAATCCGAACTCGCGGCCGTGCTGGGCCACGAGATCGGGCACGTGACGCACCGCCACGGCGCCCAGCAGATGTCCAACGCGGCGATACTCGACCTGGGGCTGACCGTGGGCGCGACCGCCGCAGGGGCAGAGGGCGAACAGCTTCGGCAGATCTACAATGTCGGCGCACTGGGCGGCAACCTCGTCTGGCTGCTGCCCAACAGCCGCAAAGCCGAAAACCAGAGCGACGACGTGGGCCTCGATTACATGGTCAAGGCCGGCTACGACCCGCGCGGCATGGTGTCGCTGCTGGAGAAGCTCGCCCGCGAAGGCGGCAGCGCGCGGCCGCCGCTGTTCCTCTCCACGCACCCCTACCCCGAAGACCGCGCCCAGACCGTTCGCAGACTGATCGACCGCCGCTATGCCGACGTCACGGCTTCCGGCACCCTGCGCATCGGCGAAGATGACTACCAGAGCAACGTCCTGACACCACTGGCGAAACTGCCCGCGCCGCGCCACAAAGGCGGACAGCAGTGACGATGGGGAAAGGGGTCTGGGGTCTGGGGTCTGGG
>CAZUUQ010000141.1:3465-5490 GCA_964622625.1 uncultured Phycisphaeraceae bacterium | reverse complement strand
GGCCAGCATCGGCTTGAGCATGTTGCCCGCGTCCATCGCACCCTCGGCCTTGCCCGCGCCCACGATCGTGTGCAGCTCGTCGATGAACAGCAGAATCCGTCCCTCGGCATTCTTGATTTCATTGAGCACCGCCTTGAGCCGCTCCTCGAACTCCCCGCGGTACTTCGCCCCGGCGATCAGCGATCCCATGTCCAGGGCGAACACCGTCTTGTCCTTCAAGCCCTCGGGCACGTCGCCGCGAACGATCCGCTGGGCCAGGCCCTCGACAATCGCCGTCTTGCCCACGCCCGGCTCGCCGATGAGCACGGGGTTGTTCTTGGTCTTGCGCGACAGGATGCGGATCACCCGCCGGATCTCCTCATCGCGGCCGATCACCGGGTCCAGCTTGCCCGCCCGCGCCTGCTCCACCAGATCCCGCCCGTAACGCGACAGCGCTTCATACGTCGCCTCCGGGTCGGCACTGGTCACCCGCTGGTTGCCGCGCACCGCCGTGAGCGTCGCCAGCAGCGTGTCCCGCGTGATGCCGTGCTTTGAAAGCACCCGGCCCGCCGGCGAATCCGCGTCGGCTGTGACCACCGCCAGCAGCACGTGCTCCACGCTCACATACTCGTCCTTGAGCCGCCGCGCCTGTTTGTCCGCCTCCGCCAGCGCCCGCTGCAGCCGCTGGGTCACCATCACCCGCCCCGGCTCAGCCCCCGGCGCCCTCGGTCCCGACACGGCCGGCACACGCGACAGCGCCGCCTTCAGGTCGTCGGCCACCGCCTCAACCGACGCATCCATCCGCGCCAGCAGTCGCGGCACAAGCCCCTGCTCCTGACGCACCAGCGCCAGCACCATGTGCTCGACATCGACCTGCTGATGCCCAAGCTCCGCAGCCATCGTCTGCGCGCTGTGCAGAGCCTGCTGCGTCTTCAATGTCATGCGGTTCGGGTCCATCGCGTCTGTCCTTGTTCAGGCTTGCTCAGGCGCGCGGGTCAAACGCCGTCCTGTCGCGAAGCTGCTCGAAAAGCCCTCGCTGCTCGTCCGTCAGCGTCTTCGGGAGCACGATGCGCAGGCGGACGTAAAGGTCGCCGCGCGCGTCACCACCACCTTTCGGGTCGGGCATGCCGCGACCCTTGAGGCGCAGCCGCTGCCCGCCGCTGCTGCATGGCGGGATCGCCACTTCCAGCGGCCCATCGATCGACGCCACGTTCACCTTCGTCCCCAGCGCCGCCTCCCACGGCGACAGCTTCAACTCCGTCGTCAGGTCGCTGCCGTCGCGCTCGAAACGCGGGTCGGGCGCGATGCGCACCTTCAGGAGCAGGTCCGCTCCGCCGCCGCCTTCGCCTTTGAGGCGGATCTTCTGCCCGTCGCGCACGCCGCGGGGAATCTTCACATCGAGCGTCCGCGACTGGCCGTCGGGCGTCTGCAACCGCATCTGCCGCGTCGAGCCGTGAAATACTTCATCGAGCGTGACCTGCACCTCAGCTTCCGTCGCCGCCGGTGCGCCCCTGCCCCCGCCGCGCATCCCGCCACGCCCCTGGCCGGCAAACGGATCAGCCCGCCCCGCGAAGAGATCTTCAAATCCCGTCGCGCCAGCACCGCGCCCACCCCCGCCGCCGCGCCCACCCCGGCTGCCGAAGAACATCTCGAAAAAGTCGCTGAACCCCTCGGGACTGAAGCTGAAGCCCTGCCCGCCGTCACCGCCGAACTCGAACTTCACGTTCTCATAGCCCGGCGGGGGTCGAAACTCCTGGCCGGCCTTCCAGTTTTCGCCGAGCTGGTCGTACTTGCTGCGTTTCTCCGGATCGGAGAGCACCTCGTACGCCTCGTTGATCCGCGCGAAACGCTGCGCCGCCTCGGGCTGCTTGTTCACATCCGGGTGGTACTGCCGCGCCAGCTTGCGATACGCCCGGCGAATCTCATCAGTTGAGGCCCCGCGCTGGACCCCGAGCGTCTGGTAGTAGTCCTGGAATTTCACCGCCACAGCGTCATCGCCTTCCTTGTCCTGCCAGCCCGCAGCCGCGGACGCGCACAAGCCCCGGT
>CAZUUQ010000141.1:0-3365 GCA_964622625.1 uncultured Phycisphaeraceae bacterium | reverse complement strand
TCATCGCCTTCCTTGTCCTGCCAGCCCGCAGCCGCGGACGCGCACAAGCCCCGGTTTGAGTCTGCGGCAAACACCGTGCCCGCGAATCATAATGTAAGTAGCTTATTTCAAGCATCTTACATGGCATGCAGCCGCGGCGTACCTGCCAAAATGGCCGAACATCCCCGCCTCGCGGCCACATGAAACCATAGCCACGACGCCGGCTTCAGACGTCCGGCCAAGCGTCGCCGAACGTCTCCCGCAGCCGCCGACCCAGCCGCGCCACCACGTCGGCGTGCCCCGTTGCGACGTTGTGCAGCTCGTCAGGGTCCGCAAGCCGATCGTAAAGGGCCGGCTCGCCGTCGCGGTGCTCGACCAGCTTCCACCGCCGATCGCAGACCATCCGCCAGCGCTTGAGCATCGCGCACTGGGCGTCACGGTGTTCACGATCGGATTCGGCAAGCACCGGCAGCAGCGAGCGGCTGTCCCAGTCGTCGGGCACGGCCAGCCCCGCCAGATCCAGCAGCGTTGCTGACACGTCCACCAGCTCGACCAGTGCGTCGCTGATCTTGCCGCGCGCCACGCCCGGACCGGCCACGATCAGCGGCACGCGCACCGAACCCTCCCACGGCACGCTCTTCTGAAAGCGTCCGTGGTCGCCGAGCATCTCGCCGTGGTCGGAGCTGAACACGATCACCGTGTTCTCAAGCTCGCCGCGCCGCTCGACGGCCTGCACGATGCGGCCGACCCATTCGTCAATGCCTTCGATGCACGCGGCATAGTTGCGCCGAAGCTGCTGATGGTCGAGCTTCACCGTCTCGCCGCGCGCGTTGACCATCGCCGCCGCCGGCTTGACCGGCATGGGAAAGTTCACGCCGTCGTAGCGCCGCTGCAGTTCGGCCGGCGGATCGAACGGATCGTGCGGCCCAGGAAAGTTCACCCACAGCAGCCAGGGCTTGTCCGCCGGTGCTGCATCGAGCAGCTTCAGCGCAGCCGCGGCCGTCACGTCGTCACAGTAACTTTCACGCGGCAAAGGGCTGGGCCACGTCGAAGCATAATGCCTCGCCTCCTCGCGCCGCCGCATGTAGTCCTCGTGGTGCAGCCGCCGCAGCCCACGCGCCTCAAGCCATTGCGTGTAGTAATCACTGGGCTGGTCCCAGCCGGCCGCGGTGCCGGAGTTCATCTTGCCCCGCTGGTCAATGGCCGCGCTGAAACCGTAGTCGCCCAGGCGCTGCGCCCAGCCGCTGATGTCGAAGTCGCCCGTCTTTTTGTGCAGATCGTTCTTGCCGCACGTCATGGTGTGGTAGCCGGCCTCGCGCAGCAGGCGGAAGCATGTGACCGCGTCGCGCGGCACATCCTCGCCGTTGCCCCACACGCCGGTGCGCCCGTACCGTCGGCCCATCGCCAGACACGCGCGGGCCGGCCCGCACAGCGGGCTGTTGCTGCGGCATTCGCTGAAATGCACGCCCCGCGCCGCCAAGGCGTCGATGTGCGGCGTGCGGACGGGAACCGCGCCCTGACAGCCGATCCAGTCCCAGCGAAGTTGATCGGGCAGCAGAAACAGTACGTTGGGTCGCGCGGCCATGACCCGAGCATAGCGATCGATCGCGTCGTGCGTGCGACCGGCGCAGGCCACCGCTTGAAGGTGGGACGGGCGTCCCGCCCGTCATGCATGCGGGCCAGCCCTCACGCCAGCGCGAAGCTGTGCCAGCCCTGGCGACTGTGGCCGGGGGGGCTGAGCAGGTGGATGTGCAGCGTCTGGCCGACGCGCTGGCTCAGACGCGACGCCAGCGGACCGTGGTCGGTGAACAGGTGCATCGTCGGCCGGGCCGCCGGGTCGAAGCGGCACTGCCGTTGCGTCATCGCCAGCAGTTCGAGGTGGCGCCGCACCCACTGCCGCGCCGCCAGCAGGGACATCGCCGCCCGCGCCAGTTCGCCGGCCGCGGCCGCCTCGCTCTGGTCGGCCACGATGCACTGCGCCAGCACATGCACCCGTCCCTCCTCGTCCAGCGCCAGTTCAATCGCCGGCTCATCGGGACAGCGCGCTTCGAGCGGAATCGAGCCTGTCAGCCACCCATGCAGACTCGGCATGCGCTCCGCATCGGCCAGCGGTGTGGACTCCATCCGCCGCGGCCGCGCGATAGGCTGCACCGGCTCGAACGCCCGCGGTGGCGCGGGCTGCGCCGGCCGAACGGGCTCGGCCCGTCGCGAGCGCATGGCCGGTTCAGCTTCGGGCATCGGCAGCGGCGCGAAATGCGCGGCAGGTCGTGCAGCCCGCGCATCCGCCTCAGAATCATCACCCGCATCCCTGTCCGAGAGAGGCCGGGCGAGGGGCGAGCGACCTGCAATCTGCTGACCTGCACCGATCGCGTCACCTCTGCCTTCAAGGGCGGAAATGTCGGCCGCCTCGCTTGGCTTGGTTTCGTCAACGCCCGCCGCCACCTGATCTCCCAGCAGGTTCGCCAGGCCGTTGGCCCAATCCGCCTGCTGCGCGTCATCCATCACGAAGCTGCCCAGGAAGCGGACGTTGACCGGCTCCATGCGCTGCTTGGCTCCGACCAGGGCGATGGGCAGGCCCAGAAAGCTGCGCGCGGTGGCGTCGAGATTGGCCACGACCCGCTGCGCCACGTCGCCCGGACTGCCCATGACCATCAGGCCGATGCGGCGCGGGCCGCGCTGTCCGCTGCCGCCGCGCGGCAGGCGCAGAAGTTGCTTGAGCGTCTGGTACGCGCTGACGATGGCCGCGTCGTCGGCCCCGGTGACAATCGTCCACTGCGGCGAAAGTTCGAGCACCTGCCGTCCTGCCGGCGACAGCGTCTGCGCATCCGCAGCGGCCAGATGCAGCAGCACCCGCCGCACGGGCGTTGCCCTGTCGTGGATCAGGTTGTGGAGTGCCGCGATGGGATCCGCGGCCGGCGCACCCTCCGCAACGTCAGGTGTGCGCTCGTCCTGTTCATCAAATGGTTCATCAAGTGCGGCCCGGCGCGTTGCGTCGACGTATTCGAGATCGACCTGCTGTTCGTCCAGGTGTACCACGGCCACCGGGCCATGCTTCTCGGCCAGGAACTGCGCGTACTGCGCCAGCCACGGCCCGGCGAAACCCGGCAGGTTGCCCAAAAGCACCGCCTCGGCCGCGGGCGGCGCGGCAGCGGTCGCGGTCGTCGGGTGATCGGGCGCAGTCTTACCGGGGAGATCCGAATCGACAGCCTCACCATGCTCATCCGCCAGGCGCAGGTGCGGCCCATGGCGCAGCGATTGGGTTGGACGTAGCGGCTGCACCGTCCGCGGTGCGCTATCGCGCTGTGTCGGCGACGGTGAAGTGCCGGTGAGGAACAGGTCGGCCAGTGAATCGAGAATGTCGCGTGTGCGCGTGTCGTCCATGACAC
>CAZUUQ010000140.1:0-5501 GCA_964622625.1 uncultured Phycisphaeraceae bacterium | reverse complement strand
GGCGCCTGCCCCGCCTTCGTCGAAGCCAGCACAGCCGGATGCCCCCCCGTGGGCAGAACCTCGACCGCCAGCCCGCATTCGCGCAGTTGCGCCGCCGTCCAGTCCGCCGCCTGCTTCACCGGCTCGGCGTAAGCCGGGTCCGCGCTCACGCTGGGAATCCGCAGCCACGCCTTGAGCCGCTCCAGCCCCGCCCCGCGATCGCCCGCCAACCGTTCCAGCACCTTCGTCGTCACGTAACGTTACTCCGTGCCAAATCCCCAACACCTGTCGCGCGCCAAGCCGAGGGCTTCAGCCCCGGATACGCCGCCCCGGCTACTCGGTCGTTACGCCACGTCCACTTCCACCCGCCCGTCGCGCACGCGCACCGCCAGCAGCCGCGCCGGCTGCTCATCGTACGGAAAATCGATGTTCCGCCCCGACCGCACGTCATAGGCGTACCCATGGTGCCGACACGTCAGCACATGCCCGCACAGCGATCCGTCGTGCAGCGGCTTGCCGGCATGGGGGCAGGCGTCGCGCACCGCGAAGAACGTTCCCTCCGCCTGTCCGGATCCAACCCGCCCGACGGCGATGCCCCGCCCCTCCACGCGGCAGGGCGTCAGCGTGCCGGGCGTAAAATTTTCGACCCGGCCGACCTCAACCCAGTTGGCCATGCCGCCTGCCTCTCATAGGATTAGCGTCAGCGGCTTGCCCGCCGCCCGCCGCGGCGTTCACACAGTCCACATGCACGGGGCCGCCCTATGCCGGAGTTTAGACGATACCACGCGATGGTGACGCCGCTGGCGGCCCGCGCCCTGGAGCCTGTCGACTTCACCGCCGCGACCCCTGGCGCGAACGCCGCCGCATCCGAGTCAGGCCACGCCGCCCCCGCGCTCACCCTGGCCGCGCCCGCCGCACGCATCCTCATCGAAGGCCCCGCCTCGCGCGGCTGCAACCACCTGCCGGTCAGCTTCCGCGCCTTGGCCGAGCTGGCCGAAGAGGCCGCACAGCAGCAGCGCCTGCCCGCGCTCCACGACGCCGCCGGCCACAGCCGCGACGTCTACTACCCCCTGGCCGCCCATCTGCTGCTGGCCGCCTTCCGCCGCTGCTACGAGTCGCTGCCCGGCGAGGCATGGGGCGCGTGTGAGCAGTGCATGCCCGCCCTCGTCGAGCCGCTGCGCCTGGTTGAGCAGTGGGCCGACACCCCCCCGCCGCCCGACCGCGTCGCCCTCGCCCTGTGGTGCGCCCTGGGGCTGGCCGAACACGGACAACTCGCCGCACGCGACGTCGATGTCGAACTGGCCGACGCCGTCGTGCATCAGGTGCTCGGGCCGGCCGACCTGGGTTCGCCCCTGCACCCGCGGCGGGACGGCGAGTCGCTCGACGCCTGGACCTGGCGCGAGCTGACCGGCCTGCACGCGCTGGCCAACCTCGCCCTGCTGCGCCGCAACCAGGCCTGGGCCGGCCGCGTCGAACAGGTCGCCCTCTACCATCAGGACAACACGCAGCCCGACAACGTCACCGCCCATCCCTGGGCCCTGTTCGCTTTTCTCTGGTCGCCGCACACCCGCCCGCTGGCCGAGCAGCAGCTCCACGACGTGAGCACCACCCTCGCCCTGGCCGGCCCTTCGCATGCCACCGCGGCCGCAACCGCCAGCCCGCGCGGCGGCCTGCTCGCGGGCCTGCTGCTGGCCGACGCCGCCGACGCCCTGGGCACCTTCCAGCGCGTGCGGCAAGCTTCATGATCCACCCCCGGCATGACGGCTGACCGCCCGCAAATCTGGCGGCCGCCTTCGTCCGTGACGATAGATCAACGAGGCGAAATAAAACATGCACATCCACGGTCAATTTCAGGGCAATTTGCCGTCAAAAGTTAAATATGTATGATGTTGTCGGGTTATGCAGGCCGACCGGTACGTGACGCCCCGTAACTCCTGCAGACCTCCAACCCTGCCCCGCCATCCCAACTGAGGTGCCTCAATGTCCCCAGCCGCCCAAGCAGCCAGGATGACCCGCCACAGGAAGCTACTGGCCTGGATCGATGAGATGGCCGCCATGTGCCGGCCCGAAGCGGTTCACGTCTGCGACGGCTCGAAGCGGGAATATCAGCGGATGCTCGACCTCATGGTCGAAGGCGGCACCGCCCGCTGGCTGGACACGCATAAGAAGCCCAACAGCGTCCTCATCTTCTCCGACCCCGCCGACGTCGCCCGCGTCGAGGACCGCACCTTCATCTGCTCACGCCGCAGGGAAGACGCCGGCCCGACCAACAACTGGGCCGACCCCGACCAGATGAAGGACACGCTCCGCAAGCTCTTCACCGGATGCATGACCGGCCGGACCATGTACGTCATCCCCTACAGCATGGGGCCCGTCGGCTCGCCCATCGCCCACATCGGCGTCGAGATCACCGACAGCCCCTACGTCGTGGCCAACATGCACATCATGACCCGCGTCGGCAAGCCCGTCCTCGACGTGCTCGGCGAGAAGGGCGAGTTCGTCCCCTGCCTGCACTCGGTCGGCAAGCCGCTGGCCCCCGGCCAGAAGGACGTGCCCTGGCCCTGCAACGCCGACAACAAGTACATCACCCACTTCCCCGAAACACGCGAAATCTGGTCCTTCGGATCAGGCTACGGCGGCAACGCCCTGCTGGGCAAGAAGTGCTTCGCCCTGCGCATCGCCTCCGTCATGGCCCGCGACGAAGGCTGGATGGCCGAGCACATGCTCATCCTCAAGCTCACCAGCCCGCAGGGCGTGGTCAAGTACGTCGCCGCCGCATTCCCTTCCGCCTGCGGCAAGACCAATCTGGCCATGATGAACCCCACGCTGCCCGGCTGGAAGGTCCAGACCATCGGCGACGACATCGCCTGGATGAAATTCGCCAGAACCCGTGACGGCCAGCTCAAACTGCACGCCATCAACCCAGAGGCCGGCTTCTTCGGCGTCGCGCCCGGAACCAATTACCAGTCCAACCCCAATGCCATGGAGTCCCTCAAGGAGAACTCCATCTTCACCAACTGCGCCCTCACCGACGACGGCGACGTCTGGTGGGAGGACATCGACGGCCCGGTGCCCGATCACCTCATCGACTGGAACGGCAACGACTGGACCCCCGCCGCCGGCCGCAAGGCCGCCCATCCCAACGCCCGCTTCACCGCACCCGCCCGCCAGTGCCCGGTCATCGCACCCGAATGGGAAGACCCCGCCGGCGTGCCCATCGACGCCATCCTCTTCGGCGGACGCCGCGCCAGCACACAGCCCCTGGCCCTCGAAGCCTTCGACTGGACGCACGGCACGTTCCTCGGCTCGACCATGGCCTCCGAGATGACCGCCGCCGCGGCCGGAAAGGTCGGCAAACTCCGCTTCGACCCCATGGCCATGCTCCCCTTCTGCGGCTACAACATGGCCGACTACTGGCAGCACTGGCTCAACCTCGGCGCCACCACAGACGCCGTCATGCCCCGCGTCTTCTACGTCAACTGGTTCCGCAAAAGCCCCGAAGGCAAGTGGCTCTGGCCCGGCTTCGGCGACAACAGCCGCGTCCTCAAGTGGGTCGTGCAGCGCTGCGACGGCAAGGGCGAAGTCCGCAAGACCCCGATCGGCAACCTGCCCACGCCCGACGCCCTCGACCTCACCGGCCTGAACATCTCCGAGCAGGACATGACCGAACTGCTGCGCGTCGATGCAAAGGAATGGCTCGAGGTCATCCCCGCCATGCGCGAGCACTACGCCCAGTTCGCCGACAAACTCCCCGCCGCCCTGCGCCGCCAGCTCGACGACCTCGAAGCCCGCCTCAAAGCGGCCGCCAGATAAACCCCGCCGCGCCCCCTCAGCCCCCGGCTCCGCCGGGGGACGTCGCGATCACCCATCGCCCATCGCCGATTTTCGATTTTCTGATTCCCCCCAAGCCGAGCCCTTCAGGGCCGGATATTTCGTCCGCCTCAACACTCCCCGCCGCGCTATCGGATGCGATTGCGCCAGACTCACGCAATGCTGATCCCCATCTCGCATCCGCGCCGATCATACGCATGCCGACACCTGCCCCAATCTTCTGAGCCGGGAGCCTTGCCATGTATGCGACCCGCCGCCTCGTACCTGCCGCCTTGATCCTCGTCATGACCGCACTGCTTCCGCCCGCCGCTTTCGCCGGCCTGAGCTACGAACTGACGCGCCTGCCCCTGCCGCCGGGCGTCACCGCTGTAGGTGCCGCGGACATGAACGACGCCGGCCAGGTGGTTGTCAGCGTTGAAATGGACGACAGCGGCATCATCGAAAACGCCGCGGGCGGTACCGCGCATCGCGTGTTCTTCTACGAGCCGTCCGGCGACATGATCGATCTGGGCGGCGTGCAGGTGAACTATCCCTACCACTATCCCTATGTGAGCATCAACAACCGCGGCGATGTGGTTGTGGCCACCATGGGATCGGATTTCTGGGGCAACCTCGTCGCGGACAACGGCTCGTATCTGTGGAATCCGTCTATGGGCGGTGGCTCGACGGCGCTGAGCCAGCCTGTCGATCTCGGCCCGTGGACCAGCGCGTTCATGGCGTTCGACATCGACGACGCCGGCAACATGGTCGGCGCGATCGAGACCGATGCATGGGTCGATTCGGATTTCGGCGATGTCCGCATGCTTCGGCCGGTGGTCTACACAGCCAATCAGGAGCTGATCTGGCTCGACAGCCCGGCCGATCGACCGGCGTTCGCGTTCCGCGTCAACAACCACGGCGACGTCCTTGGCCGCGTGCGTGCGGAGAATCCTTGGAGCGACCTATGGATTTTTGACGCCGCCACGGCATACTGGCCCCTTGGTTATCCGCTCGACTCGACAACACCGTGGCAGGAACTCAACGATCCAATCTGGTCCGTCATGGCGATCAACGATCAAGGGGCGATGCTTGGACGATGGCTCGATCAGATCGCTGTGCTCGAACCGGACGGAACGCTGCGGGGAATCGACATCGAGGGGATGCGGCTAGCCCCTAACCGCCTGAACGACGCGGGCGTCGTCATCGGTATGGCTTTCGACGTGACGTCATATACACACGATCAGGCCTTCATCAGCCACCCGGACTGGGGTACGCATCTGCTGGCAGACCTGCTCACGCCCGGAACCGGGCCGGACGGCGCGGCTTGGCTCCACGCCGTCAACCAGTCCGGCCGAATCCTCGGCGCCGGCACATTCGACGGCCAGCCGGGCCCGTTCATCCTCACGCCGATACCCGAGCCGGCCGCCCCGCTCGCCTGTGCAGCCGTCGTCCTGTGGGCGGCCTGTCGCCGCCGCTGCCCGACCGCATGACACCTGCCGGCACGTGTGCCTGGGGCAGAGCAACGCGCCGCCCCAGTTCGACCCCCAACTCCCAACTCCTGAATCCCATCTCCCCCCTCCCACTCCCCCCACCCCCGCCCCCAGACTGAAGCCGCGGCCGATCCGGCCGCGGACCAACACCCAAATCCCAACTCCCGACTCCCACTTCCCCACCCCCGCCGCACCCCTTACAATGCACCCGCATCTTCACCC
>CAZUUQ010000139.1:3338-5675 GCA_964622625.1 uncultured Phycisphaeraceae bacterium | reverse complement strand
CGGCGATGTGCGCGAACTCGTCGATCTCCGCCTGCGTGAAGATCAATCCGCCGGCCTGCTCGCTGCGTTTCGCCGCGATGTGCTCGATCTCGCCGGGCAGCAGGCACCGGCCGGTCTCGCGGTTGCCGTGGCCGAGGATGTCGTCGAGCACCGCCTTGACGTTGCGGGCCTGGTTCCGCCCGGCCGCGAAGGCGCCGCAGCTCAGGGCCTCGGGATGAATCACCTGGAAGAAGAAGTTGGGCGTGGTCTTCTCGCCCGGGCCGGCAAGCTGCGGGCGTGAACGGATCGTCGGCAGCGATCCGCCGATCAGCGCGGCGACGATCTCATTGACCAGCGACAGGCCGTAACCCTTGTGCGCTCCGAACGGCAGCAGCGCGGCCACGGCATCGGGGTCGGTCGTCTCGCGGCCATCCTTGTCCACGGCCGCGCCGGGCGGCAGCGGTTTGCCCTCGCGCTTGAACTGCTGCACACGCCCCATCGCCACCGTGCTCGTGGCCCAGTCGATGACGATGGGAAAGCCCACCGCCTCCGTCGTCGGAAAGCCCCACGAGTGCGGGTTCGTGCCCAGCGTCGGGAACCTGCCGCCGAACGGCACGACCTCCGCCAGCGCGGCCGTGCAGTTGGTATAGGCGATGTAGCCTTTCTTGGCCGCGTCCATCACGTACCCGCCGCCCCACAGATAGTGAAACGCCTGGTCCACGCTGACGATCCCCACGCCGTACTGGTCGGCCAGCTTCATCGCCGCGTCCATCGCTTCGAACGCGACCGCCTGGCCGAGCTTGCGGTTGGCGTTCCACTTCTGCGCCGCCTCGAACCTGCTGGGGCGCCTGATGATCGTCGCGCCCGGCACGCAGCCGGGGCTGGTCTTGTTGCCCGAGCCGAACAACTCATCCAGATGCAGGGCCTTGAGGGCGTTGTGCGTCTTGATGCCGTGCCAGGCCGCCATCTCGCAGAAGCGGGCTGCCTGGCCGGCTTCGTCGGCGGTGTAGCCGCGCTGGCGATACGCAGCCTCGACGATGCGGTTGTGCAGATCGACGGGCAGGACCAGTTCCATTTAAGGGTTCTCCTCAGCAACGTGGAGCAGGCAGGGGAGGCAGTGTACCGCGCGGCATGTGTCGCGCGGGGGATGTGATGGCTGTCGCCCGCCTTGTTGGCACGGACGCGAGCGAGCGGTAAAGTCTTCCCTTCATTCCCGCACCCGTGCGCGCTCGCACCCCCGCCGTCAGGAGCAACGTCCATGAAAGGCCCCGGCATCGTCTTCACCGGCAAGGATCAGCTTGAAGTGCAGCAGATCGAGGCCCGCGAACCCAAGGCCGGCGAACTGCTGCTCGAAGCCCACGCCAGCCTCATCAGCACCGGCACCGAGTGCATCTGCCTGCAGCGCAAGTTCTCGCCGGGCACCGGCTGGGATGGCTGGGTCAAGTATCCGTTCTACCCCGGCTACAGCCTCGCCGGCCGTGTGCTGAAGGTCGGGCCCGATGTGCAGGGCTTCGCCGTGGGCGACCGCGTCATGTCGGCCGCGCCGCATGCCCGCTATGCCGTGGCTTCCGCCATCCGCACCGTCCGGATCCCCGACGCCGTGTCGGCCGAGCAGGCGGCCTGGGGCACGCTGGCGTACATCACCCAGCACGGCTTCCGCAAAGGTGAAGTGCGCCTGGGTGAGAACGTGGTGATCGTCGGCGCAGGACTGCTGGGCCAGCTCGTCACGCAGTACGCCGCCATCTCCGGCGCGGCCAGGGTCATCGTCATCGACACCGCCGACCAGCGCCTCGCCATGGCCGCCGCACACGGCGCGACCCACACGCTCAACATGCCCGTGGACAAGGCCAAGGAGGAAGTCGACAAGCTCACCGACGGCAAGGGCGCCGAGGTCGTCTTCGACATCACCGGCCACGCCGCCGTCTTCGCAGGCGCTCTCGGCCTGGTGCGCCGCTTCGGCCGGCTGATTCTCGTCGGCGACACCGGAACCCCCGAACAGCAGCACCTGATCCACGCGGTCATCGGCCGCGACATCACCATCCGCGGCGCTCACGACACCAACGCGCCCATCGACGCCACCGACTTCACGCCTTGGTCCAAGCGGGCCATGACCAGCCTGTTCTACCAGTTGATCGCCGACGGCCGCATGCGCGTCGGCGACCTGATCACCCACCGCTTCGCCGTCGAGGACGCCCGCGCCGCCTACGACCTGCTGACCGGCCGCCGCGAACAGGCCATGGGCGTGGTCTTCACCTACGGCACGGCCGGCAGCCCCCAGGCCGGGGGCAGCGGCATCTGACCGCCGTCGCGCCGTCATAGGGATGTCCGCCATTTAGCGGGCTCCCCTTGCCCGCCGCG
>CAZUUQ010000139.1:0-3238 GCA_964622625.1 uncultured Phycisphaeraceae bacterium | reverse complement strand
TCACCCGCCTCGCGCACCACCACGCCCGGCGAGCCGACATCGCGGCCGTTGAAAATTTCGGTCGTCTCATTCACCCGCGCCCCATGCACGCCCGCCTCACTGCGCGCCCAGGCAGCGCCCGCGTCGTTGGCTTGCGCATCCATACGGCCCGGCCGCAGATAAATGCTCGGACCCTTCGGCCGCGACGGAGGCCAGTCGCCTTCGTCGTCGTAGTTCACCGCATCCGCCACGCGGCCGTCAGCCCGCTCCAGCCGCAGTTGCTCGTTGTCCGCGCTGGGATGGTTGGCCAGGTTGAACTGCTGCGGCCGACCCCAGTGGGACAGGCGGGCCACCCTCACATCCGGCCCCCAGGCCGCATGAAAATCGTCAGACGTGATGACGTCCGGAATCAGCACCAGCACCGCGCCGGCCGCCAGCGTCACGCCCTCGGCGATCCGCCCGCTGGCCGCGTCCTCGTCCGCCAGACGCCACGCCGACACGTCCACTTCCTCGTGACCGACATTCACGATCTCCACCCACTCCACGCCGTTGGGCGACGACTCGTCGCTCGCCGGGTTGTACATGATCTCGCTGATGACCACCTGCCCGGCCGCCGCCGCCGCCAGTGTGCCGACCAGCGCCGCGGCCGGTGCGAAGGTTTGCCGGAAACGGGGTCTCATCATCGCTCTCCAGGGATGAAGCGCAACCCCAATGTAGGGACGCCCGTTTGCTGATTCAATCGTCGCTGATGAAACTGAGAACGATGTGACTCGACCTCGCCACGGGGCCGCACGGATCACCCATGCCCGGCGATATCACCCAGCTTGAAGCGGCCATCGACACGCAGGTGCTCGCGCGACTCGCCGCCCTTGGCGCCGCCGCCGTGCTCCACGGCCAGCCCGTCGCCTCGCGGGCCTGCGGACGCCGACGCTTCCCGCCTGTCGATTTCTACGGAACACAGACGATGGCCAGCGGGCTGCGCGGCCACAGCCACGCCTGGCCGGAGCTGGCCCTCGTGCTCGACGGCCGACTGCACATGGGCGTCGGCGAACGCGTCTATGAGCCGCGCCCCGGCGACTGGTTGATCCTCCGACCCGACGTGCCGCACGGCGAATGCGCCCGCCAGACAGGCCAGACCTACAGCCTCTTCTGGTTCGTCTTCCAGCCGCGCGCCCTGCGCGTCCACCTCACACGCTTCACACGTCGCGAGGGATATCAGCTCATCGCGTGGACGGAGCTTGGCCGCCTGCCTGTGCCCCGCGCCGCCGACGTCCGCTGGCTCATCCAGCAGCCCTGGAACGACACAGCCGACGCGCTGCACGCCGCACGCCGCCGCCTGCTCGCACTCGTCAGCCACGCCCTCGAACAGCTTGCCCAGCCGGCCGCCGCCCGACAGCCGGAACACCCCGCCATCGCCCGCGTCCGCCAGATCATCGCCGAGCGACCCGGCAGACCGCCGCGCCTGGCCGACCTGGCTGCAACCGTCGGCGTGTCGCCCAACTACCTCTCCAGCCTCTTCGCCCGCGAAATGCGCACCACCCTCCGCCGCTATGCCGACCAGCAGCGCATCGACCTGGCCCGACAGCAACTGCTCGACCCCGCCCGCCCCATCAAGCAGGTCGCCTACGCCCTGGGCTTTGCCGACCCGTACCACTTCAGCAAGGTCTTCCACCGCGTCACCGGCCTCAGCCCCAGCGCCTTCCGCCGAGCCGCGCGCGAAAGCGGCGACATGGCTTCGTAAGTCCAGACATGGCCGCACCCGCCGCCGCGCGCCATGATGCGTGTGACCAGCAGACATCACCACGAGCCGCGAGCGTGAGCGAGCGGTCCTTCGCCTGGAGCCACCCCATGCCCGCCACCAGTGAACTGGCCGTCTTCGGCGGCGAAAGAACCGTCACCCTCGGCAGCCCCGCCTGGCCTTACTTCAGCGACGCCGAGATCGAATTCGTCCGCCAGTCCATGATCGACAGCCGCGGCGACTGGACCCTCGCCTGCACCGCCGCCGTCGGCGGCTGGGCGACGAAGCTGGAGGAGCACTTCGCCCAGACCATCGGCCGACGCCACGCCATCGCCACCGCCGGCGGCGGGCCGGCCCTGCACATCGCCTGCCTGGCCGCGGGCGTGCAGCTCGGCGACGAAGTCATCACCACACCCTACTCATGGGGCCAGACCGTCTCCTGCATTCTCCAGGCCGGCGGCATCCCCATCTTCGGCGACATCGACCCGCGCACACTCACGCTCGACCCGGCCGCCATTGAGCCGCTGGTCACCGACCGCACCCGCGCCATCGTCCTCGTCCACCCCTTCGGCATCCCCGCCGACATGGACGCCATCATGGCCATCGCCCGCCGCCGCAACCTCAAAGTCATCGAGGACTGCGCCCAGGCCCAGGGATCGCTCTACAAAGGCAGACAGGTGGGCTCGTTCGGCGACTTCGGCTGCTTCTCCATCGGCTCAGGCAAGAACCTCGCCGCGGGCGACGGCGGCATGCTGGTCGTCGATGACGACGAGCTGTTCGAGCAGGCCCTGCTCGCCGGCATGCACCCCGCCCGACTCTTCCCGCAGATCAAAAGCGAAGCCAACAAAGCCCGCATCAGCAGCCTCATCTACACCTACCGCATCAACGCCTTCACCGCCGCCCTCGCCTACAAACAGTTCGAACGCCTCGACGAAAACAACGCCTGGCGCCGCCGCAATGCCGCGTACCTGCGCAAAGCCCTCGCCGACATCCCCGGCATCCGCGCCATCGACCTGCCGGCCGACCGCGACCCCGCCTGGCACATCCTGCCCTGGACCTTCGCGCCCGACGACTTCGAAGGCAAGGTCACGCGCGCCCAGTACCTCAAAGCCCTCCAGGCCGAGGGCGTGCCCATCGGCGGGCCTTACGTCAGCCGCCCGATTCACACCCTGCCCGTCTTCCGCGACAAGCAGTGGTGGCTGGGCGACGGCTACCCGTGGAAGGCCAACCCCCGCGGCGATCAGATCACCTACAAGCCCGGCGATTGCCCCGTCGCCGAACGCCGCTCGGCCGAACTGGACATGACCATGGGCGGCGGAAGCTGGTGGCAGGACGTGACCCCGCTGCTCGACCAGATCGCCGAGGCCTTCCGCAAAGTCACCGCCGACCCCGCCCGCCTCGCCGAAATTCCAGTCAACTGACCACGCCCCCCCCGGCTCCGCCGGGGGATAATCCCCACCACCCCAACCCGGGGGGGGGGGGGGGGGGGGGGGGGGGGGGGGGGGGGGGGGGGGGGGGGGG
>CAZUUQ010000138.1:1205-5724 GCA_964622625.1 uncultured Phycisphaeraceae bacterium | reverse complement strand
TCCGGCCGGTACGCTTCGCCCCATGACACGCATCGACGCCCACGCCCATCTGACCGGCGACCATCCCGACACCGTCGCGCTGCTGAAGCAGCTCGATCTCAAGGTGCTCAACATCGGCGTCGTCGATGACAGCTACCCCTGGCGGCAGGCGCTGCAACTTTACCGGCAGCTGGCGGACGAGCGCCCCGAACACTTCGCGTGGGTGACGACGTTCGAACTGCCGGACTGGTCGCCCGACTGGGCCGACCGCGTGATCGCGGGCCTGGCGCGCGACTTCAAGGCCGGGGCGGTCGGGGCGAAGGTGTGGAAGAGCATCGGCATGTCGATCCGCAAGCCCGACGGCTCGTTCCTGCTGATCGACGATCCGGTCTTCGAGCCGATCTTCGTCTGGCTGGCGCGCGAAGGTCACCCGCTGCTGATGCACATCGCCGAGCCGCTGGCGTGCTGGCAGCCGCTGCGCGACGGCGACCCGCACAGCGACTACTACCGCCGCAACCCGCAGTGGCATATGTACGGCAAACCCGTGCCCTCGCACGCCCGGCTCATGGCGGCGCGCGACGCGGTGATCGAACGCCATCCCGACCTGCGCGTCATCGGCGCCCACCTGGGCAGCCTCGAATACGACCTGAACGAGATCGCCCGGCGGTTCGACCGGTATCCCAACTTCGCGGTGGACACCTCGGGACGACTGCGCGATCTGACGCGCTGCGACCGCCAGGCCCTGCGGGATTTTCTGCATCGTTACGACGACCGCGTGCTGTGGAGCACCGACCTGGTGCGCTTCACGCCGCACTCGCGGTTCAGCGACGAGAAGCGCCGCGATGACCTGGGCCACATCCGCCGCCAGTACGATTGCGAGTTCCGCTTCTTCGAGTCGGACCAGCCCCTGGTGCTGTTCGATCGCCCCTGTCAGGGGCTGGGCCTGCCCCAGCCGCTGCTGGACAAGCTCTACCGCGACAACGCCCGCGCGTGGTACCCCGGTCTGGGTTGACGCGGCTGCGGCCGCGGCTGCCGACGTTGTGACGAGCGGGCGGTACACTGGCCGGCATGTTCGCAGGCATCGTCATCGGCATGGGGACTGTCGCGGCCGTCACACGCAAAGAGGACGGCGTGCGTCTGGTCATTGACCCGGGCACGCTCGATCCGCACGTGAAGGCCGGCGACAGCGTGTGCGTCAGCGGCTGCTGCCTGACGCATGCGCCGGACCCCGGCTATGCCGATCAGAAGGGCATGCTCTGCTTCGACGTGATCCAGGAGACGCTGGAGAAGACGAACCTGGGCGGCCTGTGTGTGGGCGACGCGGTGAACCTGGAGACGTCGCTGACGCCGAGCACGCCGATCGGCGGGCACTTCGTGCAGGGCCATGTGGACGGCGTGGGCCGCATTGTTCGCGTCCGCCGGGACGAGCGGGAGACGCGCGTGGCGGTGGCGGTTCCCGCGCCGCTGATGGGCTACATGATTCCCAAGGGGTCGGTGTGCATCGACGGCGTGAGCCTGACGATCGCGGCGCTGCATCCGCGGGAACGTGAAGTGGAAGTGGCGCTGATTCCGACGACGCTGGCCCTTACGACGCTGGGGCAGGCGGCCGAGGGCCAGTCGGTCAACCTTGAGGCCGACATGCTGGCCAAGACGATTGTGCACTGGCTGGAGCACTATTCTGGCGGGTGGGCCGGCGGTCCTGGCGCGAAGCAGCAGGGGGGCGGCGGCGTCACGGTGGAACTGCTTCGTCAGGCCGGCTTCGCGCCGCAGGCGGCTCGCTGATGCGCGTCGGCAGGGCGATGCGAGCCTGGGGCATAACGCAACGTCGCTCCGACGTGTGCCTATAGATCCCCGTGAGGCGATCGCACCGATGCTGCGGCGGCGCTTCGCTCGGCCACAGGCACAGAAGTCCCGCCGTCGGCCGCATTGTTGACGCCCACCATCAGCGCGGTCAGATCGTCGGCCTGGTTCAGCGAGCCGACCTGCTGATCCAGCGTGCCGGCCATGGTGAGCAGGGCCTCCTGCATGGGGCCGCGGGCCAGCATGGCGAACTGCTCGGCGAAGTCGGGATTGGCCACGTGCTGGGACTGCTCGCTGCCGGGTGTGCCGCGGAACGCGACCTCGAAGCCGTCGCTGTAGAGCAGCAGGCGCTGGCCGGGCTGGAGTCGGAAGGTAAGCACTTCAAAGTCCGGGTCGGGGAAGACGCCGAAGAGACTGCCTTCGGGCTGCAGCGGCGTCATGCGGCCGTCGGCTTCGAGCAGCATGGCCGGTGGATGGCCGGCACGGGCGAGCATGACCTGGCGGGTGCGACAGTTGAGCAGGGCGTAGCAGGCGGTGGCGGTTCGCACGCGGCCGGCCTGCTGGGCCAGCATTGTGCGATTGATGGCGGCGAGCACCTGATCGGGGCGGGCGGGGCGGTTGCCGGCAGGGGCGGAGGGGTCGACGCAGGTGGCGTGGGCCCGCATGGCTTCGAGGAGCAGGACGGTCATCAGCGCGGCCGGCACGCCGTGGCCCACGGCATCGGCGATGAAAAGGCCCACGTGCTCGTCGTCGAGAAGCAACACGTCGTAAACGTCGCCGCTGACGTAGCCGGCAGGGCGGTACATGGCGGCGAACTGCATACCGTGCATGTCGGGCAGCCGCGCGGGCAGGAATTCACGCTGAAGCTGGGCGGCCAGGCGCAGCTCTTCGTCCATGCGGTCAATCTGCTGGCAGGCGCCGGCATGGTGGGCGGTGAGCTGATCCATCTGGCGGCGCAGCGGCCGCATCGCGCGTTGCTGGTGCAGCAGGGCACGGACGAGCACGGCCAGCTCGCTCACGGGTGTGCCCAAGGGCGCGGCCAGGACGGTTTCGTCGATCACGGTTCCAGGCGGCTGCGCCATGTCGGGGGCTGAGAGCAGGGCGGGGGTGTGCTGACGCGCCAGTGCGTCGGCAAGATCATCGAGTCGCCGGGCCGACGCGGCGTCGGCGGCAATCAACCATGCGAGTTCAACGGAAGCGGCAATCCCGCGGGCCTCGGTCGCATCGTCGGCGATGACGAGTTGCCGCGCCTGCCTGGCCAAAGCGGGATCACATCGGTCCAGCACGTCGCGCACGACCTGCTCGATCTCATGCGGCAGGGGGGCGGCGGTGATGATGGTGATGGCGGGCTGGGGCATGACGGCGGCGGCTCCCGGGGCCGTCCGGCAATGCCGCAACCGCCGTGCGCCCGGCCATGCGGCCGGGCATGCGATCGGTCGGGACAGCCTCCATTTGCAGGTATCGACTTACCGGGCCAACTGCTTAAGAGCCGCCAGGGGCAGATCGATCACCTGGCCGGTTTCGAGGCCCAGGTCGCCGATGAGGCCGCCGTGGATTTCGATGGCGAATTGCGCGGGCCAGCGGCTGACGTACGGTGTGAGATCGCGGTCAGACGTGCCCGGGGGCTCGACGTGCATGGTGTGCATGTCCACGATGCGGCCCTTGGGGCTGAGGTAGATCAGGTCAATGGGAAAATGGCAGCGGCGCATGACGAAGGCGCGCTGGTCGCTGTCGGGAAAGACGAACAGCATCCCGGCATCGGCCGGCATGGTGGGCCGATCGCTCAGACCCTGGTGACGCTGCCGCGGGGTGACGGCCAGTTCGAGCATGAAGAGGCGATCGCCGAGGCGCACGGCCAGCGGCTGGGCGGAATCGACAGACGGTTGGCAGGCCGGCAAAGCAAGCGCCGCCGGCAGAAGGGTCACCAGCAGCAGGGGGGTGCTCAACCGCGTGCGGGATCGCGCAGCCATGCGTCGTCCTCGGAAGTGAAAATGATATCGCGGCGGGGCAGGCCTTCTATGGCGAAGCGCTGGGCGAATTCGTCGGCCGTCATGGGGCTGGGAGTTTCGCACACGCCCGACCACGCCGCCAGCAGGCCGATCAGCCGACGCGGATCGACATCCAGTTCACGGTACATCGCCACGCGCGTGTCGCCGTGCCGCTTGGCCAGCCGCCGGCCATCCGTCCCGCGCACCATCGGCAGGTGCCACCAGCGCGGGCCAGGGCCCAGTTGCAGGAAGCGATAGAGAAGAATCTGCCGGGCCGTCGAGTCCATCAGATCGTCGCCGCGCACCACGTCGGTCACACCCTGGCGAGCGTCATCGACCACCACCGCCAACTGATAACTCGGCAAACCCTCCTTCGTCCGCACCACGAAATCGCCGACCTGTCCCTGCACATCGACGCGGTATTCACCGCAGGCGCCGTCGTGGAATGCCGTCGGTCCGTCCGGCACGATCACGCGCCAGGCGGCAGCCGTCGGCGAGAATGCATGGCCACGGCCGCCGCCCTTGGGCCGACACGTTCCCGGATAGCGCAGCTCGTGCTCGCCTTCCTGCGGGGCCGAGGCGGCTGCGAGGATGTCGCGGCGGGTACAGCGGCAGGGGTAGACGAGGCCCGCGTCGTCCAAGCGGCGCAGGGCGGACTGATAGGGCGTCAGATCATGGGCCTGGTAGACCGGGCCGTCGTCCCAGTCGAGGCCGAGCCATTGCAGGTCGTCGATCGCCTGCCGGTCCGCGCC
>CAZUUQ010000138.1:0-1105 GCA_964622625.1 uncultured Phycisphaeraceae bacterium | reverse complement strand
CGCGCGGATCGAGCTCGTGATTGCATCGCGGCCTGACGCGGCCGGCGTGCGACGGGCCATGGACAGGGGACTGGAAGCGAAAATTGTCGAGCGCAAACGCTACAACACCCCTGCCGAGTTCTCGGACGTTGTCTGGCAGGCTGTCCGCGAAGTCGATGCCGACGTCGTCGCACTGGCTGGTTTCCTGAGCATGCTGGTGATTCCCGACGACTACCGCGGCCGCGTGGTCAACATCCACCCGGCGCTGCTGCCGAGTTTCGGCGGTCACGGGATGTTCGGCCACCGTGTGCATGAGGCTGTACTGGCCCGCGGGTGCAAGGTCAGCGGCTGCACGGTGCACCTGTGTGACAACGCGTACGACAATGGACCGATCCTCGTGCAGCACACGTGTCCGGTGCTGGAAGACGACACGCCCGACACGCTGTCGGCCCGTGTATTCGAGCGGGAATGCCTTGCCTATCCCGAAGCCCTGCGCATGCTGGCCGATGGTCGGGTGGTCGTGGACTTTCAGCACAACCGTGCGCGGATTCTGCCGCCGATACCCGAAGCTGTCGCCGCCGATCCCGTCGCCCGGGCCGCCTGGTACGCCCAGCACGCGCACACCGGCCAGACGCGGGACAACCAGCCGGACGGCACGCCATACGCAAGCCACGTCGAAGGCGTCGCAGCCATCCTGCGCGAGCATGGCGTGACTGACGCGGTCGTGCTGGCCGCCGCGTATCTTCACGACGTGGTCGAAAAGACGGCCGTGACGTCGCACCAAGTCCGCTGGGCGTTCGGGCCGGCCGTGGCGGCGCTGGTCGCGGAACTGACGTTACCGCACGACGCTGCGATGACCGGTGACCAGAAGCATGCCGCCCTGATGGCCGAGGCGACGAGGCTGTCCGACGCGGCCCGGCTGATCAAACTGGCCGACCGGCTGGACAACGTCCGCCACAAGCGGGCGACGCTGGCGGCCGGGCCCTGGCGAGACTATGTGCGGGCCACAAGTGAACTGCTGAAAGCCCTGAAGCCCTGGCCGAACCCGAAACTCGCCGATGCAGTGACGGCCGCATGTGCGGGACACATCTGAAGGCGCCGCCCAGCCTCTGCATGGCTGCTTGGG
>CAZUUQ010000137.1:1458-5778 GCA_964622625.1 uncultured Phycisphaeraceae bacterium | reverse complement strand
ACAGCGACGATTTCCAAAGCTCCACAACCCCAGCCCCGGACCCTGGATCCCGGACGCTAAGCCCCCGACCCCAACTCCAGCAGCGCCAGCCATTCGCGGTTGCCCGCCCGGCCGCGCTTGCCCCCGCCGCGGATCGGCGACTCGATCACCCCGGCCACGCAAATGCCCAGCTCAGGCATCTGTGCCAGCACGTCGTCGCACACCTGCTGCGCCTGGGTGTCATCGAGCACGCCGCGTCGCGCGCCGCCGATCGCGGTCTGCTGCGTCTCGTAGTGCGGCTTGATCAACGTGATGATCCGCCCCTCGCGCCGCCGTGTGGTCCCCGTCAGCCAACGCAGCGCCGCCGCCACCGCCAGCCGCTGCGGTGTCCAGCCCAGATCGACCACGACAAGATCGCAGCCATCGAAACGTTCGAGCGTTGTCGGCTCAAAGTGCAATACGTTCGTCCGTTCCAGCAGCGTCACCCGCGCATCCTGCCTCAGCTTCCACGCGAACTGCCCGTAGGCGGTGTCGATGGCATAGACGTGCCGCGCCCCGTGCTGAAACAGGCAGTCGGTGAACCCCCCGACGCTCGCGCCCAGGTCCGCGCACACCATGCCGGTCGGAGCGACGCCGAACGCTTCCAGCGCCGCCGCCAGCTTCAGTCCTCCACGCGAAACATACGGACACTGGGCCGCATCCATCGTGATGGACTGATCGTACCTTCATCCCAGGTACGCCACACCGACACAATCGCCGTCGGCCGCATGGCGCTGCGGATCGTGGCGGGCGGTGCTCAGCGGAGCTTGATGGTGGCCAGGGCGATGGCGGCGAGCAGGGCGCTGATGAGCCAGAATCGGACGACGACCTGCTGTTCGGTCCAGCCGGCGAGGTGGAAGTGATGGTGCAGGGGGGCGCAGCGGAAGAGGCGCTTGCCGCCGGTGGACTTGAAGTAGCCGACCTGGAGGATGACGGACAAGGCTTCGGCGACGAACACGCCGCCGATGATCAGCAGCAGCAGTTCGTGGCGGGTGACGACGGCGATGTAGCCGATGAGACCGCCGAGCGCCAGGGAGCCGGTGTCGCCCATGAAGACCTGTGCGGGCGAGCAGTTGAACCAGAGAAATCCGAGGCATGAGCCGACCATGGCACCGGCGATGACGGCCAGCTCATTGCTCAGGGGGATGTAGGGCACGAGCAGTCGCTTGGCCAGTTCGCCGTCGCCCCATCCGGCGATGAGGGCCAGGACCATGAGGGCGGAGGCGACGACGGTGGTGATGCCGGCCGCCAGTCCGTCCATGCCGTCGGTGAGGTTGACGGCATTGGATGATCCGGTGATGACCAGGACCGTGAGGATGACGAAGGGCCAGCGTGCGAGTTCGATCAGATGCGGCGAGGGGGCCCAGCCCTGTGGGGTCATGACCCAGCTTTTCATGAAGGGGAGTGTGAGGCTGCGGGCCATGCGCTCGATTTCGGGCAATTCGACGGTGAACTTATGCTGGCCGTGGTAGTGGATGAAGATGCCGAGGATGACGGCCAGGCCGACCTGGAGGACGAATTTTTCCCAGGTGTAGAAGCCTTCGCGTGATCCGGGCTTGCGTCGGGCGCTGGTGAGTTTGAGGTAGTCGTCGACGCCGCCGACGGCCGCGAGCCAGAGCAGGCAGAGCAGGGCCATCTGGACGTAGAAGCTGGAGAGATCGGCCAACAGGATAGTGCAGGTGAAGATGGCGCCCACGATGAGGATGCCGCCCATGGTGGGTGTGTTGGCCTTCTGCTTCATGAGCTGGTTGAGATCGCTGTGGTAGAACTCGGGGCTGTCGCCGATTTTGAGGCGGACGAGGGAGCGGATGGTGCGGCGGCCGAAGGCCAGGACGAAGACGAAGGCGGCAATGATGGCGACGAAGGCGCGGAACTCCGGGTAAGTGAACGGCCGAAACAGGCCGAAGATGCCCCACTCCTGGAGCGTTGTCTGGTACTGGAGGATGAGGTTGTAGATCATCCGTGACTATCCGCGTGAAAGATCCGCGTGGCGGTTCGCGTGCAGGCCCGCTGCATCCGTGTCAAGCGGGTTTATCGGTCTTGTGCTGGTCCGAATCTAGTTTCGATGGCGGGCACGAGTCTTTCCAGGGCCAGTCCGCGTGAGGCTTTGATCAGCACGACGTCGCCGGGCCGCAGGCGGCCGGCGATGGCAGCGGGCAGATCGTCAAGCCACGTCTCGACGGCGAGCATGTGCTGGCCGGTATACGCGGCCGCGGCCTGGGCGGCAGCTACCTGTGAAAGCTTACCAATCAGAACGAGGTTGTGGATGTCGCCGGCCAGTGCGGCGAGGCGGCGGCCCAGATCACGGTGCTGCGTTACGGCATGCTCACCGAGCTCGAGCATGTCACCAAGGATGGCGATGCGGCGGCCGCCCACTGCTGGCGTGAAGGTGAGCAGTGTGTCGAGGGCGGCCCGCATGGAGTCGGGGTTGGCGTTGTAGGCATCGAGCAGGAGTGTGACGGGCACGGGGCTGCCGAGGCGCAGCACCTGGCCGCGCATGGGGGCGACGGCGGCGGCGGCGAGGGCGGTGATGGCCGCCTCGTCGGGGATGTGCAGCGCGCGGGCGACGGCGAGTGCGGCCAGGGCGTTGAGTGCGTTGTGCGGGCCGGGCAGTGGGAGGGTGAGTGTGAGATCCGCACCTTCGCTGTGCGAAGGTGCGGCTTGGGCGGAAATGGTGAAGCGGATGCAATCGGGCGTGGTGTGGACGGGGCTGGTGAGGCGGACGTCGGCGGTGTCAGATCGCCCGAAGTGGCTGACGGTGCAGCCGGCGGGCACGTGGCGCAGCAGCGTGGACAGGCAGGCATCGTCGGCCGGGAGGACGGCGATGCCGTGGGGCGCGAGGTGCGTCAGCAGCTGGGCCTTTTCGCGGGCGATGGCGGCCTGGTCGGTGAAGTTGCCGATGTGGGCTGTGCCGATGGTGGTGATGACGGCGACATCGGGCCGGGCGATGCGGGCCAACGGTTCAATTTCGCCGGGGTGGTTGGTGCCGACCTCGGCGACGACGAAGTGGTGGCGCGGGTCGGCGTTGAGGAGCGTGAGCGGCAGGCCCAGGTGATTGTTGAAACTTTTGGGGCTTTGCGAGCCGCGGAGCCTGGAGGAGAGGGCGGCATGGATGAGGCATCGCGTGGTGGTCTTGCCGTTGGAACCGGTGACGGCAATGACGCGCACGCCGGCGAGGGCGAGACAGTCGCGCCAGGCGGCCGCGGCACGTTGCAGGGCGGCGATAGTGTCGTCGACTTGAAGGACGGGGCGGCCGGGGAGTTCGTCGGGCAACGCAACAGGTCGCTGCACGACGGCGAGTGCGGCGCCGGCGCGGAAGGCGGCGGCGACGTGGTCGTGGCCGTCGTGGTTGGGTCCGACGATGGCGACGAAGGCCATGCCGGGCTGGATGTCACGCGAGTCGATGCTGAAGCCGCGGATGGGCGCGTGGAGATCGGCAGGCGGCGTGAGCCAGCGGCCGGCGGTGGCACGGACGAGGAGGGCAGGGGTGAAGGAGGGGGTTGAGAGATGGGAGTCGGGAGTTGGGGCGGAAGGGACTGCGTTCGGCTGCGCGTCGGGGATAAGGTCGGAGGGTGGTGCGATGGGGTGGGATTGGAGGGCGGCGGCAGCTTGTTCGCGGTCGTCGAAGTGGTGCTTTGTCGTGCCGACGATCTGGTAGTCCTCGTGGCCCTTGCCGGCGATGAGGACGACGTCGTCGGGCCCGGCGTCGTGGATGGCGGCGGCGATGGCGGCGGCGCGGTCGGGGTCGACGTGGACGCGGTTTTGGACGCGCGGCTGAGAGTCAGTCGGTATTCCTTCGACGATTTGGCTGATGATGGTTTGCGGGTCTTCGGTGCGGGGATTGTCGCTGGTGATGTAGACGCGATCGGCCAGTCGGGCGGCAACGGCGGCCATGCGCGGGCGCTTGGTTCGGTCGCGGTCACCGCCGCAGCCGAAGACGCAGATGAGCCGGCCCGGAGTGACGGGTCGCAGGGCGCTGAGCACGTTGTCGAGGGCGTCGTCGGTGTGAGCGTAGTCGACGAGGACGGTGGGGAGGAGTTGGGAGTTGGGAGTTGGGTGGGCACTAAGCGGGCGGGCTTGTCCGCCGCGCTGTGTGGGGAGTTGGACGCGTTCGAGCCGGCCGGGGACCTGGGGGGCGGTTTCGAGGGCGCGGGGCAGTGCGGCCATCGCGTCGGGGGCGTGCTCATGCAGCAGCGACCAGGCGGCGGCGAGTGCGTGCAGGGCGTTGGCGACGTTGTGCCGGCCGATGAGGGGCAGGCGCAGCGGCCAGTCGCCCCATGGGCCGACGAAGCGGACGCGGCT
>CAZUUQ010000137.1:0-1358 GCA_964622625.1 uncultured Phycisphaeraceae bacterium | reverse complement strand
CCGGCCGCGGACGACGCGGAGCGGAAGGTCGGCGATCAGGTGTGAGAGGACGGTTGTCAAGGTGGAATGTCCGAGGTCCGGAAAGCGTATGGCGTGGTGTGTGGGGAACGCGTCGAAGCCACGATTTTATCGGTCGCGGCGGGGTCGGGTCATCACACAGGCAAAGGGCCTGCAGGTGTGATGCGAGCAAAAGGCGCGGGCGGGTTTGGTCGATGGTCTTGGTGGGTGATCCTGGGGGGATTCCCGCACGACATGATGAAGGTCGCAGATGCAGTGAGTTTTCGCCCCATGCGTGACCAGGATCAGCCGATCGAAACAGTCAAGCTCAACGCCAAGGCCCAGCGGGAGCTGGCTCAGCAGGCGCGCGGCACAGGCCGATCCCCCGAAGGCGAGGAGCGGCGGTCGCTGCGGGTGGATTACGACGTGCCTTACGTGGACGTGGAGGTCTTCCCGGTCGCGGGCCTGGCCAGCAGCGCGCGGTTCCGCGTGCTGCCGCTGAACCTCAGCTCGCGTGGTCTGGGTTTCGCGCATGGCCGGTACGTGCACATGAACAGCGCGTGCAACGTGTTTCTGCCACGGCTGGACGATCAGATGGCGATTGTGCGGGCGACGGTGGTGGCCTGCGCGCATCTGAAGGGCATGATGCATCGCGTGTCGGTGCGGTTCGACGAGGTGGTGGATCTGACGCAGTTCGTGCCGCTCACGCCCGCGCAGTCGGCTGCGCTGGCGCGGCAGCGTGAGGACGGCGCGCTCGGCGGAGGCGACGGGGCGGACGGGAAAATGCAGGGCCGGGTGCTGGTGATCGACGACATGGAGGCCGACCGCGAGCTGTTCAGCTTCTGGCTCGGCAAGTGCGGCTTGAAGGCGGTCAAGGCGTCCGATGCGGAGACGGCGCTCAAGGCCGCGGCCGCGGGCGCGGAACTGATCCTGTGCGACCAGATGCTCGGCCAGGAAAGCGGCATCGGGCTGGTCAGGCAGATCCGCGCCACACACTTCGCCGGGCCGATCCTGCTGGTGACGGCCGACGAAAGGCCGGAGATTCACCAGGCGGCCCTCGAGGCCGGCTGCGATGAGGTGCTGATCAAGCCGCTGACGCGTCAGCAACTGGTGCGCACGGTGATGCGGCGGCTGCGGGCGGTGCAGGGCGAGGGCGAGGGGCGCGTGGCCAGCCGGTATGCGGGCAACAGGGACTGGTGGCCGCTGCTGCGCAAATTCGTGACAGCCCTGGGCACGCATGCCGACGCGCTGGCGGAGGCCAGCAGCGCCGATGACGTGGCCCAGATGCAGGCGCTATGTCACCAGATCAAAGGGGCGGGGGGCAACTACGGCTATCCGATGCTCAGCGAGGCGGCCGCAGC
>CAZUUQ010000136.1:0-5782 GCA_964622625.1 uncultured Phycisphaeraceae bacterium | reverse complement strand
GCTACCCCGCGATGACTTTCAACGCCACGAGATCCTGCACGTCGATGAGGCCGACGGGCCGGCCTGCGGCATCGATCACGGGGATTTCATCGAATCGCTTTTCACGCACGAGCTGAACCGCATCGCGCACGAGGGCGGTATCGGGCAGGGCTGTGGGTCTGCGGGTCATCACCTCGGCAAGGCGGCGGGCGCGGAAGTCGCCGCCCTGCTGCAGGGCCAGACGGCGCAGATCGCCGTCGGTGAGGATGCCGACCAGCGTGCCGGCCGCATCCACCACCAGCAGCGCCCCCGGCTGGCGCAGGTTCTGATTCGTCGCCACGGCCGCGGTCCGGCTGTACGCCTCCGCGACCGTCGCATCCTGCCGCACGACCGTCATCGTGCTGTCCACGCGGAAACGCATCGCCTCGGCCACGGGCATGAGCAGCCGGCCCAGCGATCCGCCGGGATGGAAGCGGTGATAGTCGTCGATGCCGAAGCCGCGGCGGCGACTGACCGCCAGCGCCAGCGCGTCACCCAGCGCCAGCGTGGCCGTCGTGCTCGCCGTCGGGGCCAGGTTCATCGGACAGGCTTCCGCGACGTCGCCGACGCAGAGGCTCACCGTCGCCAGCCGCGCCAGGTCGCAGTCGTCGGTGGCCGTCAGGCTGATCACCGGCACGCCGTCCTGCTTGAGGATCGCCGCCAGCGACGTGACCTCTTCCGTATTGCCGCGGTACGACAGGGCGAGCACCACGTCCTGCCGCCGCACGCGGCCGAGGTCGCCGTGCATCGCCTCCGTCGGGTGCAGGAAGTGCGAGGCAGTGCCCGTGCTGGCGAACGTGGCGGAAATCTTGCGGCCCACCAGCCCGCTCTTGCCCAGGCCGGTGACGACCACGCTGCCGGCCGCGTTGAGAATCACATCCACCGCCTGGTGAAAGCCCGGCCCGATGACGATGCGGGCCACGGCCGCGGCCTCGGCGGCGATGACCTGCTCGGCGAAGGCCTGCTGCTGGGCCGTCGGGTCGGGCGCGGCGCCACCCGGGCCGGCGGTAGTGCCGGAGGGGGCGGGCGAGCGGGGCGAGGCGGCGGCTTTGTCCATGCGGCAGTCAATCCGTAAGCTGGTGCAAGCAGACCATTATCGCGCTGCCGCCCGGCCGGGCAAACCACGCGCCCCACCGGCCCCGGGCGCTACGGACACCGTGTCATGGATGACAGACCCGCTCGGCTCACCCCCCTGCTCGCCCCCCGTCCCGCCGACAGCCCGGCCGCCGACGCCGATCCCGCGCCGGCGTCGGACCATCCGGCTGATTCCCGCGACGATTCACAAACCGATTCCCGCGCCGATTACCGCGTGGAGCTGGACAACTACTCCGGCCCGCTGGACCTGCTGCTGTTCCTGGTCCGCAAGCACGAGATCGACCTGCACGACATCCCCATCGCCCGCCTGACCGAGCAGTACCTGGCCTACCTGGCGACGATGAAGCGGATCGATCTGGAAGTGGCCGGTGAATTTCTGGTCATGGCCGCGACGCTTCTCGAGATCAAGAGCCGCATGCTCCTGCCCGCCGATCAGCAGGCTGAGGGCGATGCCGACCAGCCGGCCGACGAGCAGTGGCTCGACCCGCGTTACGAGCTGGTGCAGCAGCTTCTGGCCTACAAGCGCTTCCGCGACGCCGCCGGCCAGCTCGAACAGCGCCTGGCGACATGGGAGCAGCGCCTGCCCGCCCGCGCCGCTGAGCCGTCGCACGCTCGCCGCACGCCAACGGACGAACACGGGCCGGACGATGACGAACATGCCCCGCCGCGCGACATCGAACTCGAAGACGTGAGCGTGATGGACCTCTGCGAGGCCTTCGCGCGTATGCTCGAGTCCATCGGCGGACGCACGCACCACGAGGTGCTCTACGACGACACGCCCATCGCCCTGCACGCGGCCGACATCCTCGACCGCCTGACGCGCGACGCCCCGACGCGGGGCATGGACCTGCACGCGATCTTCCACGGCCGCAGCCGCAGCGAGGCGATCGGCCTGTTCCTGGCCATGCTCGAACTGGTCCGCCGCCGCCAGGTCCGCGCCACACAGGACGACAGCGGCCGCATCCACCTGATCGCCACCGGCCAGCCCGCGGAAGACCCGGCCACCATGGAAGGCGATCCGAACGCCGGTGAAACCGCGGCCGAAGCATCCCTCGAAGCCCTTCAGCGCTGGCGCGATCCGCGCACCGGCGAGATTGAATACGACTGGCCCGACGAGCAGGCCCGCCGCCGCGCCCAGCGCCGCGCGGCGCTGCGCGACAAGCGCCAGTTCGGCCCGCACGGGCCCTCGGATGTCGATATGGATCTGGACGAAGACGCAGACGACATGCTCGATGGCGAGGCCGGCGAAGGCGACGAAGAGCATCACGGCGGCCTCGACGACGCCGGCAGCGCAGACGACGACAATACGCCGTCGGCCTGAACCGCCCATCGCAAATCCGTCTTACCCCACCGGCTGCTCGATGTGCAGCACCTGGTCTTCCGCATGGTAGCTTGAACGCACCAGCGGCCCGGACTCCACGTGACGGAAGCCCATCGCCTCGCCGATCTGTTTATACGCGGCGAACTGCTCCGGACTGACCCAGCGCGTCACCGGCAGATGGTCGCGCGTCGGCTGCAGATACTGACCGATGGTCAGGATGTCGCAGCTTCCCTCGGGGCCGCGCGTGCCCGCCAGCACGTCGGCCATGAGCTGCTCGACTTCTTCATCGCGCTCGCCGATGCCGACCATGATGCCCGTCTTGGTGTTCAGCCCCGCGGCCTTGGCGCGGGCCAGCAATTCGATCGACCGCTCGTACTTCGCCTGCGGCCGCACCACGCCGTAGAGCCGGCGGACCGTCTCCATGTTGTGGTTGAGAATCTCCGGCCGGGCGTCGAGCACGAGCTTCAGCGCATCCCAGTCACCGCAGAAGTCCGGAATCAGCACCTCGATGCTCGTGCCCGGGCTGGCCTCACGGACGCGATGAATCGTCTCGGCCCAGATGGCCGCCCCGCCGTCGGGCAGTTCATCGCGGTTGACGCTGGTCATCACCAGGTGCCGCAGCCCCATGAGCCGGGCCGCCTCCGCCACGCGGCGAGGCTCGTCGGTGTCCAGGATCGGCGGCCGGCCGGTCTTGATGTGGCAGAATCCGCACGACCGCGTGCAGACGTCGCCCAGGATCATGATCGTGGCCGTGCCGCGGTGCCAGCACTCGCCCATGTTGGGACACTTGGCCGACTCGCAGACCGTGTGCAGCCGATGTTCATCGACGATGGTCCGCAGCCGCTGATAGCCCGCCCCGCCCGGCAGCCTGGCGCGCAGCCACGCCGGCTTGCGCTTGCGGATAAACTCAAGCGGCCGGTCGTCCACGATCCGATCAGATAGAGAGATTCGCACCACGACAGGCAAGTGTAGCGGCCGCCGGACCGACTTCAAAGACCACGCCCGCAAGCCCGCCATGATTCAGAAAAAGCGGCCATCATGGTGCATGACGACAAACCCCCGCCAGGGGGGGCGGATGCTCGCCGCGGCGGTGCTGCTGGCGCTGGCGGGCTGCGCCGCGCCGCCGGCCAGCCGAGGCGACCTGCAGTCGGACAACCCGGCTTCGCGCCTTTACGCCATTCACCGGGCCGGCGGCAGCGGCGACATGACCACCCTGCCCGCTCTGGTCGAGAGCCTGGACCACGACGACCCGGCCGTGCGCATGATGGCCATCGAGGCCCTCTACCGTCTGACGGGCACGCGGCTGGACTACAACCCCTACGGCGACGTGGTGCGGCGCCGCGCCGCGACGGATGCCTGGGCCGCGGCCGTCCGCGAGGGACGCTTCGGTCCCGCCCTCGCCGATCACCCTTCGATACCGCGGGAAGCCCAGGCGGCGCAGACGCAGCCTTGACGCGGCCGCGCCGATTGCCGATACACTGGCCCCGTCGTGGGCTGGGATCGAACGTATGGGAGCCGACATGACCGACGCGGTCATCAGCAGCACGCGGGAACTGGACGACGGCCTGCTCGTGGCCGTGGCCGGCGACATCAACTACGCGCGGGCCCCGCAACTGCGGTCGCAACTGATGGATCTGCTCAAGACGCCCCGACCGCGCCTGGTCATTGACCTGGCCGACGTGGACTACATGGATTCCAGCGGCGTGGCCACGCTCGTCGAAGCCATGCAGGTGCAGCGCAAGGCCGGCCACAAGATGGTGCTCTGCCGCCTGTCGGCGAAAGTCCGCGGCATCTTCGAGATCGCCCGCCTCGACACGGTGTTCACCCTCGTCGACGATGTGCCCGCCGCCGAACGCGCCTGATCCCGACAAAGAAGAGGACGGGAGTCATTGCTCCAGCCATGAGCGAACCCGACGCCAGCAATACGAACGCCGCGGCGCGCGGGTTGATGAGCCTGGGCCGACCCGTCACGGCCATGCTGCGCTACCTCGGCGGCGCGGCCGTGCTGCTGAACGACACCGTCCGCTGGCTGCTGCGCACGACCATCACCCGCCAGGCCCGCTTCGGACGCAAGGCCTTCTACGCCCAGCTTGTCCGCATCGGCGTGCGCTCCATCGGCGTCATCGCCCTCGTCTCCGGGTGCATCGGCCTGATCCTCGCCCTCCAGATGGCCCCCCCGCTCGAACCTTTCGGACAGGTGCAGCAGGTGCCCGTGATCGTCGGCATCGCCGTCTTCCGCGAGCTGGGGCCGCTGATCGTCGCCATCGTCCTCACCGGATTCGCCGGCGCCTCCATCGCCGCCGAACTGGGCACGATGGTCGTCGGCGAGGAGATCGAGGCCATGGTCGCCCACGCCCTCAACCCCGTGCGCTTCCTCGTCATGCCGCGGATTCTCGCCACCGTCGCGGCCATGATCGTCCTCTGCCTCGTCGGCGAAGTCGTCGCCATCGCCGCGAGCTGGGCGATCAGCATCGGCATCCTGGGCATTCCCTCGACTGTCTATATCGACAACACCATCAATGCCGTGGACCTGGTGGACCTGTGGACCGGCCTGTTCAAGGCCGCGATCTTCGGCGTGCTGATCGGCATCATCGCGTGCTACAACGGCCTGACGGTCACCGGCGGCGCCGCCGGCGTCGGCCGCGCGACGACGCGCACGGTGGTGCATTCGATCGTCGCCATCATCATCACCGACATGATGTTTACGAGCATCTTCTACCGCCTGGGCTGGACGTGAACCCGGGGAGTCGGGGGCCTGGTTCCAGGATCCGATGTCTGGGTATGGAGCGGCGGAATGAACGATCGTGACCGACGGGTGGACAAGCGGCCGACACGTGCGGACGACGCGCCGGAACATGCCGCCGTCGTCGACCAGATCACCGCTCACAACCGGCAATGCGCCTGCGCCCCGCCGTCGCCCGGATCACCGCGCCCCGCCCGCCGGCTGGTCATCGTCACCTGCATGGACACGCGGCTCGATCCCTACAAGGCCCTGGGGCTGGCGGCCGGAGACGCCCACATCATCCGCAACGCCGGCGGCATCGTCACCGAGGACGTGCTGCGCTCGCTGGTCGTCTCCAGCCACATCCTCGGCACGCGCGAGTTGATGGTCATCAACCACACCGACTGCGGCCTGCTGAACCTGTGCGAGCACCACCTCGTGGACGACCTGGAGCGCGCCACCGGAAGGGCGGCCGTCTCACCGGCCGCGTTCTTCAGCTTCACCGACCTGGAAGCCAACGTCCGCCGCCAGATCGGCCGCGTACGTGACCACCCCTGGCTCAGCCAGCTCCATCCCCGCGGCTTCGTCTACGACGTGAGCACGGGCAAGCTGCGCGAGGTGAATGC
>CAZUUQ010000135.1:0-5784 GCA_964622625.1 uncultured Phycisphaeraceae bacterium | reverse complement strand
CGTTACCGGATACTCCTCCAGCCGCCGACTCCAGTCCACCAGGTTCTTCGTGTAGACCCTGTGCGGATCCCAGTAGTTGATGTGGCAGAAGAAATTGTCCCGCCCGGCATTGTGCCGCAGCCACGGCAGAACAACCGCGTTGACCTCGTGCGCCATCTCCTGGCCGGTCTTCAGCGACGGTGTGAAGCACCCCGACCAGCCCAGGCCGAACCACGTCGCGCAGTGACGCACCGGAAACGTCGAGAACAGGTACGTCTCCACCCCCGCATGGCGCAGCGCGATCTGCAGAAGCTGGTTGTCGCCACGCGGCCCGAAGTAGTCGGTCTGCTCGATGTTGAGGTGGTTGTGCCGCTGGCCGTGGGTGACGATGCCATTGTGGATGCCGAAGCGCCCGGTGGCCAGGGCGCAGCGTGACGGCTGGCAGGGCGAATCGGAGCAATAGAAGCGGTCGAAGCGCATGCCCCGGGCGGCCACGGCATCGATGTTCGGCGACGTCGGCCGCGCGTAGCCGTAGCAGCCCAGGTGATCCGGCCGCAGGCTGTCAATGTCGAAGTAGATGATCCGCATGCACATCCCCATACAAGGGGCCGCGTCACGGTGACCCGTCTGCCGCGCCATGATAACCACGAACGGCGCGCTTCATGGCGACTTCGGAGCCTCAGATGTGGGAGCTGAATGCGGCGACGTGGTGGCGGATGACAGCCCGGCCGCGTCGGGGCAGATCAACGCCGATGACGTCGAAGCGCACGGGGCGATCATGCAGTCGGCGGCGGCGCAGTTCGGCAACCGCCAGGGCCACAAGTTTGCGCCGCTTGCCGGCGTTGACGTGGACTTCCGGCGGCATCCCGACCAGGCCGCCGGCGGGCTCGTCGCCTTGCAACAGGCGGGCCTTGACCTCCACCACGACTATGGTGCGGCCGTCGGGCGCCTGCGCCAACAGGTCGATCTCGCCCTGTCGTCGCCGCAGGTTGCGTCCCAGGAGGCGGTAACCCGCCTGCCGCAGATGCGCGGCCGCGGCCCGTTCACCGCGGCGGCCGGTCACGAGATGCGTCGCCGTCGGGACAAAGCGGCGGGCCAGTCGCGCCAACGTCTGCTTCCAGCGATGGATCCCGGACATGGCATGGTCCCGCGCCGCGTTCGGCTCAGCGGGCGGCGACCAGGTAGCGATCGCGCACCACATCCATCACCTGCGCGGCCATGCGGGCGACGGGGTCGTAGCTGCCCTCGAGCAGCAGACGGCGGCGCTGCTCCATCGTCAGGATCTGGGCCTGTCGTTCCCGCAGACGTCGTTCGATCTCCAGTTGCACGTCCTGCAACGAGCGGGCCTCACTCTGTGAGATCGATTCGACGTGCAGCCAGACCTGCCTGCCGTCGGCCATCGCCAGGGGCCCGGCGGTCTGGCCGGCTTCAAGTGATGCCATCGCTTCGTTCAAGGGCGCTTCGCCGAACACCTGCGTGTCCGTCAGGGCCTCGGCGAACAGGCCGCCCTGATCCGGCTTGTAGAGATTCAGCGTCGCGTCGGCGGCGACGTCCTCAAAGCGCTGACCATCGGCCAGGCGCTGTCCGACACCCTCGGCGACGGTCGGATCGGCCACCATTATCATCCGCACCTTGCGGGCGGGTTGCGGCTGATACACATCGCGAGCTGACTGGTACTCACGCTCGATGTCGGCGCGGCTCACGTCGATCCTTGGCACCAGATGGCGTTGCTGGTACGTGCCGACCAACACCTTCTGCCGCTCGCGGCGCAGCGTCTGCTCCAGGTCGAAGCCGGTCTTCTCCCGCAGGACCGCGTCGGCCGCCTGTTCCGATCCGCGCCCATGCTTGCGGATCAGTTCGGCCCGAATGTCATTGAGGATGTACCGCAGTCGCTGCCGCTCCTCGTCGGTCAGCTCACGTTCGGCCTCTGCCAGGATCAGACGGTCGAGCACAATCAGCTCGAGCTGGGCGCGGACCAGTCGGCTCGCCTGCTCGACGAACTGCTGGGGCGGCACGCTGCGCCGCAGAGCCTGAAGTTGCGCGTCCAGGGGATCAAGGACGTCGCCGACATAGACCGATTCGCCGTTGACCTGCCCCACCATGGCGTCAACGGTGTAGGTGCGGCCGCGGGGTTCGGCCGCGTCGGGCTCCGGCGACGGCGCCGGATGAGTGACGGCGGCATCCTCCTGCGCGGACGGCGGCGGGATGACGATCACGGCCGGCGCGGCCGAGGACGCCGACGCGGCCGGTGTGGTCGAGGCCTGGTGAGCGCCGACCTTCTTCGCCATGGGATTGGTCGGCACAGGCTGGCCGCAGCCGTTCACCACCGCAAGGATGGTCAGCACTGCCGCCAGACCAACGCCGCGGGTCATCTGCGGCCCACATGTGCAAGTTTTCGTCACCATGGTCGGCCAGTGTAAATCCGCCCGTGCAGCCGGGCAATCGCCGCGGCCGGGCACGGTGGCCGTCGTGGCGTCTGCTACACTTCGGCCCAATTTGCAGCCGCCACCCTGGAGCAGCATCACCATGGCCAGTCCGGACGCCCCGCAACCTGCCGCGATCCCGCTTGATCCACAGGCTGTGCAGGCCCGCGCGGCTGCGGGATTGAATCGGCTCGGCAGCCGCGGCGAAGCCGTGCCCGTGCTCGTCGGATTCGACGGCTTCGTCGACGCCATCATCGACGTGGTGGACAAACGCCACGGCCCGGACCGTTACGACCGCGTGCCCACCATCGAGCAGTTCGGCCGCAAAATCCTCGCGGCCGCGGGCATGAGCAGCAATTATGAGCTGGTGGTCAAGCAGGAGAAACTCGGCGGCAACGGTCCGATCATGGCCCACGCCCTGGCGCGGCAGGGGCATGCCGTCACTTACCTGGGCGCGCTGGGCCGGCCCGACATCCATCCGGTCTTTGCCGACCTGGCCCGCGGGGCCCGCTGCCTCTCCGTCGTCGACCCGGCCCGCACCGACGCCCTCGAATTCCACGACGGCAAGCTCATGCTCGGCAAGATGCAGTCGCTCGACGACATCCGCTGGGACCGCTTCGAGCAGGTCGTCGGCCGCGAAGCCCTGGTTCGCGTCTTTCTCGATGCAAAGCTCATCAGCATGGTCAACTGGACCATGACCCCGCACATGACGGACATCTGGCAGGCCCTGGCGGAGCTGCTGGAATCCGACCCGCGCCCGCCGCACGACAGGCCGCGCATCTTCATCGACCTGGCCGATCCCGAAAAGCGCACGACCGCCGATGTTGCCGCCGCCCTGACGCTCATCACGCGCTTCGCCCGTGCCTGCGGCGTGATGCTCGGGCTCAACCACAAGGAGGCCAACCAGGTCGCCGATGTGCTGGGCCTGACGCCTGTGCGCGACGCTGACGATACCGATTGCATGCGCCGCCTGGCCTGTGACATCCGCGGCAAACTCGATCTGCCGACCGTGGTTGTCCACCCGCGGCACGGGGCGGCCGGGGCCAGCCTCACCGACAACGGCGCGGTCGAATCGGTGTGGTTCACCGGCCCGTTTGTCGCCCGGCCGAAACTCTCCACCGGTGCCGGCGACAACTTCAACGCCGGCTTCTGCACCGGCTGCCTCGCGGGACTCGACCTGGCCGCATGCCTCTGCGTCGGCGTCGCCGCCAGTGGTTTCTATGTTCGTGAGGGTCGCAGTGCCGCCCTGAGTGAGTTGGCCGACTTCTGTCGCAGGCTCCCCGGGCCGGAGGCGGCGGGCTAAACTTGCGGAGAAGGCGCTTCAATCGTGATCGGAGACCGAGCCCATGGCCAAATCACTTTACGACGCGACCCGCGCCGACGGCGCCAACCTGCTGGAACTGATGCCCATCGCCGCCGGCGGCATCGTGAGCAAGCCGCTGACCGACGCCCACGGCCTGCGGCAGATCGTGTTCGCCATGGATGGCGGCCAGATCATCTCGGAACACCGCGCGCCCTACGTCGCGACCGTCCACGTCCTCGACGGACGGATGAACTTCACCGTCGCCGGCTCGACGCGCGAGATGACGGCCCATGACTGGCTGGTCATGCCGCCCAATGAGCCGCACGACCTGGAAGCCATTGAGCCGACGCGATTTCTGCTGACGCTGGCCAAGCCGACCTGAAACGGCGCGCGTCGCTGTGTAAGGAGCATCGGCCCGCGGCCGTCATGCCCTACAATGGCCGCATGCAGCGCGGTGACGCCACAGCCTACCTCGACAACCTGCTGAGCGATCTCAACGACCCGCAGCGTCAGGCCGTGACGCACGTGGATGGCCCGCTGCTGGTGCTGGCCGGCCCCGGTTCGGGCAAGACCCGCGTCATCACCCGCCGCGTCGCGCACCTGATCCGCGTGCATGGCATCGCGCCATGGCATGTGCTGGCCATCACCTTCACCAACAAGGCGGCCGGCGAAATGCGCGACCGCGTCGCCCAGCTTCTGTCGCCGGGCGAGGCGCGGCACACGACGGTGTGCACGTTCCACAGCCTCTGCGCCCGCCTGCTGCGCCAGCACGGCCAGCACCTGGGCCTGCCGGCCGCGTTCTCCATCTACGACACGGCCGACCAGCAGCGGGCCATGAAACAGGCCCTGGCCGACGCGGAAGTGTCATCCAGCCACTTTCCGCCTTCCAAGGTGCTCGCCGCCATCAGTCAGGCCAAGAACGAACTGCTGGGCCCCGACGCCTACGCCGCGGCCGCGTCGGACTTCTACTTCAAGAACGTCGCGAAGCTCTACCGCGCCTACCAGCAGATTCTGACCCGCTCCAACGCCCTGGACTTCGACGACCTGCTGCTGCGCACCGTCGAGTTGCTCAGGATTGAGTCTGTGCGCACCGCCTTGCAGCAGCGGTTCCAGTACGTGCTCATCGACGAGTATCAGGACACCAACCACGCGCAGTTCACCATCGCTTCGCTGCTGGCGGCCGGGCACGGGAATATGTGCGCCACCGGCGACCCCGACCAGTCCATCTACCGCTGGCGCGGGGCCGACATCCGCAACATCCTCGACTTCCAGCGGCACTACCCCAGGGCGGCCGTCGTGCGCCTGGAGCAGAACTACCGCTCGACCAAGCGCATCCTCGAAGTCGCGGATACGCTGATCCAGCACAACACGCAGCGCCAGGCCAAGCGGCTGTTCACCGACAACGAGCAGGGCGAGTCGATCCGCGTGTTCACGTGTCTTGATGAGCGGCATGAAGCCCGCTGCGTGATTGAGCGCCTGACCGAACTGCACGACCGTGAGAAGCTGCCGTGGTCCCAGATGGCCGTGTTCTACCGCACCAACAGCCTGTCGCGCGTGCTGGAGGAGGCCTGCCGCACCGCGTCGATTCCCTATCAGATCGCGCGAGGCACCGCCTTCTACGAGCGCAAGGAGGTCAAGGACGCGCTCGCCTACCTGCGGGCCATCGCCAACCCGGCCGACACGATCAACCTCGCCCGCATCCTCAACACGCCGACGCGCGGCATCAGCGACAAGACGCTCAAGGCCCTTCAGCTTCACGCCCTCAACACCGGGGCGACGCTGTACGACGTGCTGGGCCGCGTCGATCAGGTGCGCCCCCTCAACACGCGCGCTTCCAAAGCCGTGGCCGCGTTTGCGAAACAGCTCGATGCCTGGCGCCGCGAGCTGGAGCACAGTCTTGAACAGGATGAGCCCGACCCCTCCCTGCGCCGGTTCGTCGAGCGCATCCTGCGCGAGTCCACGCTCGAGGAGTTTTACCGCAACGACAAGGCGGACCCGGACCAGGAGCGCCTGGCCAACCTCGGCGAGCTGGTCACGGCCGTGCAGCAGTTCGAGCAGCAGCTTCTTGAGGAGCAGCAG
>CAZUUQ010000134.1:0-5818 GCA_964622625.1 uncultured Phycisphaeraceae bacterium | reverse complement strand
GTCGCTTCCAGGTCGAACACCAGGTACTTGATCGACAGACGCAGGTAGTCCAGGCTCTCGTGCAGGTCGGCCACGGTCTTGCGCAGCTTCTCGTGACGCTGCTGCGTCTGGTGGGCCAGCTCGGTGAGCTTCTCACGCTCCTGCTGGGGCAGCGAGGAGATCTCGCCCATCAGTTCCGTCAGCTTGGTCTGAAAGGTCGCTTCGTCCATGGCAAGTCTCCTTGGTCCGCCCGGCCGGCACGGTAATCACGGCGGGGGCATGGTGGTGGTGATGCACCCCACTGCCACAAGAACCCTGCCAGCGACATGTTCGCGGTGCCATGCCCGGCGGAAGAGACATAAACGCATAATTTATAACTGTTTGCGGAGGCCAGACCGGTTGCCGACGCCGACCGCCTGCCGACGGATCGCGGCGGATGTTGCGGCCGGGCAACAGCCAGAGCGGTGGCCGGCAACGCGCCGTCATGTGCGGGGCGTCAAGGGATTTACCGGTATTGGCGCGGGTAATTGGCCGATGTCGAATGAAGGGTATAGGATTGCCTAAGCGAGGCGAGCTGCGGTGCGATGGGGCCGGGGCCGCCTCGCGGCATGGACGGCGGCCGGGAGGCGGAGCGTTAGTCGGCATGTTCGAATCCGTGAGTGAGGACAAAATCGCCCGGCTGTTCGGCCGACACGGTTTGCGTTGCACAAGGCAGCGCCGGGCCATTTACATGGCATTGGCGGGCACGAAAACGCATCCCACGGCCGATGAGCTTTACAGGCGGGTGCAGGAACAGATTGACGGCCTGAGCCTGGCGACGGTCTACAACAGCCTCGAAGCCTTCTGCGATGCCGGCTTGGCGATGAAGCTGCCGGCCAATGGTTCGGCGCGGCGCGGCGGAGGATCGGCCCGGTACGACGCGACCGTTGATGAGCACCTGCACGTTCGCTGCATGCAGTCCGGCCGGGTGGCCGACGTGCCCGATGAACTGGGCCGCCGCCTGCTGCAACACATACCCGGTGAAGTGGTCGAGGAACTCGGCCGCGCCCTGGGCTTCCGCGTCGATCACCTGAACATCGAGTTGATCGGCCGATTCGAGGCGTACCACCACGTTGCAGCCGGCTCGTGATGCTGACGCCGCACGGCCATCGGCGTCACTCGCTCACGCCTTTCACACCCGCCCCTCGCAGCTCGTCGCGGATGACTTTTGCCGCCTTGTCCAGGTCGGCCGGCCGGGCGTTGTGGTCCTGACGATCGAAGTGCATCTCGGCCTCCGCATTGATCGGCACCACGTGAATGTGCGTGTGCGGGACCTCAAGGCCCAGGATGGTGATCGCCACCTTCCGCGACTTGAACCCCGCGTGAATCGCCCGCCCCACCGTCCGTGCCACCTGCATCAGGTGGGCCGCCAGGTCCGGCTCCAGATCGATCCAGTGATCCACTTCCTGCCGCGGTACGACGAGCGTATGCCCGGGTTTGAGCGGCGCGATGGTCAGAAAGGCCACCGCCCTGTCGTCCTTGTAGACAAAGCGGCCAGGCACTTCGCCGTTGATGATCCGCGTGAAGATGCTGGGCATGGGATTCCCTTTCATGCACTTGTCTTTACCGCCAACGCCGCCGCCCTGCCTCACGCGCGCGACTTCGTCGCCGCGCGCAGAGCCGCCAGTTCATCCAGCAGCAATGCCGCGCGCTCCAGCGGCAGCATGGTCGCGGCGTCGGAGCGGGCCTGCTCAGGATGCGGATGCGTCTCGATGAACACCGCCTGCACGCCCGCCGCCACGGCTGCCCGCGCCAGCAGCGGCGCCCGCTGCGGCATGCCGCCGCTTGTCTTGCCCTGGCCCGGCTGCTGCGTGGAGTGCGTCACGTCAAAACACACCGGCCAGCCCAGCTCCATCATGTCGCCCAGGCCGGCGAAATCGTTCACCAGCCGGTGATAGCCGAAGAACGTGCCACGCTCGGTGAGCATGATGCCGGCTTGCCCCGCGCCGCCGGCGGTGAGCTTGTCGATCACGTTGACCATCTCGTCGGGGGCCATGAACTGGCCTTTCTTGACGTTCACCGGCTTGCCAGTCTTCGCGGCCGCGACCAGCAGGTCGGTCTGACGACTGAGAAACGCCGGGATCTGGATCAGGTCCACCGGCGCCAGCAGGGCCGGCTGATCACACGCATGCACGTCCGTGGTCACCGGCACGCCCAGCTCGCTCTTGACCTGATCCAGCAGTGATGCTCCCGCCTCCAGCCCCGGGCCGCGGAAGCTGTCGATCGAACTGCGGTTGGCCTTGTCGAAGCTGGCTTTGAAGATGTAGCCCAGCCCCAGCTTCGCGCAGCGGTCGCGCATCGCCTCGCCCACGCGCAGACACAGGTCCAGCGACTCGGCCACACACGGCCCGGCAATCACGCACAGCGGCGCGTCCGGCCCGATGGCCACACCGGCGACGTTGAAGCTTCGCATCATGCAGCGATCGTCCCGCACGGGCACGAAACGGTCAAGTGCCCCGGTGCGCCCGATCGCACCGGCGCTCAAGACAACCGCTCCCTGACGGTCGCGGCTCGTGATGAAGCTCACCGTGTATCGCCCGAAAGGTTCGATCAACGGGCCGTCAGTGACCGCCGCGCCTCTTCCACAATCGCCACACTCGCCGAACAGCCCAGGCGATCGGCCCCCGCCGTCAGCATCGCCCGCGCGTCGGCCAGTGTGCGGATGCCTCCGGCCGCCTTCACATACAGACCCTGGCTGTGCTTCTTCATCAGCGCCACCGCGGCCGTGCTCGCTCCGCCGGCCGGGTGAAATCCCGTCGACGTCTTGATGAAGTCGCAGCCGCTCTCGCGGGCCGCCCGGCACGCCGCCGCGAGGCGGGCCTCCGCTTCGTCATCGCTCACGTCCCGCATCAGCACAGCCGACTCGACAATCACCTTCACCACCACGCGCGGATTGGACGCCCGCGCCGCCCGCACGATTTCCCGCCACGCCTCCCGCGCCGCCTCCAACTTCTGTTCAAGCAGATGAGGCAGAAAGGCCATGAAGTCGATCTCCGTCGCTCCGTCCTTGACCGCGGCGCCGGCCTCTATGGCGGTGACCGTCGGCTTGGCCGCCCCCAGGGGAAAGCCCGCGACCGCGCACACCGCTGCGCCGCTGCCGTGCAGTGCCTTGGCCGCGTCGGCCACGAAGATGCCGTTGACGCATACCGACGCGAAGCCGAACCGCGTCGCCTCCGCCACCAGGCGATGCACCTGCGGTCGCGTCGCTTCGGGCTTCAGCAGCGTGTGATCGATCCGCGCCGCCAGGGCGACGGGATCAAGCGGTTCCGGTGGCACGCTCATGCGCGACGGTCTCCGACAGTGAGGCGGGGGTGAGACGATTGAGGAACGCGAGCACGGCCCGAAGGTAATCGTCGGGATCGGCCTGGGCCAGATCGAGATGCGCGTCGGTATCGAATACGCGCAGTTCGGCGGCGGGCAGAGCGGCGGCCACCTGCCGCGCCGATGCCAGCGTGCATACCACGTCGTCGCGCCCGTGCAGCAGCAGGACGGGACACGCGACCTTGTGCATCCACGGCAGCATGTTCAGGTGCGGCGGCCACAGCCGCGCCCCTTGCAGCGCCATGCGAACGATGGTGAGCATCGGCTCGACGGGCAGGCGACGCAGGCGCAGCACCGCGGCGATCGGCTCAAGGCGCGTGGCCCCGACGCCCTCGCCGATGATGCCCGCGATCCGCCGCCGCGGATCCTCGGTCGCCGCCAGCAGCGACGCGGCCGCCCCCATCGAATAACCCAGCAGCACGACGCGGCGGTCCCCGACCAACCCGGCCTGCTCCTGAAGCTGATCGAGAATCGCGTGCAGGTCGTGCGCCTCCGCCACCGCCCAGTCGCAGCGGCGGCAGGTCGATTCGCCGTGGCCGCGAAGGTCGTAGCACACCAGCGCCCCCACGTGCGGCAGCAGCATCGCCGCCCGTGCCAGCGACGCGTGACGGTTCTCGCCCCAGCCGTGGCTGGCGACCACCACCGGCCCGCCCGTACGCCCGCCGGTGATGATCCAACCCGACGTGCAGCCGCCGCCGCGAAGGGTAAAGTGCCGTTCGACGAACTGTATGGTGCCGGACTGGCCCCCGAGCTGGCCCGGGTCGGCGGGATATCCTTTGCCCAGGGCCCAGCCCAGCCCGTGGCGCGGCGGACAGATCAGGCGATACATCAGACCGGCCGTCAGACCTGCCGCCAGCAACACCCCGGCCGTCAGCAAAAGGATCAGCAGGCCCATGCCCGCCAGCGTACGCCATCGCTCACCTTGCATGCAATAACCGCTCACCCTCGTGTGCCGCGCCGTGGAACAACCATGACCACCAGAACCACAGCCTCCACCACCTCCGCTCCGCCCGTGCCGATACTCATCGGCGAGCGATGGCAGGTTCCCGACGTCGCACAATTCGGCAACGTGCACAACCCCTGCGAGGGTACGGTCATCGCCCGCGTGCCCATGGGCGGGCCGACCGAGGTGGACGCCGCCGTCGCCGCGGCCGCCAAAGCCTTCGCCCACTGGTCGGTCACGCCCGCGCCCAAACGGGCTGCGTGCCTGTTCCACTATCAGGCCCTGCTGGAGAAGCACGTCGAGGAACTGGCCCGCCTCATCACCCGCGAACACGGCAAGACCCTCGATGAGTCGCGCGGGGACGTGCGGCGCGGCATCGAAGTCGTCCAGAGCGCCTGCGGCATCGCCGAACTGTCCAAGGGCGACAGCGTGCCCCGCGTCGCTGAGCACATCGATGCCGTCACCATGCGCGAGCCCATCGGCGTCTGCGCCGGCATCACGCCCTTCAACTTTCCGGCCATGGCGCCCATGTGGATGTATCCCCTGGCCATCGCCTGCGGCAACTGCTTCATCCTCAAGCCCAGCGAGAAGACGCCGCTGACCGCCAACCGTCTGGCGGAACTGTTCCTCGAAGCCGGCCTGCCCGAAGGCGTGCTCAACGTCGTGCACGGCGGGCGCGAAGCAGTTGACGCCCTATGCACGCATCCGGGCATCGCGGCCGTCAGCTTCGTGGGATCATCCAATGTCGCTGAGCACGTCTACACCCTCGGCTGCAGACACGGCAAGCGCGTGCAGGCGGCCGGGGGCGCCAAGAACGTCATGGTCGTCATGCCCGACGCCGACCCGGACTCGACGGTCCGCGCGATCATGGGCGCGGCCTTCGGATGCAGCGGTCAGCGCTGCATGGCCAATCCGCTGATGATGGGCGTGGGTGAGGCGGCCGACGCCCTGCGTAACCGCGTCGGCGGCGCGATCGACCAGCTCAAGGTCGGCGACACCAACACCGATGCGGCCGTCCAGATGGGCCCGGTCATCGACGCCGCCGCCGTGCAGCGCGTCACCGGGTACATCGCGACCGGCAAAGACGAAGGCGCCGACCTGGTCCGCGACGGGCGCCGCCACCCGGCCGCGGCCAGCCCCGGTTTCTTCCTCGGGCCGACGCTTTTCGATCATACGCAACAGACCATGCGCATCGCCCGGGACGAGATCTTCGGCCCGGTGCTGGCCATGCTGCGCCCGCGTGACCTCGACGAGGCCATCGCCTGGGCCAACGCCAGCCCCTACGGCAACGGCGCGGTGATCTTCACGTCGAGCGGCCGCAACGCCCGTCAGTTCGCCCAGGGCATCCATTGCGGCATGGTCGGTGTGAACGTCGGCGTGCCCGCGGCCATGGCGTTGTTCGCCTTCAGCGGCTGGAACCGCTCCTTCTTCGGCGACCTGCACCTGCAGGGTGCGGAGGGCATGATGTTCTACACCCGCCAGAAACTGGTGCTCTCCCGCTGGGACAGCGAGTACCGCCGCGTGCACGGCTGGTGA
>CAZUUQ010000133.1:4399-5953 GCA_964622625.1 uncultured Phycisphaeraceae bacterium | reverse complement strand
GCTGGTGCCGTCGGCTCCGATTTTGACGCGGATGAGTTTGCCGCAGGTTGGACAGCGACCCGTGTAGGCGGTGGCGTCGGGGTTGCGATAGACGCGGCTGTAGGTGTGGCAGCAGCGCCAGTGGACCGCCAGCCAGGGACGGGCGTTGCGGCCGGACGCAGCGGTGGGGAGGGCGCCGCCGCATGGGCCGTCGCTGGCCTGCAGGCCGCGAATGTCCACGATGTCCTTGCGCCGGTTCACGCCGTCCTCATCGGCAAGGCGCGGCCCGCCGGTGCAGTTTGGGCCCGCGTCGGTATCGGCGTGCGATTTCGGCGGTGCGCACCTGGCGCGTGCGTTATGATCGCCGCCTGGGGCGGGCGAAGACGAGGCGCACATGCACGCGGCGACATCAGACTGGCGGCAGCGATTTCCCGGGACGGTGCGGCGATTCGTCGCCTGGTGGAACAACGAAGTGCTCGACCGCCCGCCGCTGACGCTGTCGGTCAAGCCCACGCGGCCGTATACCGGGCCGGTCTCACAGCACGCCCGCGTGCGCGACAAGTGGCTCGATGCCGAGTTCCGCGTCGACGAGATGATCGCCCGCGTCGAATGCACTGACTACGTCGCCGACCGCTTTCCCATCGTGATGCCCAACAGCGGCCCGGAACTGGTGGCCACGCTCTTCGGCTGCGAGCTGGAGTATTCGACTGACTCATCCGGCACGTCCTGGTCGGTGCCGATCGTGCATGATCCACAGAGCGACTGGCCGAAGATCATCGCCCGCAAGCCCGACTTCGCCGGCAGTCCGTGGTGGCGGCTGATCGAGGACGCCACGCGCCTGGCCATCGAGCGCTGTGAGGGCAGGTACATCGTCGCCTTCACCGACATCCACGACGCCTTCGACACGCTCGCGGCCCTGCGCGATCCCCAGTCGCTGTGCCTCGACGTGATCGACTGCCCCGACCTGGTGCGGCAGGCGGCCGACCATGTACTCGACGCCGTCATCGAAACCTACGCCCGCAGTCACGACATGCTCCAGGCGGCCGGCTTCGGCTCCACGTCGTGGATCCCGTCCTACTGGCCGGGGCGCTCCAACATCACCTGCTGCGACTTCTGGGCCATGCTCTCGCCGCAACTGGCCGAGCGGATGGTCCTGCCCACGATCATCCGCACCATCGACGCGGCCGAGAAGAGCATCTTTCATCTCGATGGGCCGGCCGCGCTGCGGCACCTGGACCTGCTGCTGGAGCTGCCGCAACTGGCGGCCGTGCAGTGGGTCTACGGCGCGGGGGCCGGGCCGGCGACGAAGTGGATCGATGTCTACCGCCGCATCCAGCAGGCCGGCAAGAGCGCCGAAGTGCTCTGCGACACGCCGCGGCACGCCATGGAGATTCTCGAAGCCCTGGGCCCGCGGGGCATGTGGTTTCACGTCGGCAGGCCCTTCGAGACCGTGGCCGATGCCCAGGCCTTCGAGCGCGAGGTTGAGAAAGCCGCCGCCCGCCACGCCCGGTAACGCGACGGCCGGGGCTGGCCGATGCTATCGTTAGCGAGCGGGCCGATGTGCCAGTGCCGCGG
>CAZUUQ010000133.1:0-4299 GCA_964622625.1 uncultured Phycisphaeraceae bacterium | reverse complement strand
GCGATGCGCCAGCCCCTGATCCACAATCACCCACCGGCGATCAGCAATCGCCGATGTCCCCGCGCTCCCGCGCCGTGCGCTACCTTTGGAAAGAGTGGATCAAGCCGATCGGCGCGGCCGTGCTCGTGGTCCTGACCTTCAAGAGCGCCGTGGCCGACTGGTACGACGTGCCGACCGGCTCGATGGAGCCGTCGATCATTCCCGGCGACCGCATCGGCGTCAACAAACTGGCTTACGACCTGAAGGTTCCCTTCACGCTCTGGCGCGTGGCGTCGTGGAGCGACCCGGCCCGGGGCGAAGTGGTGATTCTTCTGTCGCCAAAGGACGGCACGCGCATGGTCAAGCGCGTCGTCGGCCTGCCGGGCGACACCGTCGCCATGCGCGACAACCAGCTCTTCGTCAACGGCCGGGCGGTCGCCTATGAGCCGACCGATGCTTTCGCCGCGCCCGAGGACTACCGCGTGCTGACCGAATCACTGGCCGGCCATCCGCATCCGGTCATCACGCACGCGACCAAACGCAGCCGCTACTCGACCTTCGACCCCGTCGTCGTGCCGCGCGGCATGTACATGATGATGGGCGACAACCGCGACCACAGCCTCGACTCGCGCGCCTTCGGCTTCGTGCCGCGCGAGGCGATCCTCGGCCGCGCCGGCCACGTCATCCTGTCGCTCGACCGCGAGAACTGGTGGAAGCCCCGCTGGGAGCGATTCTTCGAGAAGCTGCCGTGACGCGCTCTCAAGGGCTGCCTTCGCCCCGTGCCGCGGCAACGAGCTGCCCGACAGTTTTCTCCAGCAGCGGGCGGCCGCCGAAGGTCATGCCCAGGGCGCGCAGCTTGCTCGTGTCGATCTGATTCTTCGGGCCTTTGTTGGGCGTGGTGACGGCGGAGCTGCTGCCGCTGATCTTCCTGGCCAGCAGAGCCACGTCCTGGTCGGCGATGTACATGTCACAGCAGTTGAACGCCTGGCCGGCGACGGTCTTGACGTCGGCTTCCAGAAGCAGGGCGACGGCCCGGGCCACGTCGGCGGCGTGGACCTCCTTGCCGCCGGCCGCCGAGTCGATCGCCTTGCCCGCGAGCACGTCGCGCACCAGACCGAACCACTTGCTGCGCTCCGCGGGCCGACGCAGGCCGTAGATGCCCGTCGGCCGCAGGGCGCAGACGCCCCAGCCGCTGCGCAGGCCGAAGCTGTGGACGAACTTCTCGATCGCGGCCTTGTGGGCGCCGTAGTGCGAATGCGGCCAGAGTGGATGGGCCTCATCCAGCTTGCGGTCGTCGAGAATCACATCGTGAACGGCACAGGTGGAGATGAAGACGAACCGCCGACAGCCGGCGTCGCGGGCAGCCTGCATGAGGCGCAGCGAGCCGACGATGTTGGCCTGCGCGAACGCGGCCAGGTCGCCTTCGCTGCCCGAGAAGCCGGCCCCGGCCCGTTCGAGGGCGGCATGCACGACGGCATCGGCGCCATGCACCAGTTTCGGCGCTGCGTCAGGATCGTTCAGCGATCCGGCCAGCCATTCGAGTCGATCAGCGGCGGCCTCGACGAACCCGCCGCGGTCGCTTTCGGGTCGATGCCAGCAGCGCAGCGTGTGGCCCGCTTCCAGCAGGTGGTTGGCGATGTAGCGGCCGAGAAAGCCGGTCGCGCCGGTGATGGCGATGCGCATGGTGCGGCTCCCTTTCCTGATGCGATGTTCAGGCCGACGGACCCGCTGTCACTGCCTGCCGCGCCTGTTCGAAGCATTCCTGGGCGATGCGCAGCAGCACTTGCGCCTGCTGCCAGCGGTCGCTGTCTTCGGTGAGCGTGCCGTCGGCCGCGCGAACCAGGCGGGCGTAGCGGTTGGAGGGCGGCAGCAGTTCCGGTGCGAACGTCAGGTAGTCGCCGGGTGAGGCCGCGGCCAGGAAGCCGGCCATGCAGCGGGTCCAGATGGCCCGGAAGTGTTCGACGTTGTCGCCCGTGCCCTCGCCGACATCGAGTTGCATGGTGCTCGAATCGCCGATGCGCCCGTGCATGAACCGCACGCGCTCGAACACAGATTGGCAGAAGTCAAGCTTGGCCGCGAAGTCGCCGTAGGTCATCTCGTGGCCGGTGTACCAGTGCGAAAAGTCGCCGTTGAAGCGGATATCCGGGATGCGCCCCACAAGCTCCACGGTGCGCCAGATGTCCTGCGTGATGGTGGCGCGGTGGGTCTCGATGTAGACCGGCAGGCCGCGGCGGGCCGACGCCTCAAGAATGGCGTGGACGAGACGATCGACCTGTTCATCCGGCTCGAAGCCCCACGCGACGTGGACCGTGGCGGCCAGCGCGCCTTGGTCCCGCCAGTGCGCGATGCGGGCATCGGCTTCGTCTGGCGCATTGACGCGCCCGCCGGCGAAGTAGTCGAGGCCCGCCTGCCGCGCCAAGGTCGGATCGCCGCCCTGCACAGCCTCGTAGCCGGCCGCGCGGATGGCGGCATAGCGCTCGGGCCCTTCGCCGCGCGGGCCGGTCGAGAACGCCGGCAACTCCGCCAGGTTGCCCATGGTGATCGCCGGCCGCAGGCGCGGCGGTCGCGTCGAGCCGTCGTTGGTGTTGGGGATTGCCGGCACGATGGATCCTCAGGGTGCATGATGCTGTTGACCGTCTTTACCTTATCACACTAAGAAGAAGCCAACAGCGCATCGCTGTAAGCTTCACGAATTGTGCGATTTCACATACCATTCGCTCTATGCCGCCCACCCAGTCATCGCCGGGGCGATGGTGCCACTGCATCTGCACAACCTACGGCTCGTGGCTGCCGGGCGACCCGCGCGGCTTCCGCACGCGCCGCCACCGCGAACACGTCGAAGGCGACTACCGCCGCCCGCCCCCGCCCGGGATTTACGACCAGCGTCACGCCGCGGCCCGCGGGCTTTTTGACGGCCCCGCCGTGCGCCTTTGCCCCGATGCCCGCCGCGTCGTCGCCGAAGCGGTCCGGGCCACACTCATCGATGTGCATCGCATCGAACTGACGATTCTCGCCGTCGGCGCGACACACCTGCACCTGCTCGCCCGGTTTCCTTTGCCGCGGCCGGGCGGGGCTGTGCGCGATCGCGACCCGGTGCGTCATTTTGTCGGCCTGGCCAAAGAGCGATCCGCCAAGGCGCTCATCGCCGCCGATCTTCACGCCCGCGGTCGACTCTGGGGCAGGCGCGGGAAGATTGTGCCGATCCGCGATCGCGCACATCAGGTCAACGTGGTCCGTTACATCGAACGTCACGCCGCCGCCGGCGCCGTCGTCTGGGACTTCCGCCGAGGATTCCATTGATGTTCATGCAGTGAGTGGGGAAATATTCAAAGCACCAGAGAGAAGCCCACAGCGATGCGCTGTGGGCTTCTTCAAGTTCCGTGATGGCGCATCGACCCCGGCCGCCGATCAGCCCGCGCTGGCCGCCATCTTCTCGGCCTTCTTGCGGGCGTCGTCGAGCGTGCCCACGTACATGAACGCGCCTTCGGGCAGGTCGTCGCCCTCGCCGCCGCACAGGCGCTTGAAGCTGTCGAGCGTCTCGGTCAGCGGCGTATAGATGCCCGCGAAGCCGGTGAACTGTTCGGCCACGAAGAACGGCTGGCTGAGGAACCGTTCGATCTTGCGCGCCCGGGCCACGATCAGCTTGTCTTCTTCTGACAGCTCGTCCACGCCGAGGATGGCGATGATGTCCTGAAGATCCTTGTAGCGCTGGAGAATCTGCTGCACCTGGCGGCTGACCTGGTAGTGCTCCTGGCCGATCACGGTGGGGTCGAGGATGCGGCTGGTGGATGCCAGCGGGTCGACGGCCGGATAGATGCCCTTTTCCGTGATGCCGCGGCTGAGCACGACGAAGGCGTCGAGGTGGCTGAACGTCGTCGCCGGGGCCGGGTCGGTCAGGTCGTCGGCCGGCACGTAGATCGCCTGCACCGATGTGATCGCGCCCTTCTCCGTCGAGGTGATGCGCTCCTGCAGTTCGCCCATTTCCGTCGAGAGCGTCGGCTGATATCCCACGGCCGAGGGCATGCGGCCCAGCAGCGCGGAGACTTCCGAGCCGGCCTGCGTGAAGCGGAAGATGTTGTCGATGAACAGCAACGTCTCTTTGCCGCTGCGGTCGCGGAAGTCCTCGCACATGGTCAGGCCGGACAGGGCCACGCGCAGACGCGCGCCCGGCGGCTCGTTCATCTGGCCGAAGACCATGGCCACGCGGTCGAGCACGCTGCGCTGGTTGCCGTCGGCATCGGTGAACTTCGCCTCCTGCATCTCCAGCCACAGGTCGTTGCCTTCGCGCGTGCGCTCGCCCACGCCGGCGAACACCGAATA
>CAZUUQ010000132.1:0-6084 GCA_964622625.1 uncultured Phycisphaeraceae bacterium | reverse complement strand
TCCACCAGCGACTCCACCAGTTCCAGCGTCGGCTCAAGTCGGCCCGCGTCCAGACGCCAGCACGCCGCCCCGCGCACCACCTGGCTGAGAATCGCCATCGCCTCCGCCCCCAGGTGATGGCGGTTGAACATCAGCTCCGACAGCCGCACCACCGCCTCGGCCCGCCCCAGCGGCTCGGCATGCGGCCGCGTGTCGCCCAGGTACTGCGGAAAGAACACCGCCCGCACCGGGCAGGCCGTCCCCACCGCGCCCGCGGGCAGGTCGGCCGGCGTGATGAAACCCACGCGACCCTTCGTCGCCTTCGCGTAGTGCCGCCGGGCGAACAGCGGCAGGCCCAGTTGCCGCACTGCCGCGAATGACCCCGCCTTGATGCACATCGCCTTCGGGAACGGCGTCAGTTGCCGCGACCGCGCGTCGATCAGCGCGAACTCATCGCTCAGGTACGACCAGCCGCGCGCCAGCGCCCCCGCCGCCAGCGTCGACTTGCCCGAACCCGAGCCGGCCGCGAACACGACGCCCGCGCCCTGCCGCGACAGACTGGCCGCGTGCACCTGGCAGTACTCGCCCCGCCGCGCCATGATCCGCCAGTTCACCGCCCATTCCAGATACGGCAGCACCTCCGCCGCCCGGCGACCGACGAAAATCTCCTCGCGGTCACCCAGGACCACATACCGCCGCCGCCACGGACCGGCACTGCGCCGCACCGCCTCGACCACGATGTGGGCCGACCTGTCCAGGTCCTCGGCCGCGACGTCGCTCAGCGCGCAGTGTCGATACAGATGGACGAAGTCCCGTTCCGCCTCCGCCAGCTCGCTGCGCAGGGCCACGTCAAATGGCCCGATGCGGAACCGGCGGAACATGGTCGAACCCGATGCCTGCGCGCGGTCGGTCACGCCCGCTCCTCCACCGTCAGCAGCCCCGCCTCGGCCAGGTTGACGAGCACCTGCTCGACATCCTCCAGGGCTGTGACCGCATCCACGTCGTAAACTGCTGCGAGGCCCTGGGCCAGATCATGCGTTGTCCCGGCCGCGTCCAGGCTCTCCCAGATCACCCTCGCCGTGCCGTTGAGCCGATACGCCTGACCCGATTGCGGATGAATCAGCAGTATCTCGTCGTCGAGTACCTCCGTCCCCACACCCCCACGCCGACGCGGACACGCCATCGCCGCGCTGGGCAGATACCAGGGAACGGTTGCGCCCGTGCTGTTTGAAGATGGATGCATCGTCGCTAACTCAGCCCCGGCTCTGCCGGGGGATCAAGGGCCAGGCCGGAATAAACGATCACACGCGTCCGTCACGACCCGCTGCCGGTCGCCGCGGCTGTGCCGGGTTTGCTGGCCGCCAGCGCCGCCACCACCGGGGCCGCGTACGCGAGCTTGCGGGCCGACCGCTGGATGAACTGCCGCCGCGACGTGGCTTGCCGCTCCATGGGTTGCGATTGCGGCAACTGATGTGGCGTGTCCTGTTGCGGATTCAGTGGCTGGTCCATCGCAGCTTCTCCCTTCAAATCAATGCACAGGCGCAGCCACAGGCGGCGGCGTCTGTCGCGATTCATCTCGGTTCCGCACCAGCAGCCGCCGGCCCGGTCCCACGCAGATCGGCTTGCCCGGGCCGATCCGACGCAGCGCGATCAGTCGCCGGCCGTCGCTGTGAACGTTGGCCGACGCATCTTCAACCATGAAACGCGCCAGCCCGCGCGGCACACCCCATTGCCGCGCCCCGGCCGTGTGCTCGTGCAGCACCACGCCGCTTGCCGTCTCGTCCGCCGCCGCGGCATCCGACACGGGACGATAGCGGTAACGCGCGACCGTCTGCCCCGGCTGAAACACGCGGCTGGCCAGCAATGCGGGCCGACCGTCGTCAGCCATCGCCAGTTCATACCCCCGCAGCCGCCCGACCACCGGCCGCAGCCACAGTGTCAGCCGCCGCGTCCACCGCGCCACGTGCGCCGCCGCCAGCCAGCCGGCGTGCTCACGCCCATACCACTGCCGCATGTGCTCGCGTCCCGGCAACAGCGCAGCTCTCAAATAGCCGGCCACGAAACGCGGACCCGGCGTCGTCAGCGCGTTGACCACCACATGCGCCAGCGGATGGCTGTTGTCCCGCGGCGCCTGCGCGATCGCCAGGCGGTCGCGCCAGTTCGTTTTCGTGTTTCGCAACGCGACCCACACTTCCGTCGGCACCATGGCCGCCCCTTCACCCACCGCGGCCGCAAGGGCGCGCCCCAGCGGCAGCGTCAGCCGCCACGCGCGCGCGTCGCGCACCAGCCGCCCCCAGTCCATCTCGCCGCCGTAACGCTCCACGTATCGCCACAGGTCCACGCGCCACTTCACGCCGCCGCAGCCGTGGATCGCCCAATGTACCGCCAGATGCAGCAGCATTCCCGCGTGATCGGGCACCCGCACGCTGGCCCCGCCCAGCGACAGCGATCGGGCGCTGTCCCACAGCGCGTCGTCCGACACGGTCCGCGCGTAACGCAGCGTCCGGAACGGGCGGATGTGCAGATCCACAGTCACCGGCGCTGCGGTACCTCGCGTGAACTCGGCTTCGTAGTAGAAACGCGGAAAGAAGTCATCGCGCATGAGCACCTGGCTGCGCCGCCAGCCGGCCTGCTGCATCACTGCCAGCGCCCGGTCCAGATCCCGCGGCCGCACCATCAGGTCGAGGTCGCACATCGCCCGCTCGTCGGGCCGCTCATAGACCAGTACCTGCAGGGCCGCCCCCTTGAGCACCATCAGCTCGACGCCCGCCCGCTCGAAGGCACCGGCCAGTTCCGCCAGCGCGTGCATCAGGCGCACGTTCCGCATCGCCCCCGCCAGACGGGCGGCGTCCGCGGTCAACGCGATGACGCTCGACATGCTCATCGGGGCGGGCTTACGCAAGGACCCGTGGCTCCATCGGGTCGCCGAGCCGGGCGCGGATATCGCGGCCGGCCCCGAAGGCGATCCCTTGCGTACATCGGCCCGTATGTCGGAGGCCATCACCCGCACGCACCGGCACGCGGTTATCGGGCTCGGCCTTCACGATCATGAATTCACCATCGCCAAACACCACGCTAACCCTTTGCTCGTTCGTGAGCGGGTAGTTTAGATTTCTGACGACCCCCCGATGATCCACACAAATTCCCGGGCAGGAGTGCCATAAATGTCGCCGTTTCGCACACCCTGTGGCGCCGCGCATGCGGACCACGCCCCGCACCGGGCGGCTCTGATTGCCCTGACTATATTCGCCTTGGGAACCGCGGTCAGCGCGGCGGAGGCCCCCGTCGATGCCGCCTTTGACCGTGCGGAACAGGCCCTCCACGACGACCCCGACCTCTCCCCGCGGACCCGCGAGGCCTTCAGCGATCTGCTCGGCGCCCTGCGGGACGAACACCAGCGCCAGGCCGCGGCCGAGGAAGCCCGCCGAACGGCCGAAGCCCAGCAGATCGTCGATGCCGTCGATCAGTACATGGCCGCGCACGACACCGGCGGCGACGGTCAGTTGCTCGACGGTCGGCTCAAGATCGGCGGCGATTTCCGCCTGCGCCACGAATCCACCCTGAACCGCGACAGCCGGTCCGACCGCCACCGCCAGCGCATCCGCGGTCGCCTGGGAGCCACCTGGCAGCCCACCGATGAGTTCGAACTGGGCGGCCGCATCGTCACCGGTGACCCTGAGGACGCCGGCTCGGCCAACGCCACCCTCGGCGACGGCTTCGACAAATTGGAGATCAGCCTCGACCGCGCCTACGTCGCCTGGACGCCGCGGACGGCCGCCGGCCTGTTCGTCACCGCCGGCAAGTTCGCCCACCCCTTCTACGCCAATCCCGTCTACGGCAACCTGGTCTGGAACAGCGATGTGCAGCCGGAGGGCGTGGTCATCGGCCTAAGCCGCGACGACGCCGGTCCGCTCGGTGAGTTCACGCTCGTCGGCGGCGTCTACAACATGCTCGAGCAGAATGGCGACGACGCCTGTCTGGTCGTCGCCCAGGCACACACCCGGCTGCGGCCGGCTGACAACGTCCATCTCGACCTGGCCTTCGGCGTCTATCACTACAACGATCCCACGCCCGACGGCTCGCTGGAAATCATCGACGAGAATGCCGGCAATGCCACCCTCGACCGCGACGCCGACGGCACGCCCGACGCCTTCGTCTCCGACTTCACCATCCTCAACCCCATCGCGGCCCTGCAACTGCCCGGACCGTGCGAGGATCTGCCTCTGACCCTCAGCGGCGAGTTCATCCACAACCTGCGGGCTCGCAACGGCCTGGACTCCGGCTACGCCGCCGGGGTCAAGCTCGGCCGGCTCAAGGCCCCGGGCTCCTGGCAGGCGTATTACCAATGGCAGGTCGTCGAACAGGATGCCGTCTTCTCCCCCTACGCCAGCACCGATTTCAGCATTGACAACAGCAACTACCGCGGCCACGTGTTCGGCTGGAAAACTCAGGTCAATGACTTCACCGAGCTGCACCTCTGGGCCCTGATCGCCCAGCGCGACAAGGCCGGCTCCTCAGCCGTCACCGATGGCGACGACTGCGAATACCGCCTGCGGGCCGATCTGATCTTCAAGTTCTGACGCCCCAACCGTGATCCATCGGGAGCCCAGGCGCGCCCCGCCGGCCGCGGCTCAGTCCAAGCGCCATAGGTGCACGTAAATAGTCTCTTTCCACCCGTGGCTGATGATGCCCTTGCGCCCGCCGTCCAGTTCAATGATCTTCGTCCCGTCGTGATGCTCGAAACGATCATCGAGCAGATAACGCTTCCATGCCCGGCCGGCGGGATCGGCCTTCTTGTAGACAAAAAGACGGCAGCGCGCCCGGTAGGGATAGAACGGATCATGCTCGCCGCAGATGATCTCCGCCTCGCCGTCGCCGTCCAGATCGGCCGCGGCAAGCGAGTGGGCGCAGCGCACCGTGTCGATCACGTGCGTGGTCCAGTCCCTCACGCCCGATTCCTTCACGTGGCCGGGATTCTCACACCAGACCAGGCGTGAGAACGGCGTCACGCGCTTCTCGAAATCCAGCACCTCCTCGCCCAGCACCACGTCGGGCCGGCCGTCGCCGTTGATATCGCACGTCGCCAGCCGGGCAGGGTAGAGGCCTTCAACGATCGTGTGCGGCTCAAACGTGCCGTCGCCGCGGTTGCGCAACCACCACGAACCGGCCACCACGTCCAGCACACCGTCGCCGTCCACATCGCATGCGGCCATCTCCTCGCCGTAGACGATCGACGCCAGCTTCCGCCGGGGCCACGGACGCGTTGGGTCGGCCGGCACTTCAAACAGCTCCGGATGATGTGCCCCGCCATCCTTCGACGCATGAGCGCTGTGGTACGCACACAGCAGCGCCGGTCGGCCACCGGGCAGCACCGGCGCGATCAGCGCGCCATGCGGCCAGTCGCCCGTGCCCACGCCGATCTCGTGCACTTCCCATTTGCCGCGCAGCGGGTCCACGGCCTTGAGCCAGACCAGCTCGCTGGTCAGCGCCTCATAATTACTCTTGCCCGGACGAGCTTTCGTACCGATCAACTCGACGCGGCCGTCGCCGTCGATGTCATAGGCCGCGATCACCTGATTGACCCCAGGAAGCTCGAACCGCCGCCACGTCGGCGCGTGGTACCACCACCGGCCCGTCACCACGTCCTGCAGCCCGTCACCGTCCACGTCGGCCGCGAGGATATCCGTGCACAATCCCGGCTTATCAAGATCGATGAACTCATGGCGGTACGACAGGATCGGCGAGCGTCGCTTCGCTTTCTTCCAGAAGTGCACTTTGCTGCGCCGCCACTCCTTACCCGCGATCTCCAGCTCGCCGTCGCCGTCGATGTCGAACCGCGTGGCCTCGTGCGTGCCCGCGCCCTGGTGCAGTATCTCCCGCCGGAAACTGCGCCCACCGTCGGTGGTGACGTATTCCATCAACCGGGCGTCGTAGTTGTACGGCGCGTTCCATCCCCCGCCGGCCATTTCGCCCAGAAAGATCGACACACGCCCGCTGACCGGGTCCCGCATCGCATCGAGGCTGTGGCCGTACACGATCCCCCGTTCGATCGGATGCTCGATCCACCGCGGCCGACCCGCGGCATCCAGACCCGCGTTCTCGAAC
>CAZUUQ010000131.1:0-6176 GCA_964622625.1 uncultured Phycisphaeraceae bacterium | reverse complement strand
CAGCAGCCCCGCCAGCGTTTTTGCCTGGCTTTGACGCAGCGATCCGATGCCAATCGACAGCCCCCCACGCCATCGCGTCCGTGCGATTCATGGCAGTATTCCGTCCCGCTACCCCCCAGGCGCGTCGACGCACCGGGGCCTGCGCCATACAGGCTCGGGGCTTCTTATCGCGCCATCCGAGGCCAAAGCCCCCAAAATGACCGGGGGTGAGGCCGCCCGGCAGGGACTTGAACGCGACAGCCGAACTGCTATGCTTATACAAGCCGGTGGATCGTCAGGCCCACCTTCGCCGGCCGCGGCGCGAGTCGCATTTTTTAATCTGAGCCGGATATCGGCCCGATGGATGAAGCAAAGGTCTTCTCCCGCGGCGATCTGGTCGTACACCCCCGCCGACCCGAATGGGGCGAGGGCGTGGTCGAACAGGCTGCCATGATCGAACACGAAGGCCGCCAGGCTCAGCGCCTGGTGGTGACGTTCCGCTCCCGCGGCCGGGTGAGCATCAATACCGGCGTGGCCCCCCTGGTGGGCGGCAACGGGCGCGCCCCGACAGCCGATCCCGACGCGACGAACACAAGGAATCAACCACACAAGGATGCATCCGCAACAATGAGCAGTTCAGTGACACACAACTCCGGAGCACGTAACAGCGGTCAGGGGTGGCTGGGGCAGATGGCGCAGCGGCGTGAGAACGCGCCGGTGGGCAGCCCGCTCCAGGAGCTTCCCGACGCGATGACCGACGCCTTCGTCGGCACGATGACGCGGCTGGAGGCCACCGTCGATTCCTTCCGCTTCGGCGACGATCCGTCGCGCAACCCGCGCGGTCTGATCGAGTGGGCGATGGCCCAGACCGGCCGCGAGGACCCGCTGTCGGACCATACCCGCCATGAGCTGGAAGAAGCCTTCGTCTGGTTCGGCCGCAAACGCGACCGCCACCTGTTCGAGCTGGTGCAGGAACTCAAGCGCAACGGTCAGCGCGGCGAAGTCGAAAAACTCCTGCGCCAGACGCCTCATCCTTCCGCCCGCGTCAAGCTGGAACGAGCCTTGCGCGCGTGACGGGGTGCGGGGAGCCTGTCGATGACGACGGCCGCCGACTGCGATCGCCGCCAGTTCGCATCCGACAACTATGCCGGCATCTGTCCCGAAGCGTGGGAGGCGATGGCCCGCGCCAACAGCGGCCACGCCCCGGCCTACGGCGACGACCACTGGACCGACCGAGCCGCCGATCTGCTCCGCGACATCTTCGAGACCGACTGCGAAGTCTTCTTCACCTTCAACGGCACGGCCGCCAACGCACTGGCCCTGGCGTCGCTCTGTCAGAGCTACCACAGCGTCATCTGTCACGAGCTGGCCCACGTCGAGACCGACGAGTGCGGCGGGCCGGAGTTCTTCTCCAACGGCACCAAGGTGCTGGTCGTGCCCGGCTCCCACGGCAAGGTGGACATCGCGGCCGTCGATCATGCCGTCACCCGCCGAAGCGACATCCACTACCCCAAGCCGCGGGCACTGAGCATCACGCAGGCCACCGAACTGGGCACGGTCTACACGCCCGAAGAACTGGCGGCCGTCGCCGAAGTCGCGCGGCAGCGCGGACTGCGTCTGCACATGGACGGAGCCCGCTTCGCCAATGCGGCAGCCAGCCTGAACGCCGCGCCCAGGGAGCTGACGTGGCGGGCGGGCGTGGACGTGCTGTGCCTGGGCGGGACGAAGAACGGCCTGGCGGTGGGCGAGGCCGTGGTGTTCTTCGACCGCGAACTGGCCGAGGAGTTCGCCTACCGCTGCAAACAGGCGGGGCAACTGGCCAGCAAGATGCGTTTCCTGGCCGCGCCCTGGGTGGGCCTGCTTGAGGACGGCGCGTGGCTGCGCCATGCCGCCAACGCCAACGCGCGGGCCAGGCAGTTGGAGGCGGCCCTGCGCGACCTGACCGGGCAGCGCCGCCCCGGCGCGGACATGGAGATCCTGCATCCCGTGCAGGCCAACAGCGTCTTCGTCCGCATGCCGCGGCCTGTGGCTGACGCCCTGCGGGCGCGCGGCTGGAAGTTCTACGACTTCATCGGCTCGGGCGGCTGCCGGCTCATGTGCTCGTGGGACACCACCGAGCAGGATGTAACCGCCCTGGTGGCCGACATCGCCGCACTGCTGGGTTGAGGCCGGCGGCACCGATGGCCGCGGCACGGGGTGCCCGCGGCACGCTCGTCCGCTCAATGCGCCGACGCCGCGGGACTACAATGCCGGCATGCAACTCCCATTGGCCGGCCACGAAGACCGCGATTCGCCCGACGCCCTCGTGCGAGCGGTGAAACGCGCCGCGGTCATCTTCGCGCGGACTGTGTCGCGGGAGACAGCTCTCGACGGCGCGACGGCCTTCGTCAGTGCCGACTTTCCCCGCTCCGCGGAGGCCAATCACGCAACCGATCTGCGCCTGCCGCCCGACACCGACGCCCCCCTGCTGCTGGATCGCATCGACAGCCATTTCCAGACCGCCGGCACCCGCTGCCTCCGCCTGCGCAGCGCCGACACGCACTGGCCGGCCGCGCTGACCGACGCGGCGAGGCAGCGCGGGTTCATGCCGGTGGGGCGCGAAGTGTGGCGGCTCAACGGCTACCGTCCGCCGACGCGGGTGCGCGATGACCTTCAGATCATTCCCGCGCGGTCGGCCTACGGCGAGCTTGCCCGACTGTGTCCGGCCGACCCGAACTTCGCGCAGATGACCTGCCGCGAACTCGATGAGCCGCGACTGGACCTGCTGCTGGGCCGCCACGACGGGCGGCCGGTGGGCATGGCCGGCGTGTTGAGCCTGGGACAGGTCGGCGTGGTGTGCAACGTCTACATTGATCCGCGGCAGCGCGGCCGGGGCATCGGCGCCACGCTGCTGGCGGCCGTGATCGACCTGTGCCAGCGGGCGACTTTCGAGCAGGTGATACTGGAGTTGGACGCAGGCTGTCCGGCCGGACGGCTGTACGAGCGGCTGGGTTTCCGTCACGCGGAGAGCTTCGATGACCTTGAACGACATTGAGCGCCAGCCGCCGGCCCAGGCCGTGACCGCGACGGGACCGACGGCCCGTTGGCTGCTGCGCGCCTTGGCGCTGGCGGGGCTGGGCGTGACCTGCTACCTGGGGATCGCCGGCGCGGGCGGCGGCCTGGCGGGATGCGGCCCGACCTCGGGCTGCGGCGAAGTCATGGCAAGCCGCTGGTCGCGCGTCGGATCCCTGCCGGTGGCGGCGCTGGCGGCCGGGCTGTATCTCGTGGTTTTCGCGGCCCTGCTGCATGTGGGGCCACGAGCGACCCCGCCGCGGCGACGCGCGGCGTGGGTGGTTCTGCTGGTCGCCGCCGCGGCGGCGGCGGGCGCGGCCGTCTGGTTCGTCTTCCTCCAGCTTGCGCTGCTGCGGGCCCTGTGTCCGTGGTGCATGGCCGCGCACGCGATCGCGGTCGTGACGGCGCTGGTGATCGTCGCACTGGCGCCGATCGCAGCCGGTGGGATGTCACCGAAGCGCGCGGCGGCGGCGCTGCTGATCGGGGCAATGGGCGCCGGCGGCCTGGCGGCGGCGCAGTTCGTGCTGCCCACGCCGACCCACCAGACACGCTTCGGCACGGGCCGGGACTTTGACCAGGGCCGCGGACCGGAACGGAAACTGTCCTTCTTCGGCGGGCTGGTGCACGTGGCGCCGCACGAATTGCCCATGCTCGGATCGTCGGACGCGCCCTATGTGATCGCCTACGTCTACGACTACACCTGCATCCATTGCCGGGCCACGCATCGGCAGCTCAAAGAGGCGATGGCGGCATACGGCGACCAACTGGGTGTGCTGATGCTGTGCGCTCCGTATGACGCGGCCTGCAACCCCGCACTGGCGCGCACGCCCGCGGTCCACGAGGGCGCGTGCGAGCTGGCGAAGCTGTCCGCGGCCGTGTGGCGGGCGGACCGCACACGCTTCGCGGACTTTCACGACTGGCTCTTCGCGTCGATCGACCCGCGCCGGCCGCGGGCCGCCCGTGAACAGGCCGCCAGTCTGGTCGGCGCCGACGCCCTGGACGCGGCCATGGCCGATCCATGGATCGACGAACAGGTCAGACGCTCCCTTGCTTTCGTGCAGTTGCACGAACGCGCGACCGTGCCGATGCTCGCCGCCCGCCGCGCGGTGATCTATGGCCGGCCCGCGTCGGCCCGCGTCGTCATCGACTTCGTCGCCGATACGTTCGGGATTGCGCCGCCGCCCTTGCCCGCGGATGCGCCGGGCGCGCCCGCCCGCTGAATGACGCGGCGGGCCATCGGCTACAATCGCGCGCCTTGCCGCGCTTGCGTTGGGAGTGTTTTTCGTGGCCGCTTCATCCACCATCGTCCAGCCTCAGCCGGATATCGAACTGCCCGCCGGCATGTCCGCCCGGCTCATGGTCGGCATGGAAATCCATGTCGAACTCGCCACACGCAGCAAGATGTTCACCAGCGCGCCCAACGTCGCCCACCGCGACCACTTCAACGCCCCGCCCAACAGCCTGCTCGACCCCGTCGTCGTCGGCATGCCCGGAACCCTGCCCGTCATCAACCGCGCAGCCGTCGAAATGGCCATGCGCGTCGGACTGGCGCTCGGCTGCGCCATCGCCCCCTTCACCAAGTGGGATCGCAAGAGCTACTACTACCCCGACCTGCCCAAGAACTACCAGATCAGCCAGTACGACCTGCCCTTGTGCGGCCCGGGCTCGGTTACTATTCCGCTCACCGACGCGCCCGACGGCCCGACGAAAATCATCCGCATCATCCGCGCCCACCTCGAGGAAGACGCCGGCAAGCTCCTGCACGAGGCGCCGGGCGGACGACCCATCGACTACTCCATCGTCGACCTCAACCGCGCCGGCACGCCCCTGCTCGAAATCGTCACCGAACCCGACATCGAAAGCGCCGACCAGGCCGTCATCTTCGGCCAGACACTCCGACGCATCGTCCGACACCTGGGCGTCTCCGAAGCCGTCATGCAGATGGGCCACATGCGCTTCGAACCCAATATCAACGTCATCATCACCCGCGACGGCCGCGAGTACCGCACGCCGATCGTCGAAATCAAGAACCTCAACAGCTTCAAGGCCGTCCACGGCGCGATCACCCACGAGTTCACCCGCCAGATCGAGGAGTGGCTCGAAACCGGCAAGGTCATGGGCGGCCGGGCCAAAACCACCCGCGGCTGGGACGACGTCCGGGGCATCACGACCCTGCAGCGCCACAAGGAAGATGCCGACGAGTACCGCTACTTCCCCGACCCCGACCTCGTGCCCCTGATCGTCGAGCCGGCCTGGATCGAAAAACTGCGGGCCGAACTGCCCGAGCTGCCGCAGGCCAGGCAGCAGCGCTACCTGCACGACTTCGGCCTCGACCCGCGCCAGGTCGATCAGTTGATCGATGAGCCGAAACTCTGCGCGATGTACGACCAGGTCATGGCCGCGGGCGTGTCGCCGAAGCGTGCGGCCGCCCTGCTGCTCAACTACGGCGCCAAGCGCGCCAACGAGCGCGGCTGCGCCATCCACGAACTGGCCATCACGCCCGCCCAGATCGCCGAGATCGAAAAACTCACCGCCGCCGGAACCATCAGCTCCAACGCGGCCGACGAACTGTTCAACCTCTGCATCGACCACCCCGACGCGCCCGCCGCCGAACTGGCCGAACAACGCGGCCTGGCGCAGGTCAGCGATACCGCCCAGCTCGAAGCCTTCGTCGATCAGGTCATCGCCGACCCCAAGCTCGCCAGAGCCGTCGAAGACGTCCGCGCCGGCAAGGACAAAGCCATCGGCGCCCTGCTCGGCCGGATCATGCGCCTCAGCCAGGGCAAAGCCAACCCCCAGGTCGTCACCACCCTCATCAAACGCAAACTCCAACCCTGACCACCCGCGCCCGGCCGCCGACTCTATGCCTTGTTCTTGGCAGATGGAGCGACGAGACACACAGCCATGACGCGTCTGTCTCCTCCAACGCGGCTCACGAAATGGTCACTGCTCTGGCTTTCGCTGCTGGCCCTCTGGCCGCTCGCCGATCTCATCTATACCATCGCACGATATGGCACCGAGCTCACACCTGATGGAGCCGGCTACAACTTCCCCCCGGAATGCTGCCTGCCGCTGTATGGTCTCATCGCGGCCCTTGGCCCATACACCTTGATTACCAGAAGCAGGATGGCCGCCTTGACCATCGT
>CAZUUQ010000130.1:5085-6193 GCA_964622625.1 uncultured Phycisphaeraceae bacterium | reverse complement strand
TCTTCGCCGTCGAGCCGATGCCGTTCAATGATCCGCTGCTGCTGCTGCCGCTGACGGTCTTGACAGTCGTGGTGGTGCTCGGGTCGCTGGCGTACACGCGCTGCTTCTACGGCATGCACCATCTCTTCGAGCGTCTGTCCCTGCCACGGATGCTCAAGCCGGCCCTGGGTGCGGGCCTGGCGGGACTCGTGGCGTTGGGCGGCTACTACCTGATGGCCCTGGTCAGCCCCGAAGCCCAGCACGACAGCCTCAACGTCCTGTCCTTCGGCTACGGCGTGCTGCAGAAGATGCTGCTGGGCGATCTGCCCGCCGGCCTGGGATCGGCCGCGGCACTGCTCGCCCTCGTGGCCGTCGGCAAGATTCTCACCACCTCGCTGACCATCGGCTCCGGTGGCTCGGGCGGCGTGTTCGGGCCGAGCATGGTCATCGGCGGATCGCTTGGCGCGCTGTCCGGACTGGTGCTCCAGGCCCTCATGCCCGACACCGTCACGCGCATCGACATGTTCGTGATCCTCGGCATGGCCGGCTTCTTCGCCGCGGCCGCCAACACGCCCCTGTCCACGCTCATCATGGTCAGCGAGATGACCGGCAGCTACACGCTGCTGCTGCCGGCCATGTGGGTCTGCGCCCTGGCCTACCTCATGGGCCGCCGCTGGACCCTCTTTGAAAACCAGGTCGCCAACCGCCTCGAATCGCCAGCCCACCGCGGTGATTTCATCGTCGACGTGCTTGAAGGACTCACCATCCGCGACGCCTTGCACCGCGCCCGCCGGCAGTTCATCACCGTCCCCATGTCGAAATCCCTGGGCGAGATGGCCTACCTGCTGACCGATACGCGGCAGACGAGTTTTCCGGTGCTCGATGAGCAGAATCACTATTACGGCCTGTTCAGCCTGGCCGACATCCGCCAGTATCTCTACGAATCGGGGCAGTTCGGCATGCTCACCGTGGCCCAGGATCTGGCCGACACTGACGTGCAGCCGCTGACGCTCGGTACGAACCTGTCCGACGCCATCGGCCAGTTCGCCACCGGCCGCTTCGAGGAACTGCCCGTCGTCGATGAGCAGCAGCCGGACCAGATCATCGGTCTGCTGCGCCGCATGGACGT
>CAZUUQ010000130.1:0-4985 GCA_964622625.1 uncultured Phycisphaeraceae bacterium | reverse complement strand
TATTCGCCTTCATCGTCGGCCGCGTCGGTGTCGGCCGGCGTGTCTGGTGCGTTCGGCTCGTCTTCGGCTTGCTCCGTTTCCGCGATCAGGCGCCGCAGGTCGTCGAGGATCAGCTCGTTGTCCCACACGCGGCCGGTGTAGTAACGCACGAAGCGGCCATGGGCGTCGATCAGGTAGAGGTCGATGCTGTGGCCCAGCAGGCCGCCGGGCACGGGTTTGACGGCCGTGCCGAACTCCCACACCAGCTCGCGCACGTCATCTTCCGGCGGAACGATGCCGACGGCGCTGGAAAAGTCGATGCCGCGCGACGCCAGATAGTCGTGCAGGACCTCGGGGCTGTCGTTGGTCGGATCGAAACTGATGAGAACCAGCCGCGACCGTCCCGCCAACTCCGCCTCCGCCAGCCGCTGCTCCAGATCGCCCATCAGGGCGGTCATCAGCGGGCACATGTTCGGGTCGGGGCAGCGGGTGTAGATCATCGTCACGGCCATTGGCCGACCGAGCAGGTCCGCAAGGTTCAGCTCCCGGCCCGTGTGATCGAGCACGTCGAAGTCCAGGTCGTAGGATTCCTCGCGCTGATCGGGTTCAAGCCAGGGACTTGATCGCGCAACCGGTGTCTCGGCCGTATCGCCGTCGTCGGTGCTTGACTGCTCCTGCGCATACGCCATCGTCGCCGCCATTGCGACGGTCCAGGCCGCCACCCACGCTTTCCACGTCGCCGCTGTATGCATTGCCGTCACCTGCCTTGCTAGAAAACGCCGCGGCCGTAGACTCATCGCCGCTGAACAGCCCTATATTGCCCCAAGGAGTCTTCGATGTCGCTTCCCATCGCCCTGCAACTCTACACCGTCCGCGAACCGCTGGCCAAGGACGCGGCCGCCACCCTCAAGGCCGTGGCCGCTATCGGCTACAGGCAGGTGGAACTGGCCGGTTTCGGCGACCTGGGGCCGCAGCGCTTCAAAGACGCGATGCGGCAGCATGGCATCGCCGCCATCGGCGCGCACACCGGCATTGAGGCGCTGGCGGGCGATACCGCCCCGCTGGTCGAGCAGGCGCGGATGTTCGGCTACCGGTACGTGACTGTCTCCTACCTGGACGAGGCGCACCGCAGCCCGGAAGGCTACCGCCGCGCCGCCAAGGCGCTGTCCGACGCGGCCGCCCGGCTGGCGGACCACGGCCTGAGCGTCTGCTACCACAACCACGCTTTCGAGTTCGAGAAGCTGCCCGACGGCTCGATGGGATACGACGTGCTGGTGGACGAGACCAGCGCGGCTGTCGGCTTCGAGCTGGATATCATGTGGTCGGTGTGGGGCGGTCAGGATCCCGCGAAGCTCATGGCTCGTCTCGCCGGCCGCGTGCCGCTGCTGCACGTCAAGGATACGCAAGGCCGCGGCATGCAGCAGTTCGTCGAGGTCGGCACGGGCATCGTCGATCTCAAGGCCGCTCTCGCGGCCGCGCCGCGGGCGGGATGCAGGCACCTGATCGTCGAGCAGGACCGTGAATGGATCGACAACGATCCGCTCAAGTCCGCCAAGGTCAGCTACGACAACCTTGCGCCGCTGGCGGCCAAAGTCTAGGCCGCGTGCCACGGGCCGATGGACGATTCGCACGCCGGCCTTACAATCAGCACAACGGCGTCGCGGTCACGCTCAGGCGCGGCGCTCGCGTCGTCGGCATCTATCCGCAGGGCGCCTTTGTCCAGGTCATGGCCAGATCATCCCGACCGCCAGGACGTTCCACCACTACGCGGCCAGGCTCGCGTTCCGGCTCCCGCGCCGGACGAACACCAGCCGCCGAACGCGCGGACGGCAACACCATGGGCGACGCGCCGGGCTCGGGCGAGCAGGGTGAACCGCAGCCCGAGCCAACCACCGTCGCCGCGCGGCGAAGCGAACCGCTGCTGGTCGAAGTCTCCTGGGAGACGTGCAACCAGGTCGGCGGCATCTACCAGGTGCTGCGCTCGAAGGTGGCGAGCATGGGCGACCGCTGGGGCAGCCGCTACTGCCTGGTCGGACCCTACAACCACGCCACCGCGTCGATCGAGTTCGACCCCGCGCCTCTGGCCGGACCGTTCGGCCGAGCTGTCCAGCAGTTGCGCGACATGGGCATCCGCGCCGAGTTCGGCCGGTGGCTGGTCACCGGTCGGCCGCACGTCGTGCTCATGCACTACGGCGACCTGTGGGACAGGCTGCACGAACTGAAATACTTCCTCTGGGCTGACCACCACATCCCCCTGCCGCCGGAGGATCGATTGCTCAATGACTGCGTGGCCTTCGGCGAGGCGGTGCGGCATTTTCTGCGGATTCTCGCGGCCAACGAGGCTGCCCGCCGCAAGATCGTGGCCCACTTCCATGAGTGGATGGGCGGCGTGGCCATTCCCATGCTGCGGCGCGACAACTGGTCCGGGGCGACGGTTTTCACCACCCATGCCACGCAGCTCGGCCGCTACCTGGCCATGAACGACGGAGGATTCTACGACCACCTGCCGTTCTTCAACCCCGATGCCGAGGCCCTGAAGTACAACATCGAGCCGCAGTTCCGCCTCGAGCGTGCCGCGGCCCACGGGGCCCACGTGTTCACCACCGTCTCCGACGTCACAGCCGAGGAGTGCCGCCACCTGGTCGGCCGGGCCCCCGAAGTGCTGCTGCCCAACGGCCTGAACATCCAGCGCTTCGCCGCCATCCACGAGTTTCAGAACCTGCACCGTCTCTACAAGGAGCGGATTCACCAGTTCACCATCGGGCATTTCTTTCCGTCCTACAGCTTCGAACTGGAAAACGCGCTCTACTTCTTCACCTCGGGACGATACGAGTATCGCAACAAGGGCATGGACCTGACCATCGAGGCCCTGGCCCGCCTCAACCACCGCATGCGGTCGGCCGGCATCGACCGCACGGTCGTTTTCTTCATCATCACCCGTCGGCCTTACAAGTCCATCAACGTCGGAGCCCTGCATTCCAGCGCCATGCTCGATGAGTTCCGCGCCATCGTCGAAGCCTGCAAGGAGCAGATCGGCGAACGTCTGCTCATCGCGTCGGCCAAGGGCGCGATCCCCGACCTCAACCAGCTCGTCGATGACTACTGGCGCCTGCGCCTGCGCCGCACGATCCAGGCCTGGCGGCGCGACTACCTGCCCCCGATCGTCACCCACGACCTGGTTGACGACCAGAACGACGAAGTGCTCAACCAGTTGCGCAATTGTCGTCTGTGGAATCATGTCGACGACCGCGTCAAGGTCGTCTACCACCCGGATTTCATCACCACCACCAGCCCGCTGTTCGGCCTGGACTACGACCAGTTCGTACGTGGCTGCCATCTGGGCGTCTTCCCCAGCTATTACGAGCCCTGGGGCTACACCCCGCTGGAGTCCATCGCCCTGGGCGTGCCCGCCATCACCAGCGACCTCTCGGGCTTCGGCTCATACCTCATGCAGCTACTGCCCGACCACGAGGACAAAGGCCTGCACGTGGTCAGGCGACGTCACGGGGACTTTGATCGGGCCGCCAACGACCTGGCCGACAGCATGCTGCGCTTCGTGCAGCTCTCCCGTCGCGAACGGGTGGCCCTGCGCAACAACGTCGAGAGTTTCAGCGAGCACTTCGACTGGCACAATCTTGCCCGCCGCTACCATGAGGCCCACGAACTGGCGATGGACCGCATCGACTGACGTATTCGACGCGGCCAGCCTGGATCGCCTAGGATTGCGTCGTCGGACCCCCGCGGGCCCATCCCCATCCGTGACCTCGATTGAAAGGTGTCTGTATGTTCCGTGTATCGCTTCGCGGCCTTTGGCCCGCCCTGCTGCTGGCTGTGCTGCCTACGACCGCTGCTGCCCAGGAAGACGCCATCTTTACCGACATGGCCTTGGACCAGGCCATTGCCCAGTCCCAGCAGCAGAATCGCATCCTGCTGGTCTACTTCACCACAGACTGGTGCGCCCCCTGCCAGGTCATGAAGCAGACCACCTGGACCGATCCTGACGTCATCGCCTGGCTCGGGGAGCATACCCTCGCTCTGCGCATTGACGGGGATCGACGCCCCGCTGACGTGCAGCGCCTCAACATCGTCGCCTATCCGACCTTTGTCGCCTTCCGCGACGGCCGGGAGTTCGATCGCATGTCCGGCTACGCCAGTGCCGAGGGACTGCTTCAGTGGCTCGAGCCGATTCGCCAAGGCGTCCATCCCCTTGATGCTCTGCGAGCCAAGGCCGAGCAGTCCGGCGATATCCGCGATCAATTCGCTCTCCTCGCCACACTGCTGAACCGCGACATGATCCCCGAAGCCGCCGAACGCACCCTCGGACTCTGGGACAAATTGGACGGCTACCGCAACACCACTGTGCGGCAGCCCCATGCGCAACTTTATGAACTGCTGGCCCGGTTCGCCATGCGCCATCCGCCCACACGACAGACGCTTCAGACGCGCCTGACGCAGTACCAGAGCGACGTCGACGCCGGCAAGGCCGACTTACGCCGCATCGAGGAGTGGATACTGCTGTCGTCCATCCTCAACCAGCCCGGGGCCCCGGTGGCCTGGCATGATCGCCTGGCGGCCGATGAAGCCAACCGCGAACAGCTCGTGGCCGTCGGTCCGCTGCTCGAACCGTTGCTGGTCGGCCGCAATCGCTACGCCGACCTGGGCCGCCTCTATCCCGATCCCGCCGCCCGCGTCCACGAGCTGGTCGAATACGAGCAGGCCATCGTCGCGGGCCCCGACATGGCCGACAACGAGCAGGGCCGCCAGATGGCGCATTTGTTCTTCGTCAACGCCGCCGCCAATCTGTATGCCGGCGTACTCACCGCCCAACGTGAACAGGAGGCCGTCGCCGTCAGCGATGCCGCCATCGCCGGCTTTGGGCCTGATGCGGCCGTCTTTCTTGTCGACACCGCCCTGAGCGCCGGCCAGCCGCGGCAGGTTCACCGGCAGATGCTCGCAGCCGTGACGTCCCACGATGATCAGGTCACCGCCCTGCGCAGCCGACTGGA
>CAZUUQ010000129.1:1634-6376 GCA_964622625.1 uncultured Phycisphaeraceae bacterium | reverse complement strand
GCAGCCGCCTTCTAAGCGGCAGGTCGCAGGTTCGAGTCCTGCCGGGGGTGTTATGCGCCGCCGGATCCATGCGGGCCAAGCGGGGTCGTGATGTGGACGATGAGAGCATCACGATGTCGCAGTGGCGAAGGGCACATCACGTTGGAGGCAGCGGCCGCACGGTTGTTTTATCGGACACGCATCTGGGTGAAGGCGGCCGGGGGGTGAGTGTGGCGGCGTTGCGCCCACTGTGGCAGGGGGCGCAGCGACTGGTTCTGAACGGCGACGTGGCCGAACTTCACGATCCGCTGCATCGTGCCGCGGCTGCGCGGGCGGTGCTCGATCTCCAGCAACAGTGCGACCAGGACGGCGTCGAGCTGACTCTGCTCTCGGGCAACCATGACCCGATGCTCACCGACCACCGCTGCCTGGAACTGGGCGACGGGGAGATTTTCATCACCCACGGCGATGTGCTGCACCCGGCCATCGCGCCCTGGGCGGCCGACGCCCGGCAACTGCACGCGCTGAACCATGCGGCCCTGGCACGCCTGGGCGAGCCGGAGAAGGCCGACCTGGCGCAACGTCTCGCCGCCGCGCAGCACGCGGCCAGGCTGACATGGGACGCACTGGATCAACAGCGGCCCGCCGGATTGATGCGTCGTGCCGCCCGACTGGCGCGGACAGTCCCGCTGGCGGCCTGGTACTGGTGGCGGATGCGTCCCGACGCGGAAGCATTTGCCGAGCGTTTCGCCCCACGGTCGCGTTTCTTCATTTTCGGGCACTACCATCGCTCGGCCCTGTGGGTCAATCCGCGGCGCGTGATCATCAACACGGGCTGTTTCGGCCGGCTCGGGCGGCCTCTGGCGGTGGTTATCGAGGGGCGAACGCTGAGCCTCTGGCCTGTACGACGCGCGGCCGGGATGTATCAGTTCGCAGCCCAGCCCTTGCGCCGCTTCACTCGTACCGCCGCGGCCGCGACCGCCGCCGAGGCTGCGTAAGTCCGCTCCCTGACCGCCGGCGACGCCTATCGTTGGATAGCCAGGCACTCAGTGGCCGATTAGGCTACCTGAGCCTTAGCCTTGCCACGCTGAGCCCCGCATGCCTGAGCCGCTCTTCTGGATCTGTCTGGTATTCGTCACCGTGGTAGGCGCGGTGGTGGGCAGCTTTCTGAACGTGGTGATCTACCGCCTGCCGGCCGGCGTGAGCATCGTCCGGCCACCGTCGCGCTGCCCGAGCTGCGGACGGCAACTGAGCTGGTTCGACAACGTGCCCGTGCTGGCGTGGTGCTACCTGCGGGGGCGATGCCGGACCTGCGGAACGCCGATCAGCGTGCAGTACCCGCTGGTGGAGGCGGCCACGGCCCTGTTGTTCGCGCTGACATACTGGGTATTCCTGGTCGGCGACTGGCGGCCGAACCTCGTCGAAGCAGGCATCGGTCTGGGCCCGAACGCCGGGGGGTCGGGCATGGCCGCCACGGCCGCGGCGGCCGCTGTCATCGCGCTGCATCTGGCCCTGGTCGGGGCGCTGCTGGCTGCGTCGATGATCGACGCGAAGCTCTACATCATTCCGCTTGAGATTCCCTGGTTCGCCACAGCCGTGGCCGCGGTGGGCTGGCCGCTGGCGGCCGCGGGGCTGGGCGAGGCCGTGTTTGTCGATGCGCCGCTTCGCATGACCAGCGCCCCCTTGGCGATCAGCGTCGCGGCGGCTTTGCTGGGGTTACTTGCGGCCAATGTGCTGGTGCGGCGGGGGCTTCTGCCGCGGAGTTTCGATGGGCCGATCGATGACGCCGCGGACCTGGCGCATCCCCATCCGCGGCGCGAGGTGCTCAAGGAGCTGGCGTTCCTGGCATTCCCGGTCGGCGCGGCCATGGCGGGCTTGCTGGCGGCGTGGGTGGTGGGGGCTGAGGCGTGGACCTTGCCACGCTGGCTGGAGGCGGCCGCGGGGGTGGGCCTGGGCTACCTGGTCGGCGGGGGGTTGATCTGGGCCATCCGCATCGCGGGCACGTTGGCGTTCGGGCGCGAAGCGATGGGGCTGGGTGACGTGCATCTGATGGGCGCGGTGGGCGCGGTTCTCGGCCCGGCCGACGCGGCCCTGGTCGTGTTTCTTACGCCGTTCCCCGCCCTGGCGCTGATCGCCCTGGTTCGCGGCGTCGGCTGGGTGCTGCGGCACCGGCGGCGGGAGATACCTTACGGGCCATACCTGTCGCTGACGGCCGTGCTGGTCATGCTCGCACGCGAGCCGATCTGGCGGTTGATTTCTGGTATCTTGACGGGTGACTATGACGTGGCGTTGAGGCGGTAGCTCCTGTGTAGAGACGAAAGGACCGAAGCATGAGCATGGGCGCGACGATGAAGCGACGTGTGCAACAGGTCGTTCTGGCGGTATTGGCGGTGGCGGTGCTCAGCGGCTGTCAGACCAACCGGCTTCGCCAGGAGCGTGACGCGCTGTGGGCGCAGAACCAGGAGCTGCAGGCCGAGCTTGAGGCCAAGCGTGCCGCCCTCGACGCGGCCGAGAACGAACGTGCGGCGCTGATGGGGCGCATCGCCAGCCTCGACGCGGTCGGCGCCCGGCAGCCGGCGGCCGGAGCGGCCACGGGCTTTGAAGGCATCGCCGGCATCGAGACCGAACGGCGGGCCGGCGGCATTGCCGTGCGCGTGCCCGGCGACGTGCTGTTCGCCTCGGGCAAGGTCGATCTGCGCGACGAAGCCAAGCGCACGCTGGACCAGATCGCGGCCGTGCTCAACAGCGACTACGCCGGCGCGACGGTGCGCGTCGAGGGCTACACCGACACCGACCCGATCCGCAAGAGCAAGTGGACGGATAACCTGGAGCTGAGCCTGCAACGGGCCGCGGCCGTCCACCGACATCTGGCCAGCAAGGGCGTCGACGCCCAGCGCATGTACGCCGCCGGCTTCGGCCAGTGGCAGCCGCGCGACACCAAGGCCAGGAGTCGGCGGGTTGAAATCGTCGTACTTGCGGAGTGAGCGGAACGGCTGAGGGATGATGGCTGATCGTCAAGTGCCTGGGCGCGGGGCTGCATTGACGCCCGGGTGATGTGGACCCATCGGCAATCGCCAATCGGCGTTCGGCAATCCCCATGATCGGCATCATCGACTACGGGATGGGCAATCTGCGCAGCGTGCAGAAGGCGTTCGAGCACGAGGGGGCGGCCGCGCGCATTTTGTCGGGACCGGCGGAACTCGAAGGCGTTGACAGGCTGGTGCTTCCCGGCGTGGGGGCATTTGCCGACGGTATGGCAAATCTGCGGCAGGGCGGCTGGATCGAGCCAATCGAAAGGTTCGCCGCGTCGGGCAGAGCGCTGCTGGGTATCTGCCTGGGGCTGCAACTGCTGTTCGAAGGGTCGCAGGAAGACGCGGTCTCGGACGATCAACCCGTGCCGGGTATGGGACTGCTGCCGGGGCGAGTGGTGCGATTTGCGCAGAGTTACGACGACCAGGGGCGGCCGCGCATCAAGATTCCGCACATGGGCTGGAACACGATCACCTGGCGGCGCGATGATCCGCTGCTGGCGGGTCTGACGCCCGGCGACACGGCGGTGTATTTCGTACACAGCTATTACGCCGAGTGCTCGCCGTCCGATGACAGTGCAGCCGCCGAGGTGGCATCGGCCACCAGTGAATATCCGCAGGGTCAGGCGTTCTGCGCCTCGGTGTGGCGCGGCAACGTCTGGGCCACGCAGTTTCACCCCGAGAAGAGCCAGCGCGTCGGCCTGCGCATGCTGCGGAACTTCGCGGCTTTGTGACGCGCCGCCGGTCGCAGCGTGATGGGATTGCACCATGATTCGTGAATCATTGTCGGAGGCGTGCGCGACCGCGGTGTTCCCCCGACTGGCTGATCCGGCCCGTTACGTCGCCTGCCGCTGGGATCTGACCAAGGACGCGGCCAAACGTGCGTACTGGCTGGACCTGTTCGCCCGCCACTGGCCGAGCCTGCTCAAGCACGCGCGACAGGAAGCAGCCGACCGGAGCGTTGCGCACGACGATGTTGAGCGGCGCATCGCCCGGGCTGACTCGGACTTCCGCGCCTGGCTGGAAGCGGCGGGGCGGCAGCCGGATTGCTTCGGCCGGCTGGACATCCTCATGATCTGCGAAGCCCGGCAGGCGGCCATTGATGCCGTCGGCCTGCATGATCCCTACCGTCTGGCCAAGTCGCGCGAAAATGCGCTGGCGATGAAGCTCCTGCCCGCCCGGTTGCGCGAGCTGGACGCGATGGCCCCGCCGACGCGTGCCCGCGACGTGATTGAAGGCGTCTTTGCGGGCAACATCTTCGACTTGGGCGCGACCTCGACCAACGCCATGTTTGAGCAGGGACCGGTGGACTTCCATGCCGTGCGGGCCAAGCTGCGGCCGCGGCCGTGGTTCGATGACGATCTCGACGCCTGGCTGGCGGCGGTGAGCGACCCCGCTCGCTATCGCCGTGCCGTGCTCTTTGTCGACAACGCCGGTCCGGACGTGCTGCTGGGCATGCTGCCGCTGGCGCGGTATCTGCTGCAGCGCGGCTCGCGCGTGCTGCTGACGGCCAATACCGGGCCGGCGCTCAACGACGTGACGCACGACGAACTGGTCGATCTGGTGCGGCAGGTCGGGGCCTGGGACGGCATGACGGCCGCGGCGCTGGCGGATGGCCGGCTGACGCTGATGCCCAGCGGAAACAACCAGCCGCTGATCGACCTGTCACGCGTGTCGCCCGAGCTGGCCGACGCCGTCGAAAGCCGGGGTGAGAGTCGGGATGAGAGCCGGGGT
>CAZUUQ010000129.1:0-1534 GCA_964622625.1 uncultured Phycisphaeraceae bacterium | reverse complement strand
CCGGGGTTGTGACCTGGTGGTGCTCGAAGGCATGGGCCGGGCGGTGGAGAGCAACTACGACGCCCGCTTCGACTGCGACTGCCTGAAACTGGCGATGATCAAGGACGAAGGCGTGGCGTCCGCGATGGGGGCCGAGGTGTTCGACCTGATCTGCCGCTTCGAGCCGGCGGGGTGAATCCTGGTGTCCCGGTGCGGGCATTTACGAACGGCTGCAATAAAGCCCGCCGGGCCGCGTTATGGTGATGGGCGAGGGTGCGGTTACGGCCTGCCATGTCCCGATACGGCGAGGGCGGCGATGCAATACAGCCATGCGGCAAGGCGGCGGACAGGGGAAGGGGCTTTTACCCTCATCGAGCTTCTGGTGGTGATTTCGATCATCGGCATCCTGGTCGGATTGACGATGCCGGCCCTGTCGACGATTCAGCGGCGGGCGCGGAAGGTGGGCTGCGCCAGCAACCTCAAGCAGATCGGGGCCGTCATCACCCAGTACCAGGCTGACAATCAGCAACGGTTTCCGACAGCCCGCTACATGCCCCCGCCGTTTCTCAGCTCCGACGTCAACCCGCCGATCGACGAAGCACTGGGCAAATACCTGCCCGCCGGCCGCGATCGGCCCAATCCGATCTACCACTGCCCCGGGGACGTGGACGGCGTGTTCGCGCTGTGCGGGGTCAGCTACCAGTACGAAACCACACTCAGCGGCCGCAACGTCACCGCCGGCGCGGGCCGCCGCCCGCAGACCATCTCCGACATTGTGGTCATGCGCGATTTTGATGGCGGTGATTTCGCAACCACCACCATGGGAACGATCACCATTCCATTCTTTCACCAGCAGCGCAACCTGCTGTTTGCCGACGGGCATGTGGGGAACTTCTGATGAGCAAGCCGCACAGCAATCCGCATGGGCATAGGGACCGTCCGAACCACGCCCGTTCCACCAGCGCTGCGCCGCCTCGCAGCCGCTGGCTGACGATCGTCCTGCCGGTGACGGCTGTGGTCGTATTGATCGCCGGCTCGGCTCTGGCGTGGCTGCTTACCCCGCCGCCCATGCCCGTCGATGCCGATGAGGCGCTGAGGCTGCTGACGTCGCCGCGGTTCGCCCGCCTCGATGACGCCGGCAAGCAGCGCTACCAGGACCGCGTCGGTGAGTTGTTTCGTGATATGGATGCCGACCAGCGCCGCGCCTTCCGCGAGCAGATGAGGGGCAATGAGGATCTGCGTGAGGCCCTGGGCCGCATGATGCGCGATCGGATGCGCCAGCAGGCCCACGAGTTCGCCACTGCGACCCCCGCCGAGAGGGCCGCCATCCTCGATCGGATCATCGATCAGCAGGAGCAGTGGCGCGGCCGGGACGAAGGCGGCCGGCGTCCCGAGGGTGGACCGCCACCCGGTTTCGGCGGCGATCGCCGCCAGCGCATGGCCGACCGCTTTGAGCAGGGCAACCCTCAGGACCAGGCTCTGATGGGTGAATTCTTCCGCGCAATGCGGACGCGGCGTGCCCAGCGCAATCAATGAGGCGGACTGGCAGCCACGC
>CAZUUQ010000128.1:2136-6416 GCA_964622625.1 uncultured Phycisphaeraceae bacterium | reverse complement strand
TCCGCCGCGAACAGCAGCTTGCGGCCAGGGGCATTCACTTCGTCGGCTCGGGCGTGTCCGGCGGCGAGGAGGGAGCCCGCTTCGGTCCGTCCCTGATGCCCGGCGGAAGCAAGCACGCCTGGAAGCAGATCAAGCCGATCTGGACCGCCATCGCCGCCAAGGTCGATCGCAAGTCGGGTCGGCCGCTTGAAGATGCCGCGCCCGGCAAGCCCGTCAGGGGCGGCGTGCCCTGCACCGCCCACATCGGCCCCGACGGCGCCGGCCACTACGTCAAAATGGTCCACAACGGCATCGAATACGGCGATATGCAGCTCATCTGCGAAGCCTACATGCTCATGCGCGATCTGCTGGGCATGACCCCGGCCGAGATGTCGCGGGTGTTCGACCAGTGGAACCGCGGCGACCTGGACTCGTTCCTGATCGAGATCACCGCCGACATTCTGCAGCAGAAGGACCCGGCCAACCCCAAGCGTTTCCTCGTCGATGTCATCCTCGACACGGCCGGGCAGAAGGGCACGGGCAAATGGACCAGCGTCAGCGCCCTGGACATGGGCGTGCCGGCGGCGACCATCGCCGAGGCGGTCTTCGCCCGCTGCATCAGCGCGCTCAAGGACCAGCGCGTCGCCGCGTCAAAAACGCTCAAGGGGCCGAAGCGCGTCAGCGGTCTTGACAGGAAAGCCATGATCGCCGCGATCCGCGACGCCCTCTACTGCTCGAAGATCTGCAGCTACGCTCAGGGTTTCGCCCTGATGGCCGAGGCGCAGAATGAGTACAAGTGGAAGCTGGACTTCGGCTCGATCGCCATGATCTGGCGCGGCGGGTGCATCATCCGCGCCCGGTTCCTGCAGAAGATCAAGGAGGCCTTCGACCGCGACGCGAAGCTGGCCAACCTGATGCTCGACCCCTACTTCAGGAAGCAGCTCCATGCCGCCCAGGCCAGGTGGCGCAAGGTCGTGTCCCTCGCGGCCGAGGCCGGCGTGCCCTGCCCGGCCTTCATGAGCGCGCTGGCGTATTTCGACAGCTACCGCGCCGCCCGCCTGCCCGCCAACCTGCTCCAGGGCCAGCGCGACTTCTTCGGCGCCCACACCTACGAACGCATCGATCAGCCCCGCGGGAAATTCTTCCACGTCGACTGGCCCGACCCCAAGCGCCCGCAGATCGAAGCGTGAGCGGGGCACGGGCCTCGCCCCATCGATTCGAGCCCGCGACCGTACCCACGAAAAAACCCCCGGCATGCCGGAGGCTTTGTGATTGTGCGAACGTTGTCGCCCGAGGTTGCGATTACCAGCGCCGGTCGCGGCCGCCGCCGCCACCACCGCCGCCACGACGGTCGCCGCCGCGGCCGCCGCCGCCGCCACCGCCGCCGGTCTTGGCACGGGCTTCGTTGACGGCGATGGTCCGGCCGTCCCACTGCGCGCCGTTGAGGTTCTCCATCGCCTTCTGAGCTTCGTCATCATTGTTCATGGTGACGAATGCGAAGCCGCGAGGCCGACCGGTTTCACGGTCGGTGATGACCGCGACCTCGTCGACCTGGCCGTAAGCCCCGAACTCAGCCTGCAGGGTGTCCTCGGTCATGGAATAGGGAAGGTTGCCGACGAACAGTTTCATATCCGACTCCAGCGTTTGCCTTCGACGATCGACCTGGAGTCCTACGCGGGCACCGGTCTGTCGAGCATGTTCTTCCGGCTCCGTGCCGGGTTCGAGCGCATTATACCCAAGTCAAGACCGGGGCAACAGGGAAAATAGACAAGAGTGCGGCAAGGCTGATGAGCGATCCTGCCGCGGGGCATGCCGCGTCGGGCGCGTCAGTATTGTCGCCGCTGCCGGGCCGGGGCGATGCCGAGCTGCTTGCGGTACTTGGCCACCGTCCGGCGGGCGATGTCGATGCCCTGGGCCTTGAGCTTGTCCACGAGCTGGTCGTCGCTGTCGGGGTTGGATTTGTCCTCGGCATCGATGATGGCCTGCAGTTTGGCCTGCACGGCCGTCCAGCTCATGGCGTCACCCGACTCGGTCTCCGTCCCGCCGGAGAAGAACATGCGCAGCGGGAATATGCCCCGGGGGGTCTGGATGTATTTCTCGTTGACCGCGCGACTCACCGTCGCCACGTGGATGCCCAGTTGGTCGGCCACCTGCGTCATCGGCAGCGGTCGCAGGTGCTCCTTGCCGTGATCGAAAAAGTCCCGCTGGGCATCGACCACGACGTTGATCACCCGCAGCAGCGTGGCGTGCCGCTGTTCGATGGCATCGAGCAGCCACTGGGCCGACCGCAGATTGTTGCCGATGAACTCGCGCGTCTTGCGTTCGGTGGCGCGGTCCTTGGCCATTTTGAGGTAGCGCGGATTGATCTGCAGACTCGGCAGACGGTCGGTCCAGAGGCGGGCCACATAGCGATCGTGTTCGTCGTCGTATTCGATGAACGCGTCCGGTGTGATGCGGTGCGGGCTGTCGGGCACCAGCGCGCGGCCGGGATGGGGATCGAAACGCCGCAGATTGGCCTTGGCCTGATTGATCTGGTCGAGGCTCAAGCCCGCTTCCTTGGCGATCCGCGGCAGACGGTTGGCCTCGATGTCCTTGAGGTGGTCACTGACCAGAATGCGTTCGTGCGACAGATCGGCGTCGGGGTCGAGCCGCTTGGCCGCGTCGATCTGAAGCAGCAGACATTCGCGCAGGTCGCGGGCCGCGATGCCCGGCGGTTCGAGCGTCCGCTGAATCAGTCCCAGGGCCTCCTCAAGCTGCTCGGCGGTGACGCCCGGCGGGGCGATCTGCAGCAGCTTGTCTATCGGCGTGCGCAGATAGCCGTCCTCGTCGAGCTGGTCGAGGATCAGTTCGCCGGCCGCGCGCAGGGACGCCGGGGCTTCCACCAGGTGCCACTGGTCGCGGAGCTGTTCGTTGAGGCTCTGGGCCCGGGCGGCCGTATTCGCCATGGCGTCAAGCTTCGCGTCCCGCTCGCCGCTGTCGCGGACGCGGCGGTAGGGGGCCGCGTCGCCGGTCTCGTAGTTGTCAGCCTCCCACGAGCCGCCGATCTCCTCGGTCAGGTTGCTCAGACGCTCGAAATCGTCGACATGGTTGGCATCGACGTTGTCGTCGCTGACCACCAGCTCGCGTTCGCCCTCGGCACTGTCGCGCTGGTCCTGATCGAGCTGCTGTGCCAGGTCCTCGGCATCGGGGCCCGGCTCGCGCAGCTCAAGGGTCGGATTGGACGACAGCTCCTGTTCGATGCGTTCCTCCAGCGCCGCCGAAGCGAGCTGCAGAATCTCCATCGACTGGATCATGCGCGGCGCCAGCTTCATCCGCTGGTCGAGCCGCATGTGCTGTCCGGCATCAATCCGCATGTTTCACAGTCACTCCCTGGCCGCGGCCGTCCCCCGCTGGGGTGAAGGCTCGTCAGCGCGCATGATCTATTAAACCACAATCGACACAGCCGAGGGCAGCCTGCAGTGTCAGGCGGGCCTGGGCCCGACGGACATGCCGTGGCGGCCGTGCAGAGCGTCCGCCAGGGCTGCCTTCGACGCGGCCTCGACGCTTGAGCCGGCCGCCAGACCGCGGGCCAGACGCGAGACACGCACGCCCAGCGGCTCAAGCTGCTGCGCCAGGTACAGGGCCGTGCCGTCACCCTCCAGCGTGGGGTTCGTGCCCAGGATCACCTCGCGTACAGCCGCGTCGCCGCCCCGGCTGGACTTGACCCGGCCCAGCAGTGCGTCGATGGTCAGGTCGCCCGGACCGACATTGTCCAACGGCGCGATGCGGCCCATCAGCACGTGGTACAGGCCCCGGTATGCCCCCAGGGCTTCGAGCGTCGCCACGTCCGATGGCTGTTCGACCACGAGCACCATCGAGCGGTCGCGCTCCGCGTCGCCGCAGATCGGACACGGGTCGGCCTCGGTGAGATTGAAACACGTCGAGCACTGGCGGATGCGGGCCTTGAGCTGACCGATCGCCTCGGCAAGCTGCCGCGCCTCGTCGGGCGGGGCCTTGAGCAGATAAAACGCAATGCGCTCCGCCGATCGCTTGCCCAGGCCCGGCAGGCGGCCGAGTCGCTCGATAAGCCGGTTCATCGCCGACGTGGTTGACGCGGCGCCTGGCGCTGTCGTGATGGGTTTGGCGGCGGACCTGGCCATGCGATGCTCCACGAACATTGTAGAGCAACAGGCTACAACGCGGTCTCACATGGCGTTGTCACCGGCCATCGACGCCGATTCACAGGTCGATGTCCAGACCGATGTCGAGGGCCGGCGCTGAGTGGGTCAAGGCGCCGACGGAGATGATGTCCACGCCCGTTG
>CAZUUQ010000128.1:0-2036 GCA_964622625.1 uncultured Phycisphaeraceae bacterium | reverse complement strand
AGGGCCGGCGCTGAGTGGGTCAAGGCGCCGACGGAGATGATGTCCACGCCCGTTGCGGCGATGGCGCCGACGGTCTGGAGATTGACGCCGCCGCTGGCTTCGAGCTTCACGGACGCCCCCAGGCGGTCGCGCAGCGAGACTGCTTCACGCAGCGTGGCTGGCGGCATGTTGTCCAGCAGCACGACGTCGACGTCGCATTGCAGCACTACGGCGAGTTGTTCGAGCGTGTCGACCTCGACTTCGACGAACGCGGCCGGCGGGTCGGCCGCCCGCGCACGAGCGCACACGTCGCGCAATACGGCGGCAAGTTCGGACACCGCCAGATGGGCGATGTGGTTGTCCTTGACCAGCACGGCATCGTGCAGGCCCATGCGGTGGTTGGTCCCGCCGCCGCACGCCACCGCGTACTTCGAAAGCCCGCGCAGGCCGGGCAGCGTCTTGCGCGTGTCGTGGATGCGGGCCCGCGTGCCGGCGACGGCCTCGACGTGGCGGGCGGTCAATGTCGCGATGCCCGACAGGTGCGTCAGCAGGTTCAGGGCCGTGCGTTCGAGGGCGAGGATCGAACGCAGCGGGCCTTGCACGCGGGCCATCTCACTGCCCGGCCGCAGCGTCGAGCCGTCGGGCAGCAGCAGCATCAGGGCGACGGCAGGGTCGAAAACATCAACAACCGTCGGCAGCGCCGCCGCGCCGCTGAGCCGGCCGGCCGTGCGGGCACGGAACACCGCTTCGCCGTGACGATCGGCCGCGATGAGCAGCTCACTGGTCAGGTCGCGCCGCCGCGATCCCGGTGTGAGGAGGTCTTCGTCGCGGGCGGTCTCGATCAGCCGGCGCAGAACCTGGTCGGTGATGTAATCGGCTAGGCGCGGCAGGAGAGCTGAGGGCGTGGTCATGATCGTTTCCGCGTGAAAACGACACGATAGCGGCGCCGTCCCAGGTGCTCAAAGCGGATCCGCTCGCCGGCCGCGAGGTGGTGCTCGCGAAACAGCCGCGACCAGCCGCGCCAGCGCAGCATGCCGCGGATGATGTCGGTGCTGACGATCGAGCTGTCGGGAAGCAGCAGTTCGATGCGCCGACCCGGCCTGCCGTCGCGGGCGTGGGCGTCGGCCGGGAACAATCCGCCGTCGCCGGGTCGCGGCGCGCGGACGTAGGCATTGCGCAGGGCAGCGGCGGTGAGCGTCACGACCGGCGCCCCGGCAGCCGTGTCTTTGTCCGCATGGTCGAGCACGAACCACGCCGGCCCGCGCGACGGGGCCAGGCGCGGGCCGTGAGCCGTCGGCCGCACGTCCCGCAGTTCGATGAACGTGGCGTAACGGCTGTCGCGCTTGGCGTGCCAGTAGTCAGCTTCGCCGCACACGCGCCGGTCAAACCGCTGCCGCAGCCGGACCACCGCTGCCGGCGTGAGGCGGTCGAAGCACCACACGCGACCCGCGCGGGCGATCCCTCGGTACGGGCCGCCGGATGCCTTGAAGTGGATCACATCGCCGGTTCGCACGGCCGCGAAGGGCGGCAGCGGGCGGATCGTCAGCCGGCTTTCCACGGTCTTGCGCCCGCGCAGAATCAGGTTGATGTACCGCGGCAGCAGAATGGCGACGTGATGCGTGGGCATGGGGGGAGCGGGGGGCAGGGAGCACGGGACCAAGGGGGAGTTCAGATCCGCGCCTTTGCGAAGCGCACGTACGTCTTGGCGCGCGAGGGACAGAGTCTTTACACGCCAGACCCTCGACCCCATACCCCAGACCCCGGCTCCTATTCCAGGTATGTATAGCCTTCGAGACCGGATTCGTAGAACGCGATGAGCTGGCGCGACTCGGCCAGTGTCAGCCGGCTCTCACGCAGGGCCTTCTCCACCGCCTGCCGCATCGCCCGTTTCAGATCGGCCACTTCGAACTGCACGTAGCCGAGCATCTCGCGCACGGTGTCGCCCTCGACCACCTCTTCGAGCATGGGATGGTCGTGCTCGTCGAGGCGGACGTGCACGGCATGCGTGTCGCCGAAGAGGTTGTGGATGTCGCCGAGAATCTCCTGGTACGCGCCGA
>CAZUUQ010000127.1:0-6442 GCA_964622625.1 uncultured Phycisphaeraceae bacterium | reverse complement strand
CCGGCTCGGCGTTTTTTTCCTGAAGCAGGCCGACAGCGGTGGTGGCGAACTTGACCTCGTAGTCGGGATGTTTGTCGAGCCACTCGTTGATCTGGGCGTCCATGTGCTGGATGCCGTCCGGGCGAAGCTTGGCGAAGAATGTACGAACATGGGCGGCGCCTTGGCCGGTGACCTTGGGCTTGCGTCGCCATACCTCATCCTCGCGCTGGGTGGTTTTACCGAAGTGGTGGATCTGGGTTTTTCCGGCCGTGCTGTCATCGGCCGGGGCCAGATCCAGAGGATCGAGCGCGGCACTGCCCGAGGGCGAGCCTTCGCCTTCAAGTTCCGCTTCGTCGATCGGGATAGCAGTCTCCAGAAGCCGCTTGTCATCGACGCGGCGTTTTTCCTGCGGTTTCTGCGACGGGGGTGATGGCGACATGAGGCTAACCTCCAGCCGGGGCCCGATCGGGCGCGTGGGGGGAACAGATGCTCTGTTCATCATGATACAGCCGCGTTGGATGCGTTCCAAGAACTACCGCAAGCCAGGGGCCGAGTCGACGGGCAGCATGGCAAGCCGCCAGCGATCGGCGGTGAGGCGCGTCCAGTCCACGAGCCCATGAAATTGCGGGGTGGCGACAGACAGCAGGCGGCGATGCACGGTCCACAACACCGGCCGGCAGCGGCCGGCGTCGATGCGGACCACCCGCCCGCGACGCCCGTCCAGCGGGCCCTGATGGTGCAGATAGCGGCGGCGGTGGGGGGGCAGGGCGACGGCGAGCATCGTTCCGGTGGCACGCCACCGATCGCTGGGTTGCGGAAGGCGGGCGGCCACAAGCGATCCGCGGCCCGGTGGCGCGGAGGGGTCTTCGAGAAGCCAGTCGTAATGGCTGCCCGTGGTCAGCGTATGGCGCAGCAGGACGGTGGCGAAGTCAGGCACAATCGGTCCCCGTGCATCCTCTGTTGGACGCCCGCGGGATTCACGGGCGGCGGCGATCAGCGTTTCACGATAACATGACACAGTGTGTCGAGACATCGGGGGCAACCAGGGATCAGACCCATGCGGACAAGCAGGAAACCAGGAATCGGACGTTTGTGGCGGACGTTGGGACTGCTGTGCCTGACGGCGATGCTGTTGACGGGCTGCGCGGTACCCAACAGTTCGCTGCGCAAGCGAGCGAACCAGGCGCTCAACGATGGGCAGCCACATCGCGCCCAGACGCTTCTGGAGCAGGCCCTTCAGCAGGACCGCACCGACTGGGAAGCCCACTACGCCTTGGCGCGGCTGCTGGCAGACGGCAATCCCTTGGCCGCGCAGATCCATGTCGAGCGGGCGCTGATTCTCCAACCCGACGGCGAGATCGGCGACGAGTTGACGGCCCTGCTGGCCCAGGTGCTCTATCGCCAGGAGAAGCACGAGCAGGCCCTGGGTGTGTTGGAGCAGGCAATCGAGGAACGCGAAGTCAGCGCGGCTTACATCCGCCTTGGGCATTATGCCGCCACCATCGGCGATGCCGATGGTGCCGTGCTCGCCTACCGTCAGGCTGCGGCTGTGGCGCAACCGGATGATGTCGAGCCTTATCTGGTCATGTGGCGCTACTACGAGTCAATCGGCGACGCGACCAGCGCGTTGCGGGCACTGCGGACAGCGCACTACCTGCGTCCCAAAGATCCCACGCTGGCTGACGCCCTGCGGCGTTACGGGATCGTGCCCGGACCGACGGCGGGCCTGCCACCGCAACAGCAACAGTAACCCCGGCGTCCCCATCAATGGCGTTCTTGTCACGTCAAGTCGGGTAGTCTGCTTTCTGCTGCCAGTCGAGTTCGTAGCTGCCGGGGATGCCGTGGTATTCGCGGGGGAAGGCGTAGTCCTTGCGCAGCGGGTGGCCCTGCCAGTCTTCGGGCAGCAGGATGCGCCTCATGTCGCTGTGGCCCTCGAAGATGATGCCGAAAAGGTCGTAGGCTTCGCGTTCATGCCAGTCGGCGGCAGGCCACAGGTCCATGACCGAGGGCACGCGCGGATCGTTGCGATCGACGTAGACCTTGACGGCAAAGCGGTGGCGGTGCGTCGTAGAGTATAAGTCGTAAACGACGCAGAGCATGCCATCGGTCACATAATCGACGCCGCTGAGGCACGCCAGCCAGTCGAATGCCAGATCGCTGTCGTTTCGCAGGTGCTCAGCGATGGGCCGCCAGGCGTCGGCAGTGGTATGGATCCGCGGATGCTTGTCAGCGGGCAGGGCTGTGGTGACAGCCTGTCCGAAGCGGTCGGTGAGGTGCTGTGCGATCTGTGCGGAGCTGGCCATGTGTGACGGTCCCCGAGGCTGAAGGCGTTCTGTGCTGGAATGAGGCTGTTGAAGGTGTTCATGTTACCCCGCGAACATGGGCGGCTCAATCAGCCGTTGAGCAATGGGAGTTTGCGGGTGCAAAAGGACAGCCCGGCGTGTGACCGCCGGGCTGTCCAAACGTTATGGAGTATGCGCGTCGTTTGGCCCCGCGTGTTTGCGGGAACCAGGGGTTCTGGATCAACGACGCCGGCGGGCGATAAGCAGTGTGCCGAGCGCCATGAGGCCGAGCGTCGCCGGCTCGGGGATGTAGGTCACATCGATGCGCACCAGCTTCTTCTGGATGAACGAAAGCGACAGGTTAGGCGCCAAGGCCTGCAGCGTGTTGTCCATCGACAGGTAAACCGACTCGAGCTGATCGGCCGACACATCCGCGCTCAGTGCGATTTCCCAGATGCCGAAGTCGCCCACACTGGCCGGTGGCAGAGTGAGGGTGACGCCATCCGAATCGCTGGCCACCACATTGAGACCGTTCGCATCCGCGGAAAGAAACATCGCAGCGCTCGCCTGTGCAACGGCGCCTTCGCCGAGCAGTGCGTAATCGCCGATCTCATAGACGGTGATCGACTGGATCCACTGTCCTTCGGGCGCCTCGATGAGCATTTCCAGCAGCGATGAGGTTTGGTCGCTGGGTGGTGCCGCGGCCGCGAACTCCGTGGGCCGGAACACCAGTGTGCTCGGGCTCGAAAAGATCGGGGCTCCATACAGCGGCTCGGGGTCACCCGGGGTCGCCGTGGTTTCCGTGACATCGATGTAGGAAATCTCACCCGGTCCGCCGCCAAACGAGCCGTGATTCACCGTGGCAAACCCTGTCGATCCCACCGCCGCCATCAGCATAAGTGCAACGAGCGAATTCATGTACCGCATCTGCGTCTCTCCTAAACTTCAGCCATTCCGTCCCTGTGTGAACTCCGACGACCGTTGGTCCAGCAGCCCCACTTTCTGCTGGCGGTCGCCACGCACGCGGGCGGTCCGATTTCGCTGATGCATGCCTACAGGCCGTGCGTCAGCGATCCCGGGCCTTCCCCGGTCTCTCCCCTCCGGGGTCAGCGTCAGGCTGGGCCAGAAGCGACCCAGATACACCGTCTCAGGACGTCGCAATTCGCGCACAAAGCAACGCGATCACGGCGACGTCCGTGAAGCCAAGTTGTCGGGAAACATCAGCTCATGGCACCGGTCGTGCCCAAGCTTTTGCCACCCCTCTCTCGCCCTCCGAGGTTGTGTTCCGTGCGGAACACACGAGCCTTTGCGGCCCGCCTTTCTCCCTCTCCGGGCTCCCCATGAAAGAGAAGCAGCGGCAATGTCTTTCTCGACGGTCCGCGGGCGACCGCCTGCATGGTTGAATTGTCCGGTACATGGACCCGTATGTCAACGGTTATTCTGCGACAGAACAAAAAAAAGATAGTGCCCCTCTCGGCCCAAAGCCGAAGGCGGGTAGGTGGAATCCTTCCGGCGCGAATGCCCGTAAAGTGTTTTATGTATAAGGTTTATCGACTTAGATGGCAGGGCCGGCGGTGTCCAGGCCACTGGACTCCGATGGTCATGGCCATATGGCCGGCCTGGCGATCGCAACGAATGGTTACCCAGCTTGACGCGCGCGGCTTGTGAAAGGGGGTAAGCGCACTGTCCAGAAGAGGTGATGATGGAGGAGCTGGACGGGGCCCCGCAGGCGATTCAATGCAGAGAATGCGTGTGAATTAGACAGCGGCGGGGGTTGGGGTGGGCAACTGGTGGCGACGTTCGGCCTGGCGGGTACCCCGGGGCAGGCCAATGGTCTGCGACTGAATCTTGTCCTGAAGGCGCATCAGGCCCTCGATCAGGGCCTCAGGTCGCGGCGGACACCCGGGGACATACACATCCACCGGCACGACCATGTCCACGCCCTTGACCACGTGGTAACCGTGCTTGAAGTAAGGCCCACCGCCGACGGTACACGCCCCCATGGCGATCACGTACTTGGGGTCGGCCATCTGCTGGTAGAGCCGACGGACACGCGAAGCCATCTTGTACGTCACCGTGCCGGCGACGATCATGAGGTCCGCCTGGCGCGGTGTGGCGCGGAAGGCCCCGGCTCCAAAACGATCGACATCAAAGCGCGAGGCTGCGAACGCCATCATCTCGATGGCGCAGCATGCCAGGCCGAAAGTCATCGGCCAAACACTGCTCTTGCGGGCCCAGTTGATGGCCCAGTCCAGGCTGGTGACCATCAAGCCCTCTTCGAAACGGTTTTCGATCCAGCTCATGCCGTGCTTCCTTCAGGGCGGGTATCGGTTCATTCTACGATGACGGCCGACGGCATGCGAGTCGGCGGCGCGTGCGGCCGAGATCGCGTGGGCCGGGCAGGCTTCGTAGAATGGCCGCCGTTGCGTGGAGAGCCTGATGAACATCGTCATCTGCGGGGCCGGCGACGTCGGCCGACATTGCGCGGAGGTCTTTGTTGCCAAGGGCGACAACGTCACCATGCTCGATCTGAGCGCCGGCCGGCTTGCGGAGCTGGAGGCGTCCCTCGACGTGCGGACACTGACGGGTAACGGCACGCATGCCGACGCTCTTCTGGAGGCCGGCGTCGCCCGGGCCGATCTGTTCATCGCCGCCACCGATATCGACGAGGTGAATCTTCTGGCCGGCTCGGTCGCCAAGGGTGTCGGGGCCCGCCAGTGCATTGCCCGCGTCCACCACCGCGTCTACTTCGAGGGCCAGGGTCTCGACTATGCCCGGCACCTGGGCATCGACCACCTGGTCTGCCCGGAGTTTTCGACGGCCGTCGCCATCGCTCAGGTGCTGCGCAGCCCCGGCGCGCTCGCGGTGGAACGCTTTGCCCAGGGACGCATTCAGTTCGCCCAGTTGCCCGTTGCGCCGCATGCTCCGGCCGTGGGCAAGAGCCTGGCCGACCTGAAATTGCCCGCCGCGACACGCCTCGCGGCCGTGCAGCGCGGCGGTGAGGCCTTCATTCCCGACGGCTCGACCGTCATTCAAGCCCGGGATGTGGTTTCCATCATCGGCGACGTCGAGAAGTTCGAGGCCGCCCGCAACCTCTTCCAGGCTGACGCTCCCCCACGAAGCAGTGTCGTGATCTCCGGCGGTACGTCCATGGGCGTCTGGCTGGCGCGGGCGCTGCAGGGTCGCGACTTCTCCATCCGCCTCTTCGAAAGCGATCCCGATCGCTGCCGCGAACTGGCCGACAAACTCGACTGGGTCACCATTCTCCAGGGCGACGCCACAGACGACGCCATGCTCGAAGAAGAGCACATCGATCGCGCCGACGTGCTGGTGGCCGTGTCGGAAGACGACGAGCACAACATCCTCGCGGCCGCGCGGGCCAAGAGCATTGGCGTGCAGCGGGCGGTGGCGGTGGTCAACCGCTCGGCCTACCTGCACCTGATCCGCCACATAGGCATCGATCACGCCTTCAGCCCGCGAGCGGTCGCGGCCGCGGAAATTCAGCGGCTGCTGGAGCCCGGGCCCGTCCGCCACCTGGCATCGCTGGCGCAGGGCGTGGCCCATGTGTATGAGGTGCGGATTGAAGCCGGCTCGAAGGAGGTGGTCGGCCGGCCGCTGGCGCAGTTGCGTTTCCCCACCACGCTGATGATCGCCGCCATCGAACGCGATCGCGAAGTGCACGTGCCCGGGGCCCAGGACAGCGTCGAAGACGGCGACAGCATCGTTGTGATCGGGCCGCAGGGCATCGAAAAGACGCTGCGCAAGTTTTTCCTGGGATAACTCGACCAATTCTGAACACGCTGCGGGAGCCTTGCACTCGTGAACATCCGTCTGGTCATCCGACAACTGGGGCTGCTGCTGCTGCTGCTGTGCCTGGCGCTGCTGGCGGCCAGCGCCTGGGAGGCGGTCGAACGGCTCACGATCGAAGGCGGGGGGTGGGCGTCGGTACTCGAGGCGCATGGTCTGCGCGCGGCCTGGGTTGCGGTGGGAATCGGTGCGACCGTGGGAGTGGTGTTGTGGCTGCTGGGCCGGTCGAAAACGCCGCGGATGCCGGGTCGACGCGAGGCCCTGCTGCTGGTAGCGCTGACGTGGCTGCTGGGGGCGGCGGTTGCCGCTTTGCCTTATTACCTCTGGGCGCGATTCGAACCAGCCGCAGGCCCAGATCACCCGTTTGCTTCCTA
>CAZUUQ010000126.1:4695-6480 GCA_964622625.1 uncultured Phycisphaeraceae bacterium | reverse complement strand
CATGACCGGCCCGATCATCGGGCCGCGGACGGTCGAGCACCTGCATGACAGCCTTCGGGCACTCGATGTCAAGCTCGACGATGACACCATGAGGAAACTCGACGACATCTGGCCCGGCCCCGGCGGGCCGGCTCCGGAAGCCTACGCTTGGTAAGGTACGACCCGACCTGTCGCCCATGACCGCAGGAGTGTTTTCATGCAGTACGTCAATCTCGGCCGCACCGGATTGAAAGTCAGCCGTCTCGTCCTGGGCACGATGAACTTCGGCCCGATCACCAGCGAAGACGACAGCCACGCGATTCTCAATGCGGCCGCGGACAAGGGCATCAACTTCATCGACACGGCCAATGTTTACGGCACGATCGTCAACCGCGGCACCGAGCCGCGCGTCGGCTGGACCGAGGAGATTCTCGGCCGGTGGTTCAAGGCCCGGCCGGCCGTGCGCGACAACGTCGTACTCGCCACCAAGTGCTACATCGGCATGGGGCCCGGCCCCAACAACCGGGGTCTGTCGGCTTACCACATCCGCCGCGCCTGCGACGCCTCGCTGCGGCGCATGCGGGTCGACCATATCGACCTCTACCAGATGCACCACATCGACCGGGCCACACCCTGGGACGAAATCTGGCAGGCGATGGAGCAACTCGTCCGCGAAGGCAAGATCACCTACGTCGGCTCGTCGAACTTCGCCGGCTGGCACATCGCCGCCGCATGCCAGGAGGCACGGCGACGCAACGGGTTCGGGCTGGTCTCCGAGCAGAGCAAATTCAGTTTGCTGATGCGCACCCCTGAGCTGGAAGTGCTGCCGGCCTGTGAACACTACGGCCTGGGCTTCATCGCCTGGAGCCCGGTGTCGGGAGGGATGCTCGCGGGCGTGCTGGGCAAGCAGGTGTCGGACAAGGCCCGGCGATCGGGCGGCATGGTGCAGAACCGCCTGGAGCCACTGCGCCCGCAGCTCGAAAAGTACGAGGCGCTGTGCCGCGAGATCGGCCACGATCCGGCCGAGGTCGCCCTCGCATGGGTGCTGCACCAACCCCACGTCACCGGTCCGATCATCGGCCCGCGGGTCATGGAGCATCTCGACAGCAGTCTGCGTGCCCTTGAAATCAAGCTTGACGAAGCCGCGCTCAAGAAACTGGATGAGATCTTCCCCGGCCCCGGCGGCCCGGCTCCGGAAGCCTATGCGTGGTAACGGCCGGCGCCGCGGCGGATGAACCACCACGCCCGCGTCACGCTCACCAGCCGATCGCCGGCCGCGTGCCCTGCTTGGTGATCTGCCGCTGATCCTCCCACACCGCCAGGCCGGTGGCCACGTCCGTCAGCGTCAGGTGGAAGCTGTACGTCGCCTCGCGCACGTTGCCGGCTCTGGCGCGGAGTTGAATGATCTTGCCTGCCAGTGTGTAATCGACCTGGAGGCGGGCGTCGGTCTGCACGCCTTCGGCCGTGTCGCGGGCCTGGCGCAGCTCCTCGGCCAGCGGGTCTTCCGCACGACCGCCCACGCCCACCGTCGTCGTCGTCAGCACCTTGCCCGATTGATTCAAGGCCACGCGGATCCGCTGTGTCAGAAGGTCGGTGTCCACCAGTTCGCTGGTGTTGTTGACCACGCGGCTGATGGCCAGCACGGCCGGCTTCTTCGCCGCGGCCTCAAGACGGTCGGACAGCAGCAGCGACGTGATCATCGCGTCGGCCGCGCGGTTCCAGTCCTGGATGTTGATCTGTCCGACGACCACGATCGTGTCCGGCCCGCCGGAATCGATGTATCGCGCCTGCCGCTGACAGCCGACC
>CAZUUQ010000126.1:0-4595 GCA_964622625.1 uncultured Phycisphaeraceae bacterium | reverse complement strand
ACTCACCGCCGCGCTTCCAGCAGCATCACGCGGAAATCCACCGCCCGCGGATGCGGCGCCACCGCCGCGATCGAGAACGGCTGGCCGCCCTGCACCGAGATCGGCTTCCAGATCGACAGCGGCGTGTCCACGGCCATGCCGTTCACGTCGTACCAGTCGAAGCGGTAGTTCACGTTCATCGCCTTGCGGCTCTGGTTGACCAGCTCGACCTGCACGCGGCGCAGATCCCCTTCGGTCATCCCCTCGCGCACTTCGATGATGGCGATCTTGCCCGACAGGCTCGCATCGGTCTGCACCCGCTTGTCGGGCACGATCGTCGGCCGCCCCTCGATCTGGGCCGCCTCGACGGTGTTCACCGATCGCTGCGCGCAGCCGCCGAGCATCGCTGCCGCCCATGCCGCCATCCAGATGGTGCTGACGCCCGCCGCCCACATCCGTTTATGAAGCTGTCGCATCCGCGTGCTCCCTTTTTCCGTCCCCATGCATAACGCGGCACTGGCGATTTTCATGCACAGCCCGCACCGCCGACGTGCCTATTCTATCCGCATCTGCCGCACTGCCGGCCGCGTATAAGGTCCCACGCCGCGGACCCAGACGAGGACGGCCTCGCCGGCCAGCAGTTCCACCGCCACGGCCTGGTCGGCCCGCGGCATGCTCACCTGGATCACTCCGTCCGCCGGCCGGGGCAGTCGGCACACCTGCCACTGCTTGGGCAGCGACAGCCACGTCCGTGTGTCGGCTTCGTTCATTGCCGCCTGGTACAGCGTCGCGCCGATCCGCGTGACCACGTTCAACCAGTCCTCGTTGCGCGTCGCCCGCTGGATGCCGTACGCCGCCGCCGCCTTCGCCGCGGCCGACAGCACCGTCCTCGCAATCTCCGCCGGCAGGGCGTTCTCGAACTCCTGGGCGACCACACGGTCCATGCTCGCCACCAGCAGCGTGCGGTGCGTCTCGCCGCCGGCCGTCACCTGAAGCACCGATGCGTGGTCGCTGTGAAACGTCAAGGCCGGAAACGCCACGCCCACATAGTCCACCTGCCCGCCGAAGATGAAGAGCGGAATGTCGATCCGCACCGACCGCCGCGACGGCGCCCGGCCGGTCTCAAACACCACCCATACCGTCGGCTCCATCGGCTCGCCCGCGATCACCGCCTCCGCCATCGCAAGATCCGCCTGCACGTGGTGGTTGTCCAGCGTTACCATCCCCGCCGCCCGAGACAGGTGCAGCCGCCCACGCTCCAGGTCCGAACCGCCCACGCCCGCGACGGTGAAGTACAACCCCGCCAGCCACTCGGCAAAGGGATTCACGTAGTCCGCGTACGCCCGGTACTGCCGCAGTTCATCGTATTGCTCGGATAACGCCAGCGTGACGTGGGGATTGTCCAGCGTGCGCTGCAGGTCGTAGCGGCTGTCCCGGGCATACTGCTCGCGCAGCGCCGCGATTCGCTCGGCATTGTGGGCCACGGCATCGGCCTGACGGTCGTGGGCACGGTTCAGATGTACACGGGCCGCCTGGGAATCGCCCGCTTCCAGACTGTTGAGCGCGCGGTACACGCTGAGCATCACCCGGTCGTATGCGTACCCGCGGTAGCGAATGGCCCGCGGGTTGGTCAGCAGCGCCGCCGCCTGCTCGGAAAGGCTCAGGGCCGGCTGACTTTCGATCCTTTCAAGCAGCTCATCGGCCTGGGCGAACGCCGCATCGCTGCCCGTCACGTCGCCGGATGTCCGCAGCACCGTGCCTTGTTCCAGTCGCCAGAGCAATTCGTCGGGGTCGCCCTCGGCCCGCTGCGCCTCGCGCGTCACCGCCGCGGCCGCACGCGACCACTCACTCTGCTCATACGGCCGCAGGAACGCCGCCGCCCGCGCGTTGTGGTCGGTGGCGCAGCCGCCGCAGATCAGCACGATCAGGCCAAAACACAGTGGTAGGCTGCGGCGCCCGCACGACATGTGGCTGCGGTCGTCGCTCTGCATGGGCACACGACGCGGCACCAGTCACTCCTTGCGCAAGAGGCTGCGGTCCAGGTGCTGTGCTCATGATACGTCGCCGTTTTTGCGACAGTGCAGTCCGCCGCATTGCCGCGACGTCGAAGGCGGCGTGGCTTGCGGCCGGGATGTGCGAAAACCCGTATAGTGTCATGTTCAGATATGGGCCGGCCGACATCGTCGCGTTTCTTATGGAGCGTTATCATGCGCCGACCCTCAGTCTTCATCACCGTTTGCCTTGGTGTTTCGCTGTCAGCAGCAATTGCATCAGGCCTATCCATTGACCAGGTCACGCTCGCCGATCCGCCGGTCCATGAAGGCGAGGAGCCACGCGGCTCCATGACGGAGGTGCGGGCCGCGCCGTTCGCCACGGTCTTCAGCGAGCTGTCGCCGGCCACGCTGATCCACGCCAATACGCCGCGCCTGCAACTGTTCGCCAACATGCCCGCGTGGGGACAGGGCGCGCCCACGCACGTGGCGGCGATGGTCGCGCGAGCCGGCGGCGAAGAACTCGTCGTGGTGGACCGGCGTGAGACCGAGGAGCTGCCCGGCGCCGCGGATATGTCGCGCCCCTGGCTGCTGTGCTGGTTCCACGGGGCGACGAACTGGAGGCACTGGGATGCGCCCGTCCTGATCGTGCTGCAGCACCGGCCCACGTCGGTACGGCTGGATGACGAGGGGCTGCACCTGGCTTTCGACGCCGCTGACGAGCGGGGCGCCGGTGACGTCGTGCTGCTGCCGCTTTACGGCTACGACAAGATTCCGCTGGACGCCGCGTCGGATTTTCGGGCTGCGCACGGCCTGGCGTCGCGCGGGTTGCACACGGATAGCTGGGCTGCGGACTTGCCGCGTGAAGTGATCGAACGGTGCGACACGATGGCGTCGGCGCTGCGGGCGCTGCCGATGCACTGCCGCGAGACGTTCGCGCTCGACGGCGACGATCTGGTGATCCGGATGCGGTTCGAGTTTCACACGATCGCGGACGACTGGGGCACGCCGGCGACGCGGATCGCGCCGCTGCCGGCGACGTTGGCGCTGGCGTGGTGGGCCGGCGAGTACACCGACGCCGGGCCGTTTCCCATGACGCTGTCGGGCGCGGTACGCGATATGGACTACTTCACCACGTTCGGCCCGTGGGCGGGCGTGGAGGGCGCGGACGAAATCGAGCTGCGCATGCCGGTGCTGCAATACGTGCGGCAATACGAGCCGGCGCCGATGATCGACGCCGACGATCCGCTGCGCGGCCCGGTGCTCGAGCGCCTGCGCCGCCGCCTGGCCGACAAGTTCACGACCGGCGCCTGGGAGCAGATCTGGGACCACGAACTCAACCGCGACTACGGCGGGCCGGGGCTTTACTGCTGGCAGGTGATGAACGACCGCTGGTACGCCAAGGCCCTGCCCTTCGTCGAGCCGGACACGCGGGAACTGATGGCATCCACGCTGCGAGGCTACCTGGAGGAGTGGATCCTGGATGAGAGCCACTATCAGCCGTTCCGCGACATGCTCCTGTTCGTGGGGCCGGGCATCGGCACGTGGGGCTCCTACGACGACGCGGGCAAGTTCTCCACGAATCTGCTGGACACGATCTGGCACTTCGCGTTTTATCTCGACCACTGGCAGCCGATCCGCGAGCACTGGCCGATGCTCAAGCGGTTCTTCATCACGCCGCTGACGATGGACTGGAAGGGCGTCGGCCGCGGCGGCATCGCGGAGATGGGCGACGAGGCCCCGCCCCCCCTGGCGTACGCGCGGATGGCGTATGCGGTCGGCGATCTGGATGAATACGCCTTCGGCTGCTACGTCTTCGCCCGCGAGCTGGTGCACCACTACGTCAAGCAGGTCGGCCAGCACTACTATCTGCGGCACCAGCCTTACGACAGCATGGAGGCCATGCAGCCGCCCGTGTGGCTCACGAACCTGTACGGCGACGTGGCGGGTTGGCAGATCGACGGGCCGACCTGGCCGGCGGTGACCGGCGAACGGCAGTCGGACAACCGCTGGGTCCGCTTCTCCTCGTACGAAGTCGCCCGCTTCTACCGCGACGTGCTCAAGCCGCAGGTGCGCCAGGAACTCGACGAGCTGACCGCCCGCGCCCGCGAGCGCGGCGACGAGAATGTGCGCTACAAGATTTTCGATGACTCGGCCCACATCACCGCGGGGCTGGTGCGGCTGCGGGCGATGCTGCTCGATGAGTCGCCGCGGGATCTTCTGGAGCTGGCCCCGCTGAAACAGTGGCGCACGTGGCGGCCGGCCGACATCGCCGCGCAGTGCATCGCGGTGCTGCGGGCCGACCAGCAGCCGCGGTACGTTGAACTCATCCCGCCGCTGCGCACCAACCATGTGCTGGGTCTGGAACGCCTGATCGGCCGCACGCACGCGCCGCATACGGTGCTGGCCCTGCGCGTGCCGGGCGGAGACCGCATATACCCGCGGATGGTCGGATGGCCGGCGCTGGTGTGGCGAGGCTGGCGCTCGCCCATGCCGGTGCGCGGCTGGCAGGGCGGACACTGGTGGAGCTTCGGCCAGATCATCGCCCCCGACGTCGACCCCATGGACCACGTGGGCCGCGACCTGGGATGGAACACCACGGCCGTCCTCTACGGCACCGGCGCG
>CAZUUQ010000125.1:3711-6530 GCA_964622625.1 uncultured Phycisphaeraceae bacterium | reverse complement strand
CGCGTGCGGATTGCGGCCCAGCCGCCGGCGGATTTCCTGTTTCAGGCCGTCGAGCACCGAGGCGCGGTCGCCGGCGTCGATGATTTCGCGGACCACGGCCTTGGGGCTGCGGCCGCCCCAGCTTGCGCCGTGCTCGAAGTAATACTTGGCGGCATGCCCCACGATGAACGAGCCGTAGCCCGCGGCCGCGCCCTGCATCGGCGCGGTGACCAGCGTGCTGAGGCCGAAGGTCAGACCCTTGAGCAGCGACGAGCCGACGTGCGTGGCGATCTCGGCGAGCGTGACCCAGCCGGCCGCCTGGAGAATCGCGTTGATGAGCTTCGAGGCATGGGCGGTGGTCATGCGGATGCGGTAGAGCCGGGCGAGGGCGACGACCATGCTGGCGTCGACGACCGACCCGCCGACGACATCGAGCACGGGCACGGGATTCGCGGCCGCGGCGACGGCTTTGGAGGCGGCGTAGCTCCAGATCAGCCGCCGGGCGGCCTGGTCGCGCAGGCGCACTTTCACCGCCGCGATGCGGTCGCTGGCGTCGGCGGCATACAGCGCGGCGTTGAGGGCGGCCAGGGCTTTGCCTTCGCGCCCGAGCAGTTCGAGGATGCGCAGCTTGAGCGATTCGACCTGCGGCGAGGGTTGGCGGTGCTCGCTGCGGGCGCTGCCGGCAGGCGATTCGATGATGACCTCGATGGGGCGCGGGTCCGCGGCGACGGTGACAATGTCGTCGGGCGCGATCAGGCCGGCGAGCCGCGCGGCAAGCGTCGCGCGCAGCTCGGCAAGCTGGGCGTCGGTGTAGAGGTCGGCCTTGTTGAGCGCGACGATCAGCGGCTTGCCGGCTTCGGCCAGGAGTTTGAGGGCGGTGAACTCGACGTGGTTGAGGTCCGAGTCGGTGACGAAGAGGATCAGGTCGGCATGGCGGGCGGTCTGGTCGGCGATCCGGGCCCGCTGGGCGCCATCGACTTCGTTGAGCCCCGGCGTGTCGATGAGCACGACGCTGGAGTCCGCCAGGCCGGGCATGACGTAGCCGGCCCCGTCCCACGGCACGTGCCAGACCTGCCGCGTCCATCCGCCGCGGACATCCACTTCGGTGCGGGCCTCGCCGACCAGGGCGTTGATCAGCGCGCTCTTGCCCGTGCTGATCTCGCCGACAACGGCAAGGTCCAGTCGGCCGGTCTCCAGCTTGGCGGTCGTCGCCTCAAGCTGCCGCGCCTCGGCCGCGAGCTCTTCGCGCTCCGCGGGCGTGCAGGAGGCCAGATCGCCGAGCGTGCGCTGCACCGTCCGCATCGCGCGCTCGTAGGACGGATCGTGCCCTGGTGCGTCGTTCATGCGTCCGGCTCCCGGATGTCGCTGCCGCTTGCGCTCGTGACAAGCCGTCCGGCCGCTTCGCGCGCCAGCGTGGTCAGCGCGTCAGCCCGCAGCAGTTCATCCCACTGCTGCCGCGCTAGGCCCGCCAATCCGCCGGCCGGGGCCTGCATCTGCTGTTTGAAGTAGACCACGAACACCCGCCCGATCCAGCGCGTGACCAGCGCCTGGGCCAGGCCCTGCACCAGCCCGCCGGTGATCGTGCCGATGCCCGGCACGGTCTTGAGCGCCGAGCCCGCCAGCGACGCCAGCGCCGGGCCGACGGCATGCGAGCCGAGGATCGTGGCGAGGTTGCGGCCGAGTTCCTTGAGCAGGGCGCGGGCCATATCCAGGTCGACCGGCTGGCGGTAGACGCGGGCCAGTTCCAGCACCATCTTTGTCGAGATGCTCAGGCCCGCGGCGATGTCCACGCTCGCCAGAGGGATCGCGGCCGCGACGGCGCCGCTGCGCCACATGTACCGGCGGATGATCTGCGATGTCCGCGCGTCGAGCATGCCCGCAAGCTGCCCGCGCGCCTCGGCCGCGATGGCCTGCGACTGCAGCAGCAGGTTCACCAGCAGCAGGTCGCGCCCGTCACGCTTCACAATCGCCGTCAGTCGCCGCGCGAGGCCGGCGATGTCGGCGTCAGCCTGCACGGTTTCGGTGCGCTCGCGTCCCTGAGCGTCGATGCGCACGCGCTGGCGCGGACCAGGGGCGGCGCGGACCAGCACGACGTCGCGGGCGTCGAACTTCTCGGCCGCCAGGCCGGTCAGGATGCCGCGGATCTGCTCGATGATCTGTTCCCGCAGCGTGGCCGCGTCGTCGCGCGACTGCTTTCCCGGCTGCCCCGCGGCCCGCTCGTACCAGTCGGCTTTGTTCAGGCAGACCACCAGGCGCTTGTCCATCGCGGTCAGGATGCGCAGCAGCGCCGCTTCGCTGTCGCGCAGCGGGCCGTCGAGCACCAGCAGCACCAGGTCCGCGTCGCCGGCCGCGTGGCGGGCCAGCGCTTCGTGCTCCGCGCCGCGGATTTCACCCAGGCCGGGCGTGTCCACGAGCACCACGCGGTCGGCCCCGGGCCAGGGAACCTCGGCCCGCGTGGTCGTCGTGCCGCCGCTCACCTGCGTGGCGAAAACTTCGCGTCCCGCCATCGCATTGAGCAGGGCCGACTTGCCGCTGGAGATCGTGCCGAAGGCGACGATTTCGAGGCGCTGCGCCTGCAGTTTCTGCTCGACGTGATCGAGCCGCTGGTCGATGTCAGCCGCGCGCGGCCGGGCCGCGTCATCGGTTTCCAGGTCGTCCGCCGCCTGCCGCGCCTCAGCCAGCGCGTCGCTCATGGCCGCCTGTCGCTCGGCCGCGCTGAGTTCACCCGGACTGCGCGCATCCCGTGCCGCGCGCCGCCGCCGCTGCCGCGTGTTGCGCCACAGCACATAAACCACGCGCGCCGCCACCGCCGCGAGCAGCAGCCCGCCCAGCACCAGCGA
>CAZUUQ010000125.1:0-3611 GCA_964622625.1 uncultured Phycisphaeraceae bacterium | reverse complement strand
CCGCCGCGCCCACCTGGTCCATCACTCGCCGAAGCAGGCGGCGATGAACCGCTGGTAGTCCGCCTCGGTCGGCAGGTGCGTATCGGGCACGATCACGAACAGACCCTCGTGCGGCACGCGGCGCAGCAGGTCGGGCAACTGTTCGAAGAAGTGCTCAACGAACAGGATCAGTCGGCTGCGCTCGAGCGTCTCGCGGATCATCGGCGTCAGGACCGCCAGCGATGGGCCGATCGATTCGATCGACAGCTCCAGGCCCGCCAGGCCGTCGATCGACAGCACGTCGCGCCAGTGGGCCATGCCCGTCGAGTGCAGGTGATAGAACACGCCCGGCCCCACAGCCGCGACCATCCGCTGGTCGTGCTCGCGGAACAGTTGCGTATACACCCGCGGGCCGCACATGCCCATCGCGTCGTTCTGGATCACAACGGTCGGCCAGGGCGCCCAGTAGCCGTAGCTGTGCGCATACCCGCCGAGCTTCGGCCCCACCATTGAGAAGTGGTGGCGCAGCACGCCGCTGAACAGATCCGCGATTCGCCCGGCGGCGTCGCGCACCGCGGCCGGTTCATCAACGACGTCGGTGAAGAACTCGACCTGCCCGCGCATCGCCGCCAGCACGTCCGCCGGGCCGCGCAGAATCGTCGGGCTGATGAAGCAGTCGTCGGCCAGCGTGGCCACCTGGTGCTCGAGCAATGCGGCCATGCGGTCGATCCAGCGCACGTCGCCCGGAATCGGCACATCGCGCAGCGCAGCCGCGGATTCGACGAAATGCCCCGGCCGCAGCGAGCCCTCGGCACACAGCACCGGGCAGCCGCACATCGCCTCCAGCCACGGCACAGCCCGCCAGGGCGTGACGAACGGCATGAAGTCGTCGCCGGTCACGCGCCGGTGCGGGGCCGCGTGCTCGTAATCCGTCCGAACCAGCTCATGCGTCACATCGGCCGGCTCGAGCTGCTCTTCGCCCAGCGGTCGGCGCAGATACGCGATGGGCATGAACGTGTGCGACGGCGAAACCGCCACGGGAGGACGCCGGCCGCCGCGTTTGTCCCAGAAGCTGTGCTGAAAGCGCGCGATGCTGCGGCGAAGCTGCTCGACCGACTTCATGATCTCAGCTCCCTGAGCAGCCGCGGCCTGGTCCGCAGGCCCCCGGCACGCGCAGTTGCGTCCCACGCCAGCCGCAACCTATCATCGCTCCGTACGAGGGGATTCGCCATCGGAGCCCATGCATGAAAGTCGCCGTCGCCGCCGACCACGGGGGGTACGACCTCAAGCAGGCGATCATTGACGAAGCCCGCGCCGCCGGCCACGAGGTGCTCGACCTGGGCGCCCACCAGTTCGAGCCGGCCGACGACTACCCCGACTACGCCCGCTACGTCTGCCAGGCCATCCAGCACGGCCAGGCGCTGCGCGGCATTGTGTTGTGCGGCAGCGGCGTCGGGGCCGCCATCGCCGCCAACAAGCACCGCGGCGTGCGGGCCTGCGTCTGCCATGACATCTACTCAGCCGGACAAGGCGTCGAGCACGACGACATGAACGTGCTGTGCCTGGGCGCGCGCGTCGTCGGCATCGAGGTCGCCCGCCTGCTGGTCCGCGCCTTTCTCAACGCCCGCTTCCAGACCGAGCAGCGCTTCCAGCGCCGCCTCGAAAAAGTCCAGGCCATCGAAGCCGGCAATGCCTGACCAATCCCCTCACTTCCTTTCCCGCGACCACGGCACGTCCGGATCCTTGTGAAACGCGCCGGCCGCCTGTTTGAGACAGTCGCCGCAGACCACCGCCTCGGGATTGAACCCCGGCGGCGGCGAGGCCAGCGGCGGATGACGCCAGTGCGGCACGGCGCCGTCCAGTGTGCGCAGACACAGCGAGCAACTGAAGTCACGCCCGGCATCCGAAGCCGCGGCGGCCGCTTCGACATACGCGCTTTTGAAGCACTCCAGGCACAGCACCGAGCCATGATGACCTTCGATCATCGCCGCCTGCTGGTCCCAGTCGCTGCCGCAGAAGTCGCACGAGATGATGATGCCGTCGGCCACGCGTCGCTGCATGAGGTCGCTCCGTTTGAGTCACGCGATTGTAGGCCCCCGTCACGGCGACGCGGCGGCCCCGCTCTCATCAGCCGTCGGCGCCGCGCCGGTCTCATCGCTCTCGTCAGCTTCGTCGGCCGCGTCGCTCTCGTCGGCCTTCGCGGCTTCGGCCGGAACGCGGCCCATGAGATAGCTGATGCGCAGCTCGAACGGCCCGGTCTGCTCCGCAAGCCGCGGCCCGCTGGCGCGCCAGCGGTACAGGCTCTGAAGAATCGGTCCATCGACGTCCAGGTAGCCCGTCGACGCCAGAAGCTGCGCTTCGATGACCTCGCCGGCCGCGTTGAAGACCACCCGCACCCGCGTGTTGCGCGGCACGGCCGTGAGCGTCGTCGTCAGCGCGAACCGCGGCTGGGCCGTGTGAATCTCGATGCCGTCAGCCACGATCACGCCGCCGGGCGTCACGCGGTCCGATTGCGGGCGAATCCGCGTGGGCGATACCTCGCGCGGCTCGCGCGGCGCAGCCGTCGGACGCGCGGCCGCCTCCAAAAACGGTGTCGGATACCGTTTTGCATCAACGGTGTCGGGCGCCGTTTGCCCGGGCGCGGCCACGCGGTCCGGCACGTCAGTCGGCGGCGGATCGAGCGGCATGTCCGACTGAGGCGGCTCCGCGGCTTCGACCAGCGACGGCGCGGGGGGTTGCGGCAATTCCCGCGGCGCCGCCGGCGAGGGCGGCGTCGGATCCACCGGCATCGCGGCCGCGTCCATCGGCTCGACATCCTGCTGCGCCGCCGGCTGCTCAGTGGCGCTCGGCGGCGCCATGAGTCGGCGAAAATCATCGTGCGCGATCCACGCCACCGTCGCCACGCGCGGACCAGCCCGCCCCAGCGTGACCCGCGGCTGCGGCAGAAGCTCCTCAACCTCGGCCGGCAGTTCCGCCGCGCCCGCAGCCTGACGCCACAAATCCCACGTCGCCGCCGACAACGCCAGCGCGTGCAGACCCACAGCCACGATCACGCCCACCAGCAGCGGCAGAATGTTCTCGCGCTCGATCATCTTCCACCGATGCGCCGCGCCATTCGCGGCGGTCACCGCGGCGGCGAAACCGCGTCCGACGCCGGGCCGACCACGCTCACGTCCGTGATGCCGGCGTTGCGCAACAGTTCGATCAGCTTCACCAGCAGCGGCCCGCGATCGGTGCGGCCATCCTCTTCCAGGGCCACGAACAGCGGCGGCCGATCCGCCTGGGCCGCGAAGGCTTCCAGCCGTGCCGCCAATGCGTCCATCGCCACCGGATCGCGGTCGAGGAAAATGCGACCATCCGCATCGATCGTCAGCGCAGCCGCCCGGCCCGGCTCCGCCTGTTCCCCGCCGCCCACAGGCACCAGCGACACCGGCAGAATGTCCGCCCGCACCGTCAGAATCAGGCTGTAGATGAAGAAAGTCAGCAGCAGAAAAACCACGTCGATCAGCGGCAGCAGCTCGACGCGCGGACTGTGGTCATGGCGGCGGACACGCAGCATCCCACCATTCTACGTCAGCCGCGGCTTCTCCCCGTCGTCAGTCAAGCCAGTTCCCCCGCGCCTGCGCCGCCAC
>CAZUUQ010000124.1:0-6552 GCA_964622625.1 uncultured Phycisphaeraceae bacterium | reverse complement strand
TCGGGGTGACAGGATTTGAACCTGCGGCCTCTTCGTCCCGAACGAAGCGCTCTACCAAGCTGAGCTACACCCCGCGTGGTGCCGCATGAGGGGCGGCACGGCGGCTGAACAAGCGCGGCAGTATAGCAGGAAACAGGGAGGACGGTCACTGCTGGGCGGGGAGCTGGTCGGACGCGGCGGGGTCGGCGTCATCGGCCGCTTCGGGCGGCTCAACGTGGGCAGTCACGTTGGCCTGGCCGAGGGTGTGCTCGATCTCATGTTCAATAGCGCTGGCCAGATCGTGGCTCTTTCGGACGGTGAGCCGGCCGTCGACCTGGAGGTGGACGTCGACCCAGTGAAAAGCTCCGCTGTGTCGGTGGCGCAGCTTGTGGTAGCCGTGGATCAGCCCGTCGGCCACCTTCGCGTCGAGGACACCGCGAATGACGTGCTCGTCGGCCGGGTCGGCACGGTCCATCAGGCCGTCGGCCGCGTCGGCGAGAAGTCGCCAACTGGTGCGCAGCAGCAGCCCCGCCATCATCAGGGCCACCAGCGGATCGAGCCACAGCAGTCGCGTCCACTTGACCAGCAGCATCGCGGCGAGAACGGCGACGGTGGTGAGAAAGTCGGCCAGCAGGTGCTTGCCGTCGGCAATGAGCACAGCGTTGCGATGGCGGCGGCCGACGCGCAGGACATACCACGCCAGCGAGCCGGTGAGGATGCTGACGCCGCCGAGCATGACGATGCCGATTTCCAGGCGGGGCAGCTCCTGAAGGCCCAGCAGTCTGCCCACCGCCTGAACAGCCACGGTGACGCCGGCTGCAAAGATCAACGCTCCTTCAAAGCCGACGGCCATGGATTCAATTTTCCCATGCCCGTAACGGTGCGTGGCGTCGGCCGGCCGGTTGGCCAGGGCGAGGCTGAACAGCATCAAGCCCGCCGCGGCAACGTTGACGATGCTCTCAAATGCGTCGCCGAGCACCGCCACCGAGCCGATCACGAAATAGACGGCGAACTTGACGGCCGTGATGCACAGGCCTGCGATGAGTGCGGCCACGGCGGTGCGTCGCACGATGGGATAGTCGGGCTGGGGCGTCGGCTCGGGCATTGGCTGGAGGTGGGGAGCCGGGAGTTGGGAATTGGGTTTCGGCGGGATCAAAACATGCGAAGCTGGTGTCGTTCCAGGCTTAGCTTGGTGACGGGGCGGTCAACCTCGAGGCGGTAATCGCCGCTGAAGCAGGCGGTGCAGTAGTGACTTGCCGGACGATTGACGCAACTGAGCATACCCTCGATGGACAGGTAGTGCAGGCTGTCGACGCCAAGGTAGTCGCGGATGTCATCAATGCTGCGTCCGGTGGCGATGAGTTTGGCGGGGTCGGGGAAGTCGATACCGAAAAAGCAGGCGTGGCGTATGGGCGGGCAACTGATGCGCAGGTGGATCTCACGCGCCCCTGCCCGTCGAAGCTGGGCCATTTTGCCGCGGGTGGTGGTGCCGCGGACGATTGAGTCATCAACAACGATGATGCGTTTGTCGGCGACGATGTCGGACACCGCATTAAGCTTCAGTTGCACAGCCCGGTCGCGCTGCGCCTGGGTGGGCTGAATGAAGGTGCGGCCGACGTAACGATTTGGGACGATGCCCTCGCGGTACTCAATACGGCTGGCGCGTGCGTAACCCAGAGCCGCGGATCGACCGGAGTCGGGCATGGGCACGACGTAGTCGGCTTCGACCGGTGCCTCCTCGGCCAGCTTTTCACCCAGCCGTTCGCGGACGACCTGGACGGTCTGGCCGAAGACCTTGGAACTGGGATTGGCGAAATAGACGTGCTCGAAGATGCAGTGGGCAGGCTGCTGTGCGTCGGCGAAGCGCCGGCTGCTGACGCCGGCGTCGCTGAGCGTGACAACCTCGCCCGGTTCGACTTCGCGTTCGAACTTCGCACCGATGGCGTCCAGGGCGACGGTCTCGCTGGCGACGCAGGGATGGCCCTCGGCCGTGCAGCCCAGCACCAGCGGCCGCCAGCCCCACGGGTCACGAGCCGCCTCGACACGGTCATGGAACAGAAACACCAATGAATACGCGCCCTGCAAATGCGTCAGCGCTTCGACCACGGGGTCCTGCTTCGACAGATGGTGTGCGGCCAGCAAATGGATGATCACTTCGGTGTCGGTGGAGGTGTGAAAAATGTGTCCGCGAGCTTCGTAGTTGTCGCGCAGGACGTCGGCGTTGACGAGGTTGCCGTTGTGGGCGACGGCCACCTGTCCGCCGATGTACTGCTCCAGCAGCGGCTGGGCATTGCAGGAGCGGCTTGAACCGGTGGTGGAATAGCGGTTGTGGCCGATGCCGCCGCGGCCGCGAAGCTCGGCGAGGATGGCGGGCGTGAAGACTTCGCCGACCAGCCCCATGCCGACGTGGGCCGTCAGTTCCCCGTCGTCGCTGACGGCGATTCCGGCCGACTCCTGTCCGCGATGCTGCTGGGCGTAGAGACCGACATAGATTTGCTCAGCCGCACGGGGGTCGCCCCATATGCCGAACACGCCGCACTTGTGTTTGACCTGCTGGTCCATCAGGTTTTTACCGCCCCTCCGGCAGCCGCGGCCGCTCGGCTCCGCATCCGCTTTACATCGCGCCAGGGCCACTGTCGTCGCGACAGCCCGCGGGCAGGAATCGTCACGCGGCCACGTTAGCCAACGTCGCCGGGACGGTCAAAGCATCGGTCTGGCAGGCGCTGCGGCCGCGAACGTGGGATACACTCTCCGCGTGGGTCGAGCAATCATTCTAGGCCGCCATCTGCCCGCGCGCAGCGTGACATCGCTGCGTCGCTCGTTATCGCGCTGGTACAGCGGCCATCACCGCCGCCTGCCCTGGCGTGCGGCCCCGGGCGCGCTGGCCGATCCATACCACGTTCTGGTCAGCGAAGCGATGCTCCAGCAGACGCAGGTGGCGACGGTGGTCGGGTATTACGATCGGTTCCTGGCCGCGCTGCCGACGTTGGCGGATCTGGCCGCGGCTGACCCGCAGACGGTGCTGCGCCTGTGGCAGGGACTAGGTTACTACCGTCGGGCCCGCCACCTCCATGCCGCCGCCCGGGCCGTGGTCGAGCACCACGGCGGCACGGTGCCTGCGTCCCCGGCGGAATTGGCGTCGCTTCCGGGCATCGGTCCGTATACGGCAGGGGCGATCGCCTCGATCGCATTCGGGCGCAGCGCGGCATTGGTCGACGGCAACGTGGCCCGTGTGCTGGCACGGTGGCTGGCGATCGAGGAGCCGATCGATGCGCCAGTGGTGCAGCGGCAGGTGTGGGCACTGGCCCAGCAGCTTGTACCGCCGCGCCATCCCGGCGACTGGAACCAGGCCCTGATGGAGCTGGGAGCGTTGATCTGCCTGCCGCGAAATCCCGTGTGCGATGCCTGTCCGGTTCGCCACTGCTGCGCCGCCGCGGCGACGGGACGGCAAGGCACGCTGCCCAGGCGCCGACCGCGGCGCCGGCCGACAGCCGTCACGCATCACGTGGTGGCCGTGGTCCGCAACGGCGCGTATCTGTTCGAGCAGCGCCCGGCCGATGGCCTGTGGGCCGACTTGTGGCAGATGCCGACATGTGAAAACGCGGCCGACCCTCTACGCCGAGGTACGCTGGCCCGTTGGGTGAGGCAGCGGACACGGCTGGCGGTCACGGCGCCCGACCTGGTCGGCACTTTCCAGCACCAGACCACACACCGCGCGGTGACGTTCACGCTGTGGCGTGCCGACGCGCGGTCCGGCCGGCGTCGCGCCGATACGGTCTGGCGATCGCTGGATGATCTGGACGACCTGCCGCTGTCGCGTCCGCAGCAACGCATCGCGGCGATGCTCGCGCCTGATCGGGCGTCGTGACGGGCGACGCGCGCCCCGTGGCGCGGCGGTCACTTGGCGTCAATATGGTCGATGAGGCCCTGGAGGTAGCGGGTGACGCGCCGCGGGCCGACGATGCCCACCACGCGGTCATCGATGTCCAGAATCGGGATATGGCGAAAGCCCGACTCGGCCATGAGGTTCAACGCCTGGCTGGGCGAGGCGGTCTCGTAGACGGCCCTGGGCTTGGGCGTCATCACTTCGCTGATGGGTTTGTCCTTGATCTGCTCGTACTGCTCGGCCACCTTCAGCAGCACGTCGCGCTCGGAGAAGATGCCCAGCAGGTGGTCCTGCTCGTCGGTCACCAGCACGCAGGCCACGTCACGCTCAACCATGGTCGCCAGGGCCTGTGCGACGGTGGCGGTCTGCGGGACGGTGATCAGGGGGCGCGTGACCATGGCGCTGACGGAGTTCTCGACGAGTTCACGCTCCATCTGATCGCTGTAGGCCGGCAGGTCATAATTGCTCAGCGGATCCTGGAATTCACCGGAATCGCCGGGAGAAGCCGGACTTCGGCGGGGACGCAGCGTCATGCTCAGGCTCCCTCTCTCTGGTCGATGTGCAGCTTCTCGGCCGGCGGCGACACCTTGACCGCGCGCGGAAAGTGGTCGGCAATGAACTCCATCAGGCCCTTCTGACCGGTGAGGGCGACGGCCTTGCCCTGGTCATCCACCACAATGATGTAGCGCAGGTGGCGCGTCTGCATCATGCGGATCATGTCCGCGATGGGCTGGTCGCAGCGCACGCAGTCCTCGCCGCCGAACATGTATTGCCTGGCGAGGTCGTCGAGACTGCCGCCCTCGACCAGCAGGCGCATGAGCTTGCGCTCGGTGAACTTGCCCAGCGGTCGCCCCGCTTCGTCAACGATCACCGCGCAGCCGAGGCGAGCTTCGCGCATCTGGCGCATGGCCTGGCGGACCGTCATCGTCGTCCGCACCGCCAGCAACTTGCGCAGCGGCAGCTCCCCGACGGGCCGCTTGAGAATGTCTTCTCGAAGTCCCATTGCGCCAGCCTCCTGAGCCTACATCCATCCCCACCGATGACCGCCATCTTACCCGAAGCCGCCATCCTCGGCACGCCTCCAGCGGGGGCAGCCGGCAGCGTATGACATCGCGGCTTCATATGGTCGCGGCCAGGCGCTGGCGCACCAGGTGGGCGCGGGCCTCGCGGCGGACGGCGGGGTTCATTTCGCAGCCAGCCATCTTCTGAAGGTGGGCCGGCTGAGTCAGCAGGAAAAGTTCGTTGACGGTGCGTATATCCACCTTGTCAATGCGTCCCATGTTGACGCCCATGCGCAGGTGGCTCAGCAGCGACAGCGCCTCTTCCGTGCCCAGCACGCGGGCATTGGTCAGCACGGCCCAGGCCCGCCAGATCTTGTCGTCAAGCTGACTGATGCGCTGCTTGAGCAGCGCGGCGCGGGCCTGCTGCTCGTAGGCGATGATCTGCGGCACGACGGTGTGCTGGAATTCCGCGACCACCTCGCGTTCCGCGCAGCCGAGCGTCACCTGATTGCTGATCTGGTAAAGATCCCCCAGCGCTTCGGAGCCTTCACCGAACAGGCCGCGGACCGCCAGGTTCATGTCGCGTGCCGCACGACGAACCTTGTCGATCTCACCGGTCAGGCGCAGGGCCGGCAGGTGCATCATGACGCTGACGCGCAGGCCCGTGCCCACGTTCGTCGGGCAGGCGGTCAGGTACCCCCAGCGGCTGGAGAAGGCCATCTCCAGCTTCGCCTCCAGGGCGTCGTCGAGCTTGTCCAGCTCGCGATAGGCTTCGTCGATCTGCATGCCGCTGCGCAGCACCGCCAGACGCAGGTGATCTTCTTCATTGACCATGACGGCCACCCGCTCGTCAGCGGTGAAGGCGACGGCCCGAGGCGCCTCGGGGCCGCCCTTGGCGTGCTGGCGGCTCATCAGGTGACGCTCGATCAGAAGCTGCCGGTCCAGCGGCGCGCTGTCGGGGATGCTGATCCAGTGCAGCACGGGATCCAGGCCGTCGTCCACGAGCACGCCTCGGCATCGCTCGAGGATTTCCTCGCGCTGAATCCGAGTGGCACGATGCACAAAGGGGTAGCCCGCCAGGTTGCGGGCCAGACGGATGCGGCTGGAGACCACCAGATCGCTGTGCGGCCCTTCGCCGCGCAGCCAGTGGCCCGCATGGTCCGGCAGCTCGGCCATGCTCATTGGCGATGGGCCTCCATGTCGGTGATCTCATCGCGCAGCCGGGCGGCCAGCTCGTAATCCTCATGCTCGACCGCGTGCTGCAAGCGCTGGCGCATGCGCATCAACTCGCCCTGGCGGTCCTCACTGCCGGCTTTGGCGGGCTTCTTGCCCATGTGGTGCACCGCCCCCGCGTGGGCCCGCTCCAGCAACGGCGCCAGCAGCGATTCAAAGGCATGGTAACAGTCGGGGCAGCCCAGCAGGCTCTTGGCGCGGAAGTCGCCGAACGACATGCCGCAGGACGGGCACGTCGGCTGATCCTGTCGACCGGCCGCCCCGCTGTGCACCTTCACGAAATTCTGGAGAATCTGATTGATCGGCGTGCCGTCGGGCGCGGCCGCCAGCCCCTGCTCCACCGCGTGCAGGTCGCAGAGGAACTTCTGCACCTTCTTGCCGTCCTTGATCTCAAGGATCTGGTGCGTCGCCGGCCGCTGGCATTTGTCGCACTTGTGTTTCATGGCGAGCCGA
>CAZUUQ010000123.1:4119-6666 GCA_964622625.1 uncultured Phycisphaeraceae bacterium | reverse complement strand
ACCCGTGCGCGATCTGCCGGCGGGCTTCGTCGAGGTCGTCGTAGAGGGCGAAGACGGTGTCGAGGCGGGTGACCTTGAAGAGGAAGGCGACGTTGGGCTGACAGGCCGCGAGGGCCAGGCGGCCGCGGACGTGTTCCAGGTCCTGCAGGAACGTGACCAGCACGCCGATGCAGCTCGAGTCGATGTGCTCGACGGTCGGGATGTTGAGAATGAACAGGTGGCCGCCGTCGTTGCGCAGGCGGTTGGCCAGCTCCTCGGTCAGGGCCTCGGCCTCGGCGGCGCCGAGCTTGCGGCTGGCGACCGTGGCGATGACCAGAGCGCCCTCCTGCTCGATCTGAAACTGCTGGGCAAGCATGCGCGAACCCTTCCCGCCTCAGGCGTGTGCGCCTCCAGCGGCGTTATCGGTCAGATTCGGCCCGCAGCATCGCAGCAAGGCTGCATGGGCTGCTTTTTCCGGTTCGCCGGACCCGCACAATTGTTGCAGACGTCACAAACCGCCCGCTGTGGCCGTCACACCATCCGCAGCGGGCTGATCGTCGCGTCCCGCCGGCCGCCTTCGGCCGCGATGCGTACATGCCGGCCAGGTTCGTGCCAGCCCCACTTCATCATGGCGAATCCCATCGCCACATTGCCCAGCAGCGGCGAGACCGTCGAACTGGTCACCGCGCCAACGGTGCGGCCCTCGGCGTCCTCCACGGCCGCGCCCGCGATCGGCATGGCGTCATCGGTCATGCGGAAGCCCGCCAGCATCCGCTTGGGGTGGCCCAGGTTCTGCATCCGCGCGACGATCTCCTGGCCGCGATAGCAGCCCTTGGTGAAGCTGACGGCCGCGTCGATCAGCGCGGCTTCATGCGGCAGGCAGTCGCGCCCGAAGTCGATGTGGAACAGCGCGTTGCCCGCCTCGATGCGGGCGGTGTTGTACGCCAGCCAACCCACGCCGCGGCCGACGATCGGACGTTTGGTGTTGCCCTCGACCTGCGGCACCAGCCCGCCCACGGCTTCAGCCAGCATGCCATACAGCGCGGGCGCGTCTTGGGCGCTTATCAGCAACTGATACCCCGGCCCGCCGGTTTCATCGCAGCGCAGCACGAGCAGTTTCCTGCCGCGCCAGGACGACAGCAATGCCCGGGCGTCGGCCAGTTGCAGCACCGCTTCGTCACCGGTCACCTGCGCGATCAGCTTCGCCGCCGCCGGGCCATGGATCGCCAGCGTCTCCCATTCGTCACCGACGTCCTCGACCTGCACATCCTCGGCAAACAGGAGTTTGTCGAACTCAGCAACGACGGCCGACACGTCCAGTCGATCCGTCAGCAGCCAGGTGCGACCTTCAAAGCCCAGCACGCGCAAGTCGGCCATGATGCGGCCGCGCGCGTCCAGCAGCAGTGACCGTCGCGCCCGGCCGTCTTCCAGATCACGCACCTCCTGCGTCAGCATGCGGTGCAGAAAGTCGACGCGATCCGCCCCGCGCAGAACGATCGCGCCTCGCTGGGCCGCGTGAAAGATGGCCGCCCCCTTGCGGAAGGCGGCATATTCGGCCTCATATTCGCCGAAGGTTTCGACGATTTGCGGCGCGTCGGCCGCCTCGCCGAAGGGGACGAACGCGGCGCCGGCCGATTCCTGTTGCTGGGCGATCGTGGTCATCGTCGGATTGTGGTTCATGGCTGCGTCAGTGAAACGGCGGCGGATCCCCCGGCGGAGTCGGGGGCTGATTATTCCCGCGATGAATACCGTGCGGCCTCACAGCAACCCGGCGTAGGCCCCGCCGTCGATGAGGATGTTGCCGCCCGTGATGAATCGCGCCAGCGGCGAGGCGAGCAGGGCGACCATCGCGGCAAAATCACGGGGATCCCCCAGCGAGCCGACGGGCACGGACTTGCCGAGGGCCGCCAACGCTTCCTCGACGCTCGTGCCGTCCTGCCTGGCCCGCGTGGCGGCGAGGTGCTGCATGCGGTCGGTGGCGTGCAGGCCGGGCAGCACCGCGTTGACTGTGATGCCGTGCGGCGCCAGTTCGGTGGCGATGGTCTTCATGAAGCCCGTCAGCCCCGCGCGGGCCATGTTCGACAGCAGCAGGTTGCCGATCGGCTGCTTGACGCTGATGGAGGTGATCATGATGACGCGTCCCCAGCGGGCGGCCTTCATGGCGTCGGTCACGCCATGCGTCAGGCGGATGGCGCTCATCGCCGAGAGCTCGAACGCCTGCGGGTACTGCTCCAGCGACAGATCGGCATAGGTGCCCGGCGGCGGACCGCCGGCGTTGGTGACCACGATCTGCGGATCCCCGAGCTTCCGCCGCACCTGTTCCAGCAGACGTTCGATGTCGTCGGCTTTGGACATGTCGGCCACGAAGCCGGCCACTTCGCCGGTGGCCCCCACAGCCGCGGCTGCCTCGGCAATCTCCCCGGCCGCGCGGGCCACGTCCTGGGCGGTGCGCGAGCAGATCGCCACTCGGCAGCCCTCCATCGCAAGCCGCTGGGCGCAGGCGCGCCCCAGACCCTTGGTCGAGGCCGTCACCAGTGCGATTCTGTTTTTCAACTCCAGGTCCATGCC
>CAZUUQ010000123.1:0-4019 GCA_964622625.1 uncultured Phycisphaeraceae bacterium | reverse complement strand
ACGCTGCCCAGTTCGACGGCCCGGATGCCGCCTTCCACATACAGGGCGTTGACCAGGCCGATGCCGGGGTATTGCAGCGGCGGCACATGCGGCACGAAAGCGCGGGCATCGAGAAACACCGCGTGCCCGCCCACCGGCCGCACGAACGGCACGCCCAGGGCTTCGAGCCGTCGGCCCAGGTACATCACCGTGGCGTGGCGATAGACCTGGTAGTCCTGCTCCAGGGCTTCGTTCAACCCCACGGCAATGACTTCCAGATCGCGCCCCGCCAGCCCGCCGTAGGTGGGAAAGCCCTCGCGCAGAATCAGCAGGTTCCGGAAATCCTCCGCCCACTGATCGTCGTTGCAGGTGAAGAATCCGCCGATGTTCGCCAGACCGTCCTTCTTGCAGCTCATCGTCGCCGCGTCGGCATGGGAAAACATCTCCCGTGCGATGTCCGGCAGCGACTTGTCGCGGTAGCCCTGCTCGTTCTGCTGGATGAAGTAGGCGTTCTCGGCAAAGCGGCAGGCGTCGATCACCAGCGGGATGCCATGCCTGCTCAGAATCGCCTTGACCGCGCGTACATTGGCCATGGACACCGGCTGGCCGCCGCCGGTGTTGTTGGTCACGGTCATCATGCAGAAGGGAATCTTCGCGGGCCCGTGCTCGTCGATGCAGTGCCGCAGTTTGTCCAGGTCCATGTTGCCCTTGAACGGCGCCTCCAGGCCCGGCTCCAGCCCTTCGGGACAGACCAGGTCCACCGCCCGCGCCCCGACGTATTCGACGTTCGCCCGTGTGGTGTCGAAGTGGCTGTTGTTGGGGATCACGTCGCCGGCCTTGAGCCGCGTCTGGGCGAGAATGCCCTCGGCCGCCCGGCCCTGGTGCGTGGGGAAAACGTGCTTCATGCCCGTGATGCCGCGCACCGTGCGCTCAAAGTGCTTCCACGACCGGCTGCCCGCGTAGCTCTCGTCGCCGAGCATCATGGCCGCCCACTGCTGCGTGGACATCGCGCCCGTGCCGCTGTCGGTCAGCAGGTCGATGCAGCAGTCCTCAGCATCGAGCAGAAAGACGTTGTGATGCGCCCGCGCCAGGGCGTCCATCCGCTGCTGCCGCGAGGTCAGCTTCAGAGGCTCGGTCATCTTGATGCGAAACGGCTCGATGATGGTCCGCACGTCCGTACTCCTTGGCCCCGACCCCGGTCCCGGCCCCGGCCCCGGCTTCGGATTCGGGCTCTTGATCCCGGTTCATGTCCCCGGAAGGCAACTGCCCCCTCAAGCTGCCGCCGGCCCGTCTGCACGCGGGCTCGTCATGGTAGCGATCCGCCGTTGCCCGCGCAGCGTCTGTTGACAGTTCTGTATTGTGAATGCCGCTCCAAGAATCTGCTTGACGCGCTGCGGCCGACCGGGCTAATCTACGGCTGGTCCCGCAGGGTCCACTCGGTCCGCGTCAAGGGTTCAACCCGCCTGCTCGATGGTTCGACATCACCTGACTTCCTGCCCGACTTCGCGGACAACGGGCATTGACAGGAAGGAAGGTGCCGCATGTCCGAGTCTGCCGCGTCGTCATTTTCTTCGTCGTCCTCTTCACCGTCCGCGCGCTCCCTGCCGCCGCGCCCCGACCTCGACAAACTCAGGAAGGAAGCCAGGCGATTGCTCGCCGCGATCGGCGCGGGTGATGCATCCGCGCTGGCACGCCTCGACGCCCTGAAGCTGCCGCGCGACGGCGCGGCGCTGCACGACGCCCAGCTCATCCTCGCCCGGGAGTACGGCTTCCCAAGCTGGCGGGCGATGAAAGAGCATGTGGAGACGCAGCGGCGACCCGTTGATGCGCGTACTGCGAGCGCGCTGCTCCAGGCTGTCGGTCGCGGCGACTTGGACGAAGTGCGGCGGATTGTTACCGAGCAACCCGCGGCGATCAATATCAGGGGGCCGCACCCGTTCTGGGGTGGTCGGCCACAGCCGCTGCACGTGGCGATCGAGCACGGCAGTGAAGACGTATTCGAGTATCTGCTTGAACAGGGCGCGGACGTCAACGGTGACAATAGTGAATATGACGGCTGGTCGCCGCTGATGCTTGCGGTCCACTGGAAGCGGCGGCCGTTCGCTGATCTGCTCTTGCGGGGCGGCGTTCGTGTCGGCCTGGTCGAGGCCCTCATGCTCGAAGACGACGCCCGCGTGGCGCAACTGCTGCGAGATGATCCGGAGGGCGTGCAGCGTCCCATGCCCAACGCGGCGACGCCGCTGCACTTTGCCCGCACAACCCGGGCGGTGGAGCTTCTCCTGGCCGCGGGCGTTTCTCCGCATGCGAAGGACAAGTACGGCAAGACCGCGATGGAGGCGGCCGCGTCGCGCGGAGCAGAAGGCGCCCCTGTCGTGGTCGCACTGAACGCACAGGGAATCGCCGCGCATGCCGGCGCATTGGCGGCTCTGGGCGATCTCGACGGCCTCAAGCAAGCAGCCCGCAACGACAAGCAGGCTATCCATCGCACCTACCCCGTCGGCACGGCAGCGGTCACGCCGTTTGAAGCCGCTGCTGTACGCGGACACGTCGAGGTTGTCAATTGGCTCCTGGATCAGGGCGTGGACATCAACCAACGGCTTCATGAAGGACAAACCGCCCTGCACGTCGCCGCGTGGATCGGCCACATGGAACTGGTGCAGTTGCTGGTCGACCGCGGAGCCGATCCGGCCGCGCGTGATAACCGCTACCAAGGCACGCCCCTTGATGAAGCTCGCGCGGCGCTAACGAAGCTCAATCGCACCGTCTGCGCCGAAGTCGCGGACTACCTTGAATCGCTCAACCACGAAGCATCCCACCACGTTAAGGAGACCACGATGAACACCTCCACGACCACAGCCACCGCCCCAACCTGTGGCGTGCTGGCCACGCAGTTTCTCGTCGATGACTTGGAAGCGTCGATCGCGTATTACCGCGACCAGCTCGGTTTCACGGTGGACTTCACCTACGGCGGGTTCTATGCCGGCCTCAGTCGCGGCGCGGCCGAAGTGCATCTCAAGCACGCGCCCAAGACGGTGGCGGACAGGCAGCACCGCCGCGAACACGAGCACCTCGACGCCTCCGTGGCGGTGAGGGGCATCGACGCGCTGTATGCCGAACTCGAGCAACGCGGAGCCAATATCATCAAACCCCTTGAAAGCCGCCCCTGGGGCACACGCGACTTCTACGTGTCCGACCCGGACGGCTACATCATCAGCTTCGGACAGTGACGCGCGGGGCAATCCGTGAAAGGACCGATGCATGGGCAAGCCGAAAGCGTCGCAGCGCGTGACCTCGACGGAACTGATTCAGCGCGCGATGGAAGTCTTCGCGCGCGGGTTCAGTTTCACGCGGAGCATGACGCACCCGTACCTGGCCGAGCGGGTCGGGCCGGTGTGGGTGGTGCGTGACGGGCCGCGGCGCCATGGCGACTATCGCCGCGAGGAGTGGGCAGCCCACGCGGTGGAGCCGGCCGACGTGGACCGCATCGCCCGGCAGCACACGCGCGGGCGGTTCGCCGTCTGCGCCCTCGCGGCCGCGGGGCAGTCCGATGCGCCGCTGCGCAGCGGGTACAAGGCTCTGGGCTATCGGCTGGCCCGGACCGAGGCGGTCATGGTGCATCACCTGGCCCGCGTGCCGCGAACCGTCGCCTCAAGAGCCAGCCCGACCACGAAGCCGGCCGTGATCCGGCGGGTCATGACGCAGGCCATGGCCGACGATCTGGCGAAGGCGGCCGGCTGGCGGCAGATTCTGCCGGAGCATCTGTGCAAAGACGCGCCGATGCGGCAATACGTGGCCCTGATCGGCGGCGCCATCGTGGGCTGGGTGGCCAGCATCACCGTGGACGACGCGACGTGGTGCTCGAACCTGCACGTGCAGCCCGAGCATCGTCGCCGGGGCATCGGGCGGGCGCTGATGGTCCGCATGCTGCGCGACGACCGGGCCGCGGGGTCAACGATGTCGGTGTTGACCGCCAGCCACAGCGGGGCGATGCTGTATCCCACGATCGGCTACGCACCGATCGCCACGCTGCTGCTGTTCAC
>CAZUUQ010000122.1:0-6683 GCA_964622625.1 uncultured Phycisphaeraceae bacterium | reverse complement strand
GTCGATGGCCTCGGCGTCGTGGGCGGCTGAGACGAACCACGTCTCGAACTGGCTGGGCGGCAGGATGACGCCCAGCTCGAGCATCGCCCGGAAGAACACGGCGAACGCGGCTGTGTCGCACGTCAGGGCGTCGGCGTAGTTGCGCACCGGCTTGTCGGTGAAGAAGGGCGTGAGCATCGACCCGACGCGCTGAACGGTCAGCGGCACACCGGCCTTCCTCGCCGCGTGCGCCAGCCCATCGGCCAGCGCGGCCGCGCTCTTTTCGAGCTTGCCGTACACGTCCGTCTCGCGCAGGGCCGAGAGCGTGGCGATCCCCGCGGCCATGGCCAGCGGATTGCCTGAGAGCGTGCCGGCCTGATAGACCGGCCCGTCGGGCGCGATCTGGCGCATCAGCTCTTCGCGCCCGCCATAGGCGGCGCAGGGCACGCCGCCGCCGACCACCTTGCCCAGACATGTCAGGTCCGGGCGGATGCTGTAAAGCTCCTGCGCTCCGCCGTAGCTGACGCGGAAGCCGGTCATCACCTCGTCAAAGATCAGCAGCGCCCCGTGCTCATCGCACAACGTGCGCAGACCTTGAAGGTAGCCCTCGGCCGGGGGCACGGTGCCCATGTTGCCGGCGATCGGCTCGATGATGATCGCGGCGATCTGGCCGGCACGTTCGCGCAGCGCGGCTTCGACGGCAGACAAGTCGTTGTAGGGGATGAGTACGGTGTCGCCGACGACAGCCGGCGTGACGCCCGGCGAGGAGGGTGTGCCCAGCGTGGTCGCGCCCGATCCGGCCGCCACCAGCAGACTGTCCACGTGCCCGTGGTAGCAGCCGGCACACTTGATGATCTTCGCCCGCCCCGTGGCCGCCCGCGCCAGGCGGATGGCGCTCATCGTGGCCTCGGTCCCGCTGTTGACGAAACGCACGAGCTGAAGCGAAGGCACAGCATCGACGACGAGCCGCGCCAGGGCGACCTCGCCCGGAGTGGGCATGCCGAAGCTCACGCCCCGCGCCGCCGCCTTGGACAGGGCCACGACCACCGCTTCCGGGCAGTGGCCCAGGATCAGCGGGCCGTAGGAGCCGACGTAGTCGATGTAGCTGCGGCCGTCGACGTCGGTGACGCGGCAGCCGGCGCCTTCGCAGATGAAGATCGGCTCACATCCCACAGCCTGGTAGGCCCGCACGGGCGAGTTGACCCCGCCGGGCATCAGCTTGCGCGCCTGGCCGAACGCGGCCGCGGACCTGGCGTGCGGATCAGGTGGGGCGGCCGCGGCGGGGGGCGCGGAGACGGGTGTGGCTGCCAGGGGAGAACTCCTTGCCATTGGGGCAGTGTACCAGCGGCGGCGGTGCTCTGGGCGCGCTTGCGGACGGCTTGGATGCAGCGTCCCGGTTGTTTGACGCCTGAGGCCGCGAGTCGTACGATTCGCCGCTATTGAGGCTGGTTTTCATGATGTTGTGCCGGCCGCTGCCTCACTTTGGCCCGTAGTTCAATTGGCAGAACGCCTGACTCTGGATCAGGAGGTTCCAGGTTCGAGCCCTGGCGGGCCAGTTTTCGGATTGCAGTGCGTCGGCGTACTCGCGGCATGTCTGCCGGTCGCCGCAGGGGGTTACGGGTGCTATAATCCGTGTTTTCGTCAGTCGGCCGACTGCGACTGCCGTCGGGCCGGCTGGCGGGTTGATGGTCCGGAGGGTCGGGGCGAGAAGCTCCAAGGGGACGTCCGCCCGGCCTCGGGCGCAGAAGCCACGTCCCACACAGAGGTTGCAATATGGCCACCAGTTTCGGCGCGCTTTGCACCGATTTCTACATCAATCAGAAGCTGTCGGTGAAGATGGACCTGCCCTACGAGCGGGAGACCATCCTTCACCTGTTCGAGCGCGTCCGCAAAAGCGTGCCCGGCATGGACCGCTTCCGCCGCTATGACAACGAGCTGGCGCTCGAATCCAGCCGCCGCGAGGCCGAGTACCGCTGGCTGGCCCTGCGGCAGAGTTCGGTGCGCACCGGCCACGTCAATCCCCAGTCCATGAAGGCAGCCTACGAGTTCCACAGCCTGCTGCTCGAGCTGGTGCCGTACCACCTGAGCGTCAGCCCGCTGGACGTCGACCACATCGACCTGATGCTCGGCTTCGACCTCGAATGCATGGACAACCACGACGAGGTGGTCTTCGAAGCCCTCTACGCTCACACGCCGATGCGCGACCTGGCGGCGCTGGACCGCTACCCGCACGCCAAGGCGATCGACGTGCAGCCGGTCTTCGGCCTGGCGCTGGAGGAACGCGGCGACCTGCAGGCGTTCTTCGAGGTCAAGACCCGGCCGCGCAACCGCCGCGGCCACGTCAGCCGCAGCCGCGAGGAGCCGATCAGCGTCATGCTCACGATCCGGCAGTACGGCCCGGGCCCCGCCGGCGCGGAGATCAAGGACATGCTGCCGGCCATGGCCGAGCATGCCGAGCGCCTGGCCACCGAGAAGCTCGTGCCCGACGTGCTCACGCCTATCGCCCGCCAGATCGCCTCGAGCAACGCGTGACGATTGCGCACAGCCGCGCGTGACTGCCGTCCGCGAGCACGGCCCGACGCCATGGCTGCACAGCCGCGAAACATCGTCTTCGTCATCTGCCACGACCTCGGCCGTGAGCTGGGCTGCTATGGCGCTCATGTCGCGACGCCGCACCTCGACCGTTTCGCCGCCGGGGGCGTGCGCTGCAATGCCGCGTTCACCAATTCGCCCTGCTGCAGTCCGTCGCGCGGCACGATCCAGTCCGGGCGCTACGCCCATCGCAACGGCCTGATGGGGCTGGTCAACCAGGGCTGGTCGATGCCGCTGGAGCAGCGCACCATCGTCGACCACCTCAACGACGCCGGCTTCGAGACCATCCACGTCGGCTTTCAGCACGAACGCGCCCGTCACACACACAACCGCTACGCGACGCAGCTCGCCCCCGATCACCGGGCTGAAGATGTCTTCGCCCGGGCGGTGGCGCATCTTGAAGCCCGCCGTGACGACCGGCCTTTCTACATGAACATCGGCGTCGGGGAAGTGCATGAGTCCGGCTGGAACAGCGTCGATCGCTTCGGCCGCGGTTCGCTGTATGAGCCGTTCATGCCGCCGCTCGACGAGGTCAACGTGCCGCCCTGGCTGCCTGATGTCGAGCCCATCCGCCGCGAGATGCGCCGCTTCCGAGGCTGCACACGCTTCCTCGACCACCACGTCGCCATGCTGTTCGACGGCCTGGAGCGTCTGGGACTGTGCGATGACACGCTCGTGGTCTTCACCACGGACCACGGCATCAGCGGCATCCGGGGCAAGACGACGCTGTACGACCACGGCACGGAGACCGCGCTGCTGCTGCAAGGCCCGGGGCTGCCGGCCGGCATGGTCGTCAATGACCTGCTCCAGACCGTCGACTTCGCCCCCACGCTGCTCGAAGCGGTGGGCGTGGACATCCCCGCCGAGATGGACGGCCGGTCGTTCTGGCCCCGGTTGACCGGCGGCGATTACCGCCCGCATGAGATGATCTTCACCGAGCGCAACTACCACGGCGGCTACGACCCCATGCGATCCGCCCGCACGCCGCGCTTTCACTACATCCGCAACTTCGCGGCCGATCAGCATGACGCGACCTGGCAGTGGCTGCCCGATGAGGTCGAGCATTTCAATGACAGTTTCACGACCTGGTACAACGAGCTGTGGCCGCCGCTGACCCGCCCGCGCCCGCGCGAGGAACTCTACGATGTCGTGGATGTCGCGGCCGACCCGCACGAGACGCGCAATCTGGCCGGCGATCCGGCGTTCGCGGCCGTGCGATGTGAACTCGCGGCCGCGTTGGATCGCTGGATGATCGACAGCGACGACCCGCTGCTTCGCGGCCCGATTCCCGACCGCCTGCACCCGCATCCGGCAAACACCGGATGAGGTTGACCTGCCGGCGGCGGCGTCAATGTCAGCGGCGGCGGATGCGTGTGACGAATATCGCCAGCGTGACGATGGCAGCGCAGGTCGGCTCAGGAATCACCACGATGCCGATGGTCTGTGCCGCGGCGTTCTGTCCGGTCAGAACGAGAATGAAGGGGTTGATGTCCTCGGTGTTGATGACCCCGTCGCCGTTGAGGTCCACCTTGCTCATGAGGGTGTAGGGGTGCTGGTCGGCCCAGACCTGCGCGTCGGTGAGCGCGAGAATGAAGGGATTGATGTCCTCGGTGTTGATGGCGCTGTCATCGTTGAAGTCGCCGGGCAGGGCGGTCTTGATGATGCCCAGGATCGTGTCGCGGTAGACCGCCAGCTCGGCGAAGATGGAAGTGCTGTGCTCGAAGACGGCCGTGCGGTTACCCGCGGGCTGGCCGGAGAGCGTGGGCACGTCGATGGCCACGCCCGCCAGCTCCCAGCGGTCATCGATTTTCCGCCAGGCCGGAGTGCCCGAATCGCCGCCGACCGCCTGGCCGACGCGCGGATCCTCCAGATCGTGTGTGAACCGTGTGAGAAACGCCGGCGACTGGCCGTATTCGTTGGACACCGGCACGTCGATCTGCTCGATCGTGTTCACCCCCCAGAAGTTGAGGCGGATCTCTTCGATCACGCGGTAGCCGCTGTAGATCGGATGGTCGGGCTGATTGACGTCCGGCGGGGTGGTCCAGGTCCACGGATCGGTGGCCTGATCGACGGACCACTCATACACCTGCGGCTGCGGCGGGCGGCCATAGCCTGCCATCAGCAGCGGATCAGCGATGGCCGTGGGCGAACGCCCCAGCAGCATCGGCGGCAGGGCGGGCGGGTCGAGAATCTTGAACAGCACCAGGTCGACAACGGAATTGTCGGCATTGCGCACGCGACGGACCCCGACCGACGTATCCACCGCATAGGGCTGACCATTGAGCTCGACCGGCGTGCCCCACACGTGGGCCGGCCGCAGCATCCAGCCCCAGCCCAGGTACACGGCCGTGCCCACCCCGTGATGCGCGATGTGGCTCCAGTAGGGAAAGTCTGAGAACTCCGCTGTCAGGGCCGGATCGGCGGCCCCGTCGGGGTGGTCGCCGGTCGTGACCACCGCCTCGGCCGATCCGGGCAGGACAGCCAGCAGCAGGCCCGTGACCGCGGTGATGACGTGATATCGCCTCATGGTGGGCTCGACTTGTCGGGCGTCGTCCGGCGACGAAAGGATTTACGCATTAGTATAGCCGGGGATGACGCGGAACCTATGGTTTTTGACCACCGATTCGCGGGTTCCGGCAAAACCGCTTTGCCGGGCCGATTAACGGTATAACGGGATTGGCCGATACTGGTTCCTGAACCGGCCCGATCGGGCCGAACCGGCTCCCCGCGCGGGCCGTACTCGTACTGGAGCGGAGGCACCTCATGAAAGACAAGCTCATTGTCGTGGCCGGCGGCGGCGGTTTTATCGGCGGCCATCTCGTGGCGGACTTCCGCCGCCAGGGTTACACCCATATCCGCTCCGTGGACGTCAAGCCCCTCGACGAGTGGTACCAGGTCTTCGACGACGTCGAAAACCTCGTGCTCGACCTGAACCACCGCGAGAACTGCGTCAAGGCCTGCGCCGGCGCCCACGAGGTCTACTGCCTCGCGGCCGACATGGGCGGCATGGGTTTCATCGAGACGCACAAGGCCGCCTGCATGCTCACCGTGCTCATCAGCACGCACATGCTGCTGGCCGCGCGCGACGCCGGCGTCAAGCGCTTCTTCTATTCCAGCTCCGCCTGCGTCTACGCCGCCGACAAGCAGACTTCCGAAGACGTCATCCCCCTCAAGGAAGAGGACGCTTACCCCGCCATGCCCGAGGACGGCTACGGCTGGGAGAAGCTCTTCACCGAACGCATGTGCCGCCACTTCCGCGAGGACTTCGGCTTCAATGCCCGCATCGCCCGCTTCCACAACGTCTATGGGCCGCACGGCACGTGGGAAGGCGGCCGCGAGAAGGCCCCCGCCGCCGTCTGCCGCAAGGTCATCCAGGCCAAGCTCACCGGCGATCATCGCATTGAAATCTGGGGCGACGGCAAGCAGACCCGCAGCTTCATGTACATCGATGACTGCGTCGAAGGCATCCACCGCATCACCGACAGCGACGTGATCGAACCGCTCAACCTCGGCTCCGACGAGCTGGTGACGATCAACGGCCTGGTGGACATCGTCGAGGACATCGCGGGCATCAGGCTCAAGCGTTCGTACAAGCTCGACGCGCCCAAGGGCGTCAACGGCCGCAACAGCGACAACACGAAGATCCAACAGTACCTCGGCTGGGAGCCGGGCATCCGCCTGCGCGACGGAATGGAGCGGACGTACAAATGGATCTACGACGAGTACGTCGCCAAGTACGGCAACAAGCCGGCGGTCGCATCGGCGTAGTCCGTTCGCCATCTGCCTTGTCGCATGCGGCAGTGGACCGCTCCCTCACGGTCGCGGCTCGTTGTGAAGACCGCCGGGTGGAGCGCTGATTAGGCTGTTGTGTTCATGGCTTCCACTTCCCCGCGAACGCTGCTGGTCATCAGCCAGGTCTACGTGCCCGATCCGACCAGCGTCGGCCAGCACATGCACGACGCCGCGGCCGAGATGGCGCGGCGAGGCTATCGCGTGATCGCCCTGGCTTCGCGGGCCGGCTACGACGACCCCGGCAAGAAGTACAAGTGGCGCGAAACGATCGACGGCGTGCGTGTCCGCCGCCTGCCGCTGTCGAGCTTCGGCAAAGGCTC
>CAZUUQ010000121.1:0-6960 GCA_964622625.1 uncultured Phycisphaeraceae bacterium | reverse complement strand
GGTCCGCGGCCGGATCGGCCGCGGCTTCAGTCTGGGGGCAGGGGGGGAGTCGGGAGTTGGGGGCGAAATGGGGCGGCGCGCTCTGCCGCAGGCGCTCGGCGTCGTTTATGATGTCCGCTTCGCGCGGCACCCGCACGTGACACATGCAAGCCTGACACAAACGAAAAGCCCATGCAAGACAATCAAATCTTCCGCGATGTCTACTTCCCCGGGCCGAACATCAACGACCACAGCTTCATCCGCGGGGGCGACACGTGGCACCTGTTTCATATCTGGCTGGCGGTCGGAACGCCGCTGGACAACGTGATCGGCCACGCGACCAGCAGGGATCTGCGGACCTGGCAGCGGCAGGCGGACATCCTGCCCAAGGATCCCAAGCCGGCGTGGGAATCATTTGCGGGGGCCAACGCCCCTTACTGCATCGAGCACGACGGGGTCCACTACCTGTTCTACAGCCGCTACCGACTGCCGGACGGCGCCCGTCACGAGCGTCAGCAGATCGGCGTGGCCACCAGCCGCGATCTTTACCAGTGGACCAAGCACCCGGACAATCCGGTCTTCCATCCGGCTTCGTTCTGGTCGCCGTGGGGTGAGGACGAGTCGGAGCAGTTCCGTCCCCACTGCTGCCGCGACCCGCACGTCAGCCGCGTCGATGACCGCTTCGTGCTCTACTACGTGGCCATGACCCGCAAGCCGCGCATCTGCGCCATCGGGCATGCCGTGTCCCATGACCTGCTGCACTGGGAAGACGGCGGCGCGGTGCTCGAGCTGCCGCTGTATAAAGGCCAGCCGGTGATGTGCGAATCGCCCGGGGTCATCTTCCACGGCGGGCGGTGGCACCTGTTCTACACCCACGACGACGCCACCTGGCATGCGGCCAGCGACACGCCCTACCGCTTCAGCGACCCCGTGCGATTCTGCGGCGCCCACGCGGCCGAGGTCTTCGAGTGCGACGGGCGCTGGTACATCTCCCATTGCGCCCACGGCGGCCTCAGCCTCGCGGGCATTGATCTCTCGGCCAGTCCCCCGCGCCTCCTGCCGCTCGATTGATCGCAATGGCTCTATCCAAGCACTCGGCGCGGAAGCGTCGCTTACCCGTTCTCTCTTTGAAAGGTTCGTCAGCCTCCGCCTCCCAGGCGAAGAGAAGTTTCCGGCCCTGAAGGGCTCGGCCTGGGACGCGCGCGAAGGCCCAGGCATGGCTATGCCTGGGCTTGGGGGACGGGGGGTCAGGCCGCGTCGATGTCGATTTCAGCGCGGGGGTCAGTCGGCCTGCGGCTGGAGTTCGCGCGTGCGGGTCTGGAGCTGGGCCTTGAGGCGGGCGAGGATGGAGCTGTGCATCTGGCTGACGCGCGACTCGGACAGATCGAGGGTGATGCCGATCTCCTTCATGGTCATCTGCTCGTAGTAGTAGAGGATGACGATGAGGCGTTCGGCGCGACTGAGGCCCTTGGTGACCAGATCCTTGAGGTCATCGCGCTGGGCGACGGAGAAGGGATTGACCTGCTTGGGGTCTTCGAGCACGTCGATTTCGCGGACGTCCTTGTTCGAGTCGGTTTCGAACCACTTGCGTGAGAGCGAGACGACGCCGACGGCGCCGGCGTCCTTGCGGATCTTGGAGTATTCGTCCTGGCTGAGCTTGAGCTTGGAGGCGACCTCCTCCTCGGTGGGCTTGCGTCCGAGCTTCATCTGCAGGGCCTTGCGGGCCTGGTCGACCTGGCTGGAGCGGGAGCGGACGAGGCGCGGGACCCAGTCCATGGAGCGGAGTTCATCGAGGATGGCGCCGCGGATGCGCGGGGCGCAGTAGGTTTCGAACTTGACGCCGCGTTCGAGGTCGAATGCGTCGATGGCGTCCATGAGGCCGAAGATGCCGGCCTGCATGAGGTCTTCGACGTCGACCTCGTCGGGAAGCTTGGTGTGGACGCGTTCGGCGTTGTACTTGACCAGGTAGAGGTAGTTTTCGAGCAACTGGTTTCGAAGGTCTTCGGTGGGCTTTTTGCGGTAGCGGATCCAGATCTGCTGGATGTCGGCAAGGGCGGTCGTCGGCCGGGCGGCCATCATCGTCGAGCGCTTTCTGACACGTGCCATGGTCTGCTCCTTGCCACTGACCGGCTCACCCACCGGCGCACTCAAGCTGACGCTTGAACATCCGTGTTATTCGCGGCCTGGCGCACCGATGGCGCCGGCCCCCCATCAAGCAGATCGGCGAGCCGCGTGCCTGTCTTCAGCGGCCTCACTGGTCTGGACATCGTCGTGCAAGCTGTAGCCCGCCGCCGGCTCGCGGGCCGCGTCGTCGGGAATGGGATGCGCGCGTTTGTACTGCGCGATGTTCTCCTCGACGGCGCGCTGCGCCATCCAGCCGAGCAGGCGGCCGACCGGCCAGCAGATGATCATGACCATGATGGCGCGCAGCAGGATGTCGTCGGTCGCCAGACCGGCGGCGAAACCGATGACCAGCGCGGCCACGAAGCCGGTGATCGCGAAGCAGGATGCGATGACACGAGAGGGAATCGTTGAGCACTCCATTGCTCAAGGGTCGAGTCCGTTCAGGGCGAAAGGCCCGTTGTCGAGACGTGCGGCATTGTACAGAAGATCGGCAGCGCGTAAAGAGCGATGTTGATGTGAGGCAGTTTATTCATGGTGCGTACTGTGTGTCCATATGGCGGGCGGGCGAGGTTGACCGCACCACGTATCCACAACACTCCACCGCGGCGCTCAGCCGCTGAACCACGAGGCCATGCGGCGCAGCAGTCCGTCGCCGCGCGGCTCGGCGGCGTGACGGTCCATGCGATGGGCCAGTTGGGTGATGCATCGGGCCGCATCGCAGCGCGGGTTGTCGAGGACGAAGGGCGCGCGGCGTCTGACGGCCAGGGGAACGCGCGGGTCGTGCAGGACGTGACCGGCGTAGCGCGGCGTGAGTTTGAGGAAGCGGCGGCAGACGGCATCGAGTCGGGCGAAGACGGCGCTGGCCTCCTCGGGCGACCGAACCATGTTCACCAGCACGCGGATATCCAGGTCGGCGCGCTGACGCCAGACGGTTTTGATGACGGCATAGGCGTCGGTGATGGCGGTGGGCTCGGGTGTGGTGATGACAAGCTGCTGATCGGCGGCGGCGACGAAGCCCAGGACGTTGGGGCCTACACCCGCACCGGTGTCGAGCAGGATGAGGTCTACTTCCTGCTCGAGTTCGCGCATCTGAAGCATGAGCTGGTGACGCTGGGCGGCCCCCATGGCGGCGACCTGTGCCAGGCCGGAGGCGCCGGGAATGAGGCGGAAGCCGCCGGGGGCCTCGACGATGACCTCGCGCAAGGTTCGTCGTCCGGCCACGACGTGGGCCAGACCGGCACCGGGGCTGAGGTTGCAGAGCACGTCGACATTGGCGGTGCCGAGGTCGGCGTCGAGGACCAGGACGCGGCGGCCCATGGCGGCCAGGCGCACGGCGAGGTTGACGACGATGCTGCTCTTGCCGACGCCGCCCTTGCCGGAGGTGACGGCGACCACGGCGGCGCGGCCGGCGGCGCGCGACGTCGGCCGGCCGGCGGCGGTGACTGTTTCACGTACCCGGACCAGGCCGGGGGTCGGCGCGACGGCCGGCGGCGCGGAGGCCCGCGGCGGAGGGGGGGGATGGTCTGAAGGATGTTCGGCCTGCTGCTCGGCCGTGCGCACCATGTCGCGCAGGGCCTGGGCCTGGTCGGTCAACACGTCTTGGCTTCCTCTCCCATCAGCAGGGCCGCGAGCCGGTCCGCCTGCATCGCTTCGATGTCATGGGGCACTTCCTGGCCGGTGGTCACATAGCTGAACTGCTTGTCGACCTTCCGGGCGACGTTCAGCACGACGCCAAAGCTTACAGCCTCGTCAAGTTTTGTCAGGATGATCTTGTCGGCCCGGACGGCGGCGAACTTTTCGATGGCCTGGTTGATGACCGAGCGGGTGCAGGTGGAGGCGAGGACCAGGTGTACTTCGTGGGGCTCGGCGGCATCGAGCAGGCGGCGGAGCTGATCGAGGCGGTCGTCGTCGCGCTGGCTGCGGCCGGCGGTGTCGATGAGGATCACATCGCAGTCGTTCAGTTCGCGCAGGGCCTGCCGCAGCGAGGGCACGTCGTCGGCGACCTTGAGCGGGATGCCGATGATGCGGGCATAGGTACGAAGCTGTTCGACGGCGGCGATGCGGTAGGTGTCGAGGGTGACCAGGCCGACGCGTTTCTTTTCGCGGAGCTTGAACTGGGCGGCGAGCTTGGCGACGGTGGTGGTCTTGCCCACGCCGGTGGGGCCGATGAGGGCGATGGTTCGCGGCCGGCCTTCGGTGGTTTTATCCGCGGCTGGCTCGGCCGGCTTGTCGGCGGCGGGAATGAGGCGCACCAGCTCGCGGCGGACGGCGGCGCGGACGGCGGCGGGATCGGCGAGTTTGTCTTCGCTGAGCGCCCGGCGCACGCTGGCGACGATTTCACCGGCCAGTTCCTCGGCCACTTCCTGTTCGAGCAGGGCGCGGTAGTGGTCGAACAGAGCCTGAGGCAGTTCGGCGGCATCGGGCGCGGCCTGCTGCTGCATGACGCGGCTGACCATGCGTTTGACCTCGGCCAGTTCAACGGCGAGCTGGTCATGGGGCAGCGGCGTGACGGCGGCCGGGGTGGTGCGCGGCGCGGCGGCGTGGTGCGCGGCAGCGGGGGCGGGTTGTATGATGGGCTGGGCGATCGACTGAACCGGTTGCGGCTGGCGGCTGCGCAGCTCGGCCTGGGCGGCGGCGTAAGTGCGGCGGATCAGATCGCCGGCGGTCGGGGTGACGATGGCTGACGAAGGGGGCACGGGGCGTGCGGGTTGCGGCGGGCGTGGGGCAGGACGTGCAGGCGATCCGGGGCGGCCGGGGTGGCCGGGGTGGCCGACGGTCGGACCGACGCCCGCGGTGATTTCGACGAACTGGCGGGCGCCGAAGCCCAGCACGCCGCCGCGGCGGTAGGTGCGGGTGTGCAGGATCACGGCGCCGGGTCCGAGCTTGCGCTTGACCATGGCCAGGGCGGCGGGCATCGACTCGGCGGTGAAGGTCTGAAGTTTCACGGCTCTGGCTTTCTGAGTGGTACGACCCGGCTGGGCCGCGGGGGCCTGCTGCACGCTGATGATCCTTTCCCTGTCATGTCGGCGGCGGTCGCCGATCCTTTCCATTCAATTCACGCGGACATCGCGGCCGGGGCGGCCGGCTGGCGCGCGGGTGTCGGCTCTTCCAACTGCACCAGGCCGAGGCTTTCGACCTCGACGCCTTTGCTGACTTCGTTGTATCCCAGCACGGCCGCGGCGGGCAGGTGCGGCTCGATGAGTCGGCGGACGGGCGCGCGGACCTGGGGCGATGCGAGGATGACCGGCTGGTGTCCGGCCTGGATGAGCCGCTGCAGTTCGGTGAGGATCGCGCCGGTGATCTTCGCCGCGACGGCCGGGGGCACGGACATGGTGGTTCCGTCGCCGCCGCGGTCGACGAAGGCGGCGATGCGGTCTTCGAGTGCGGGATCGAGGCTGACGCAGTAGAGCCGCGGCCGCGCAGACGGCGGCAGATCGCCGGCCAGAGCTTCCCGCGGGTCGTCGCCGCCGGCATCCATTTCGACGTACTGGCTGCAGATGGTGCGGCGCAGGGCGTTGCGGACGTATTCGGTGAGCACGTCGAGATCGCGGGTGCGGCCGATCCAGTCGCCGAGGGTCTCGACGATGGTTTCCATGTCGCGGATGGGCACGCGTTCGCGCAGGAGGTTCTGGAGCACGCGCTGCAGTTCGCCGGGCTTGACCAGCGGTGTTTCGCCTTCGAGCACTTCGGCCACGAGCTTGGGGGCTTTGGATTTGAGCTGTTCGACGAGGTGGGCGGTCTCCTCGCGGGTGAGCAGTTCGTGGGCGTGGTTCTTGACCACTTCGGTCAGGTGGGTGGCCAGGACGCTGGTGGGATCGACAACGGTGTAGTTGAGCGACTCGGCCCGCTGCTTGAGGGCTTCGTCGATCCAGACGGCTTCGAGTCCGAAGGCCGGCTCGCGGGTGCGCCGGCCGGGGACCGGTTCGCTGGCCAGGCCGCTGTCCATGGCCATGAGCTGGCCGGGGTAGACCTCGCCGCGGGCGACGGCATTGCCGCGGATCTTGATGTGGTACTCGTTGGGGGTGAACTGCATGTTGTCGTGCAGGCGGACGGGGGGCATGACCAGGCCCAGTTCGGAGGCGAGCTGCTGGCGGATCATGCTGATGCGTTCGAGCAGTTGGCCGCCCTGGCCGGCATCGACGAGTCGGACGAGGGCGTAGCCGACTTCGAGTTCCATGGCGTCGACGCTGAGCATCTGCTCGACGGGGGTCGGACCGGGTTTGTCGCGGGCGGCGGCCTGCTGGCGGACCTGTGTCTGGGCGTCCTTTTCGCGGCCGCGGACCAGCCAGGCGCCGGCGCCGGTGACCGTGGCAAGCCCCAGCAGCGGGATCGCGGGCAGGCCGGTGAAGGCCATGAGTGTGAGGAAGCCGCAGGTCAGAGCCAGGGCCCGCCAGCGTCCCATGAGCTGGCTGGAGATGGCGGTGCCCAGGTCCTGTCGGCCGCTGGAGCGGGTGACGATCAGGCCGGCGGCGATGGCGATGACGAAGGCGGGCAACTGGCTGACCAGTCCGTCGCCGATGGTCAGGCGGGTGAACACCTCGGCCGACTGGCCGATGCTCCAGCCCTTGCCGAAGACGCCGACGCCCAGCCCGCCGACGATGTTGACCAGCGTGATGATGATGCCGGCGATGGCGTCGCCGCGGACGAATTTGGCGGCACCGTCCATGGCGCCGTAGAAGTCGGCCTCCTGGCTGATCTCCTCGCGTCGGCGTTTGGCGTCGCCTTCATTGATGAGGCCGGCGTTGAGATCGGCGTCGATGGCCATCTGCTTGCCGGGCATCGCGTCGAGGGTGAAACGCGCCGCCACTTCGCTGATGCGCGTGGCGCCCTTGGTGATGACCACGAACTGCACGATGA
>CAZUUQ010000120.1:0-7037 GCA_964622625.1 uncultured Phycisphaeraceae bacterium | reverse complement strand
TGGCAAGCATCCATCGGCGCTGCCGTGGTGGACGCCGAGTTCGTGCCCAACGGCCAGAGCATCACCGTCAACGGCAGGACCTTCGACGGACCGCTGCACGTGGTGCGCAAAGCCATTCTCAAGGAAATCTCATTCGTCGACAGCGGCGCGGACGCGCACACCAGCGCCCGCATCGCCGCCCAGCACAACATCAAGAAGGAGCAGCCTGAAATGCAGGACAGCAACGGTGGCAACCCGCAGAACAACGGCCGGGACCACGGCCAGGACTACGGTAAGGACGACAACCAAGATGCGGCCCCGGCCCCGGCTGACCGCCCCACTACCGGTAGCCACGAGACCGACACGCAGGGCAGCGCGCAGCAGAAAGCCGACAAGGCGCAGGAATCAACCACACCGTCTTCGCAGAAGCCGCAGGCCGCGCCCCCGGCCCCGGCCCCGGCTACACCCGCGACCGTCCGTGCATCGGCCACCGACGCTTCCGGGGGCGGGGGCGGGGGTGATCCGGTGACCGACATGCGTCGCCGCATGGCCGCTGAGACGCGGCGCATCGAAGCGATCCGTAAGGTCTGCAATCCTTCCGGGGGCGGCAAGCATCCGGACATTGAAGCCAAGGCCATTGAAGAAGGCTGGGATGAGAGCCGCACGGAGCTGCAGGTGCTGCGGGCATCGCGGCCGCAGGTGCCGACGGTGTCATCCCGGCCCGGCAACCTTCCGGGGGCGGGGGCGCAGGTCTTCGAGGCCGTGGCCCTGATGGCCAGCGGCCTGCCCCACAGCCGGATCGAGGCGATCTACGCCGAGCCGATTCTGGAGGCGGCCGACAAACTCCGCGGCCTGGGTATCCAGGAGTTCTGTGAACTGGCCTACGGACAGCAGCTGCCGCGCTTCCGCCGCGACGCGTCGGGCTGGTTGCAGGCCGCGTTCAGCACCACCAGCCTGCCGGGGATTCTGAGCAACATCGCCAACAAGATGCTGCTGGAGGGCTACAACTACATCGAGGACGCCTGGCGCAAGGTCGCGAAGCTCGCCAGCGTCAATGACTTCAAGGAGCACAGCCGCTACCGCATGACCGGCTCGTTCAAATTCGAGCAGGTCAGTGCCGACGGTGAGCTCAAGCACGGCAAGCTGGACGAGCAGAAGTTCGGACAGAAGGCCGACACGCATGGCATCATGTTCGCGCTGACCCGCCAGATGATCATCAATGACGATCTCGGCGCGTTCACGGACATTCCGCGTCAGATCGGCATGGGCGCCGCCGAATCGATCGCCGACGCGGTCTGGGGTTTGTGGCTGGGCAATCCGGTGCAGTCCGACGGCAAGACATTCTTCCACGCCGATCACGGCAACTACGCCGAGGGCGCGGATACCGCGCTCAGTGTCGACGGCCTGACCGATGCCGAGATCAAGTTCGGCCAGCAGACCAAGCCCAACGGCCGGCCGCTGGGCATGCCGGCCGGCATCCTGCTGGTTCCCACGGCGCTGAAGGTCGCAGCTGAGATGCTCATGAAGAGCACGCAGCTCAATGAGACCACGACCGCCAACAAGCCCAAGCCCATGACCAACCCGCACGTGGGCAAGTTCGACGTGGTCTCGAGTGTGTACCTGTCGAATCCGACGTTCACCGGGGCATCGAGTAAGGCGTGGTATCTGCTGGCTGACCCCAACCGCCTGCCCGCCATCGAGGTCGCGTTCCTCAACGGCGTGGATCGGCCCACGGTCGAGAAGACCGACGCGGACTTCAACACCCTCGGCATTCAGTTCCGCGGCTACATCGACTTCGGCGTCCGCGAACAGGACCATCGCGGCGCTCTGAAGGTCAAGGGCGAGGCGTGATCACGCAGGACTCGCGCAAAGATGAGCCGCTTGGAGGCGGTTCCAAGCGGCTCCCATGCGTTGCGTTGCGGCGAGCCCACATCAATCGAGGCCCTCAGTTTTCGCAACCGCCTGCCGGGGGATGAGGACTGTGGTTATCCCCGCCCATGGGGTGTTTCCCGGAAGGTCAAAACGGCTTTCAAGAGCCACCTCCTTTCGATCGCGACACTGCATTGGGGCCATTTTATCCGCCCCGACCATGAAGGAAAGGACATTGCATGGCAACGGCCCGGTTCATTCATAACGGCGACAGCATCGACTTCACTCCTTCATCCGCTGTCGCGGCAGGCGACGTGGTGGTGCGGGGCGACCTGGTGGGCATCGCCAAGCTGGACATCGCTTCGGGCGTGCTCGGAGCCCTGGCGGTGACCGGCGTGTTCGACCTGCCCAAGGCGACCGGTTCAGGCAGCGCGATCGCGGCCGGCGCGCAGGTGTACTGGGACGAAGCCGAGCAGGTGGCCAAGACCGACGACGAGAGCGGCGCGAACAAGTCGCTGGGTAAGACGGTCGCCGCCGCAGGCGACGACGACGCGATCGTTCGCGTGCGCCTGAGCCAGTAGCCGGGAGACTTCGAACGTGGGTGACCTTCTGCGTCAGGGTTCGCACTGGCTGGAGCAGCAGCGTGCGGCTCACTGCTCCAGCCAGGTGACCTATCGCCGCGAGGCGACCCAACTGCCCGTCGCCGCCACCTTCGGCCGCACGCGCTACGAAGTGGCTGACGAATCGGGCCTGACGGTCGGTGCCCAGGTCGCCGACTTCCTGATCGCGGCCGAGGACCTGGGACCGACGTTCAGTGAGCCGCAGCCCGGCGACGTGATCGTGGCCGACGGGCGTCTGTACGAGGTGATGGCCCTGGGGCCGGACTTCCGGGGGTGGCGATGGAGCGATCCGTACCGGACCACGATGCGGATTCACACCAAGGACGTGGGCAAGCTATGAGCGACTGCGGCGGTCAGTACGAGCGGGTGTGCCGGGCCGAACTGGCGTCGATCCACGCCAAGCTCGATCGCCTCGACGAGGCGATTCGCGGCACGCCGGGCAACGGCAACCCCGGCATCAAGGTGCGTCTGGACCGCTTGGAATCGGCCGAGGCCGCGCGTTCGAAGCTGCTGTGGATCATCGCCACGTCGGTGGCGGCCCTTGCGGTGGCGGCGGTGTGGAAGCTGCTGTTTGGAGTCTAGGACCGTGAGCATCGTCATCGACATCGCCGACGCCGTGACGGCGCAGCTCAATGCCCCGGACAGTCCGCTGGCCGGTCTGGCCACGGCCCGTCGCGTTTACAAGCCCAGCTTCGATCTGCCGGCGATGAAGGACCTGCAGGTGAGCGTGGTGCCGCGCGGTATCGAGATGACCGGAGCAACCCGGTCGCTGACGCGGCTGGACGTCGAGATCGACATCGGCATCCAGCACAAGCCGCCGACGCTCGACGACGCGGCCCTCGACGGATTGATGACCCTGGTGCAGGCGGTCGCCGACCACCTGCGCGGCCGGTTGCTGACGCAAGTGCCCGCCGCCGCGTGGGTGGCCACGGCCAATCAGCCGATCTTCGCGCCCGAGCACCTCGAGCAGCTTCGCCAGTTCACCAGTGTGTTGACCGTGACCTATCGCCTTCTGAGGTAGCCACCGCATGGCCAGTGCCTACAGCCAACTCGTCGGTCCGCCGCCGTCGGCTCTGACCTTCGCCTTCCGGCGCTGGTACTTCGACCTGCTGCGCAAGCGCCTGGCCGAGTGTCCCATTGAGCGGGCGACGGTCTACCACTTCGACGCCACAGCGGGCGACGACGAGACGGGCGACGGGTCGATCGGCGCGCCCTTCAAGACCCTCGCCAAGGCGCAGGCCGTCCACGCCGCATGGGAACAGGACGACGACGGCCTGGCCCTGCTGTTCAAACGCGGCCAGGAGTGGCGCGAGGCGTTGGGCCTGACCGCCGACAAGAATTACGTCACGGTCGGGGCCTACGGCACGGGCGACCGGCCTCTGTTCTCCAATTTTACCCAGCAGGTTCCCGCCGGATCAGCGTGGACGCAAGTATCGGGCAACCACTACAAGCTGGCCGAAGCGTCGACGGTCGCTTGGGTGCGGAAGGTGGCCGACCGCCTGACGCCGATCCACCGCGCGGCCAGCGCGACGGAGGTCGGGGCGAACGCCAACACCTGGTTCTACGATGCTGCCGGCGGCGAGCTGCACATCAACATCGGCGCCGATCCCAACGCCGTCAACCTTGAGTATGCGCTGAGCAACGATGTGGACGGTGTGCTGGTGACCGGCGACGGCTGCCGCATCGACTCGATCCGCTGCGACGGCTGGGGCATGAACCCGGCCAATGCGCTCAACCAGAACTACGGCATCAAGACGTCGGTGACCGGCTCGCAGGCGGTGGTGGTCTCCAACTGCGAGGTCTACTACTCCAGCGCCCACCCGCTGGCCCAGTACGCGGTGGCCGGGTCGGCCAGCGGCGGCATCGTCACCTTCATCGATTGCACTGCGGGCTTCGCCATCGGCAGTCCCACGGGGATCTTCAACAACTACACCACCCACGGCGACCAGGAGTGGATCTGCCACCAGTGTTCTGTGCCCTACGGCGGCCTGCCCACGAGTGTGGCGTATACCAGTGGCGGCACAGCCTTCCAGAGCCACGGATCATCCACGCCCGACAACCCCCTTCGGCTGATCGTGCTGTGGGGTTGCCGCACGGTGCCCGGTCGAAGCGACGGGCTGTACCGCTGCCGCCGTCCCTCGACGTGGGGCGCGTCGATGGTCGCCGGACGCGATGCGGGTTCAACGCTGGCCAGTCAGCGCATCTTCATCGTCGACGACGTGTTCGAGTCGATGGGCGAGGACACCACCTGCGAGATCTGGACCCCGGGCGTGGTGCGGATCAACCCGCACTACCGGCTGCGCACCAGCACGGCCCTGGCGCTGCACGGGGCGCGGACGGGCGGCTGGTGCCTCAACGGCGTGATCGACGCCGACTTCAGCGACGCCAGCGGCGGTGGTCAAATTCGTGGGTTCTGTCGCAACGCCGATCCCGAAGGTCAGCGGATCAACTGGCAGCGCAGCTACCACACGCAGATCGTCATGCGCAACACCGGCACGCGCCGGGTGGTGATCGATAACCGCGTCGAGAACGGTGACGACGTGAACAACGAGGCGGTTCGCTATGTGCACTGCATCTTCGACAACCAGTGCCGCGACGGACTGATCGTCCGACTGTGCATCCGCAATCACGCCGACAGCCTGGTGGCCAACGCCTACCGCCGCCTGCAGGACAGCGCCGACCCGCTCAAGGGTTACGACGCCGACGCGTGGGCAGCAGCGTTGAGCGATCCCGTGGCCACGCATGGGCGCGAGCTGATCGACGACCAATCGCCGCTGCAAGTCAATACGGAGCTGAACGCGGCGGTCAATCTGCAATTCGACCAGATCTGGCGGCCGCGTGATCCGCAGGGCCCGGCCTTCATCGGGCCCTACGCACCGTTCAGCGCCGTGGACAGCGATCAACTGGCCATCGCCCTGTCGGACATCGATTCTCTGCTGACGAAGGTGCAGACCGCCATGAACCACATGACTGACGCGACGGCCGCGACCGTCACGGCCGTGATCAGCGCCGATCAGATCGTGGTGATGATGCCGGACTACCAGGGCGAGGCGTCGAACCTGGCCGGTCAACTGCTGCGTCTGCCCGACCATCTGTTCGCCACACGCATCGTCGCGGCTGGCCCGGCTTCGCAGGAGCCGCCGGGCGATGGTGGTGGGGTGCTGCTGCGTCTGCAGGAGGCGCTTCCCGCGTCGGTGTCAGTGGGCAGCGGCGTGATCGTCGAGGAGATTCGCGGGCGGCGCTACGCGACGGTGCTGACGCGCCTGGCTTGAGGGGGTTGCGGGGCTTGGGTGGCTTGAGACTGCGGTCATGATCGATCTGGACGTCAAGCGTGTGTTCTTCGATCGCAAGGCGGTGATCGACCGCATGGACGCGACCACGCGCAAGGTGCTGTCGAAGTTCGGTGCCTTCGTGCGTCGCGCAGCCCGCTCGTCGATCCGCAAGCGTCGCAGCTCCGCGCCGCCCGGCTCGCCGCCCAGTTCGCACACGGGTCTGCTCAAACGCTTCATCTTCTTCGGCTACGACACGCAGGCCCGCAGTGTGGTGATCGGCCCGGCGCGACTGGACCAGCGGGGACGCACCCCGGCTACGGCTCAGGCCCCATCCCTGCTGGAGCACGGCGGCGTGGCGACGCTGACGCGACGCACCGGACGGCGACAGGCGCGCAGACAGGTGCGCTACCGGCCGCGTCCGTTCATGGGTCCGGCCTTCGAACGCCAAAGACCCTTGCTGGCGGCCATGTGGCGCGACAGCGTTCATCGTCGTTGACCTGCGGCCCGCGTGCCGCCATTCGGAGTTCCCCCAATGTCCCAAACCTTCCTGCTGGGCATGAACGCCAAGATCTACCAGGGCGCGGCCGGTGCGGCCCTCAGCGCGCTCGATGAGATGGGCAACGTCCGCGACGTCACCCTCACGCTCGAGGCCGGCGAGGCCGACGTGACCACCCGCGCTAACCAGGGCTGGCGCGCCACCGCACCGACGCTGCGCGAGTGCACCGCTGAGTTCGAGATGCTCTGGCAGCCGGGCGACGCGGGCTTCGAGGCGGTCAAGACCGCGTTCCTCAGCGCCGGAACCATTCGCCTGGCGGTGCTCACCGGCGCACGCGACGCCTCGGGCGCCGAAGGGCCGCTGGGCGACTTCAGCATCACCAACTTCAGCCGCAGCGAGCCGCTGGAAGAGGGAGTCACCGTGTCGGTCACCGCCAAGCTGGCCGTGTTCGCCGAATGGGTGGAGGTGGCCTGACCCCGGCTGACCCCGGCTGACCTGAGTGAACCGCATGACGCGTCTATCGCAGCAGTTCGACGGCGACGTCCAGTGACTGGCCACTGCGGGCCAGGTCGCGGTCGGCTGTCATCAGCGGCAAGGCGGCCCGGGCCGCCGCCGCCAGATGCAGGGCATCGAGGGCGCGCAGCGGTGTTGTGAAAGCCGCCAGCCACTGACGGGCGAGCGCGTACTCACCTGCGCCGATGGCCAGGACGCGGTAACAGCCCTGGGCCACGTGATCGGCCAGCAGACGCAGGACGCGCTGCGCGTCAGCCGCCGTCACCTCACGTGTTCGCACCTTGATGG